>CAZBEO010000045.1:0-26676 GCA_964490935.1 uncultured Verrucomicrobiota bacterium
ATATTTTGATGAGGTGAGAGCGGTTCGGGATGGTCTGGGCTTGAAGAAGTACCATCTGATTGGTCATTCATGGGGAACGACTCTGGCTGTTGGATTTGCCGCCAAACATCCCGACGGCATGTGCTCTATTTCTCTCCATAGCCCAATACTTAGTTTCCCTTATTATATCAACCACGTTGCCCCGGCACTTAAGCAGGGCTTGAGCGGCCTGAATGGGAAAGCCGGGCAGGTGATAGATGATTATGAGTTAAAGGGGGTCGGCACAAAGAATGACTACGATGACGCTTGCATGGAATTCATTAAGAGGCACGTTACACACACTTGGCCATTACCTGAGGCGATGAAGAAGCTGATTGCCGCACGAAATCCCATAATCCACGATGTCATGGTTGCAAGCGGTTCGGAGTTGAATGTGCCGGGAAATCTAAAGACAGTCAACGTAACCACGCAATTGTCCACGTTAACGGTTCCTGTTCTCATGACCTGCGGAAGCGACGATCTGTGCACGCCTGCCTATACCAAATGGCAGTCTGGATTTGCCAATAATCCCCAGTATCATGTCATACAGGGAAGTGCCCACATGACTCCCGTGGATAGGCCAATGGAACTCCTCGGGCTGCAACGGGCGTTTTTAAGAGAAGCGGAAAACTGGTCGGACCATGCGCCTGAGGCCGCGCCAAGCGCGTCTCCAGACGAACCGTCAACCTGATCATTGGAATGGAGAAAATAATGAATGCAACCCTTGTGATCGTTGATAAGTGCTTTTCCCTAGGTTCTTTCGATAACAAAAAAGCACTGCTTGAATCAAACGGTATCCAAGTCTACTCAGACTCTGAAACGACCGTCACGGTTTGTCCTTGGTATGCGAATGCGATTGGCGGAATAAAATTACGCGTCTCGCAGTCAGATGCGAGCCGTGCCAAAGAGATTCTTGAGTCGATCAATTCCGTGTCCGTGGAACCGGAAATGTATAAGGCCAAAAAGAAAGCTGCGGCGAAGTCCCTGTTCATAGCCCTTGTCACAGGCGGTGTTTTTGGGTCAACGTTTGGCTACATAAACAAATCTCTCGCAACAGGAGTTGAGGTTTTTCTTCTTCTTGCGTTTATCACCTATGTATACACGGCCTATGTGCTCATCAAAAAGCGGACGTGATGTTCCGGTGTCCTTGGGCGTTGGGCTGGTTGTGTAGCGTATAAGGATTGACAGGCCGCGCCCTCTTGCATACTTTACATGCAGTTAAAACGTAAATCATATGCACAAGGATATCTATGAGAACAACACTTGATCTGCCGGAAACTCTCGTTGCCAAAGCAATGAAGGTGTCACATCAGCACACGAAGACAGCCGTTATTATCGCCGCGCTGGAGGATTTGGTGCGGAAGAGCTATCTACAGGAACTTAAAAGTTTCAAAGGGAAAACGGACCTGAATCTTGACTTAAACACATTGCGAAAGCGGAAATGAGCGTCTTGGTTGACAGTTCGGTATGGGTTGATTATTTCCGCGGTGCGCCACGGTCGGAAATGCTTGATTTTCTAATTGAAAACGATCTGGTCTTGGTCAATGACCTCATCCTTGCAGAGCTTGTCCCTGCGCTACATGTTCGGCAACAACGAAAGCTGATCAGCCTTCTGCGAGAAATCAACCGAATACCTATTAAAATTGACTGGGATGCTCTGATTCATATGCAGACTCTCTGTATTCGGAACGGAATTAATAAAATTGGCGTTCCTGACCTCGTGATAGCACAAAATGCCATTCAGAATAACATTCAGCTTTTCACCCATGACAAACATTTCGCGCTGATGGCTCGACATATACCCTTGTCGCTATACCAATAGAACATGCCCAACCACCGTTTGGTACGAGACCTCGAGGAATCGTGCGCCGGAATAAAAGCGTTTGTCGTAACCCTATGAGCGTGTTATACAGCCAGCCTCTTTTGCGATGGAACCGACGGCTTGATGGGTCGTGGGGCGCGTGCAAACAAACAACCAGGATGATTTTGTTATGAGCAGTTCATTTAATGAGAGCGCCGAGCATATGGATGTGGAATATGTGGCGCAATTGGCGCGGCTGCACCTCACGCCGGAAGAGCGCACCTTGTATCAGCGTCAGCTCGATCAGATTCTGGGTTATGTGGACGAGTTGAAGGCGGTCGATGTGGAAGGGGTGGAGCCGATGGCGCATCCCATGCCGATGACCAATGTGCTGCGACGTGATGAATGCGGCATCAGTCTCGACCGGGATGCCGTGCTGGCCAATGCGCCTTCTGTGCGCCATCATCAGTTTGTGGTCCCAAAAATTATGGAATGAAGCGGGAGCGGATATGTCTGAATTAAACGAAAAAACGGTGGAAGAACTTTCCGTTCTGCTTCAGTCGGGTGCCTGCACCTCGCAGGAGATCGTACGCGATGTGCTGGCGGCGAAAAACAGGATCGACCCGGTGATTCGGGCGTATGTGGATTTGGATGAAGAGGACGCGCTGGCGCAGGCCGTCGAAGCGGATGCCGCGCGAGCGCACGGTACGGCCGGCCCGCTGACGGGCATTCCCGTGGCGATCAAGGATTTGCTCAATGTGCGTGGGCAGTCCTGCACCTGCGGGTCGAAAATTCTGCAGGGCTATCGCTCACCCTATGATGCTACGTCCGTAGCTCGGTTGCGGAGTGCCGGCATGGTGATGGCCGGGCGCGTGAACATGGATGAGTTTGCCATGGGTTCGTCCACGGAAAATTCGGCGCTTCAGACCACGCGCAATCCATGGAACACTGAGTGTGTTCCGGGCGGGTCAAGCGGTGGTTCGGCGGCGGCGGTGGCGGCCCGCATGGCCGTGGCCTCGGTTGGGTCTGATACCGGTGGTTCCGTGAGGCAACCCGCATCCTTTTGCGGCTGCGTGGGCTTGAAACCCACCTATGGGCGCATCTCGCGCTATGGTCTGACGGCCTATGCCAGCTCACTCGACCAGATTGGGCCGATCACGCGCACGGTGAAAGATGCCGCGCTGCTGCTGGGTGCCATGGCCGGCCATGATCCGAAGGATTCCACTTCGAGCCCCTTGGATGTGCCCGACTACGCCGCCTCACTGACCGGCGAAATGAAGGGGCTCCGTCTGGGCGTGCCGAAGGAATATTTTGTGGAAGGCATTGATCCCGAAGTGGAGGCCTGCGTGCGCAAAGCCATTGCGCAGTATCAGTCTCTCGGCGCAGAAATCGTGGAGGTCAGTCTCCCGAACACGCGCTATGCCACGGCGACCTATTACATTCTGGCGACGGCCGAAGCGTCCACCAATCTGGCGCGCTACGATGGCGTTCGCTACGGCATGCGCGTCGATGGACCCGATCCGATTGCGCTTTATATGAATACCCGCGCGTCCGGCTTCGGCAATGAAGTGAAGCGACGCATCATCCTCGGCACCTACGTGCTCAGCAGCGGATATTACGATGCGTATTATCTGCGCGCGCAGAAAGTTCGCACGCTCATTGCGCGTGACTTCACCGAAGCGTTTGCGCGGTGTGATGCGATTGTTTGTCCGGTGAGTCCGACGGCGGCGTATCCGCTGGGCAGTTGCGCGGATGATCCGCTGAAGATGTATCTAGGGGATATTTTCACGGTGACGGCGAATCTGGCGGGTATTTGCGGGCTGTCGGCTCCCTGTGGATTCACGTCTGGTGGTTTGCCGGTGGGTCTTCAGGTTCTGGGCGCCCCTTTTGCGGAGCAGAAGATACTGGACATCGGATACGCCTACGAACAATCCACCGCCTGGCATTTAAGCGGGCCGACCATTCAGGGATTAGGAAACGGAAACGCATCATGAACTACCAAGTGACGATTGGACTGGAAACGCATATCCAGTTGAAGACGAACAGCAAGATATTCTGCGCCTGTGCGAATCATTTTGGTGATGAGCCGAACACGAATGTCTGTCCGGTTTGTTTGGGCTATCCGGGGGTCATGCCGGTGCTGAATGAGGAAGCTGTGCAAAAAACCATCAAGGCGGGGCTCATGATCGGTTCGCGTATCGGCGAGTTCTGCAAGTTCGACCGTAAGAGTTATTTTTATCCCGACATGCCGAAGAATTATCAGATCACGCAGTATGATCGGCCGTTCTGCATTGGCGGTCAGGTTGAAATCGAGATCGAAGGACGGAAAAAAATCATTCGCGTCAATCGGATTCATCTCGAAGAGGATGTGGCTAAAAATACACATGCGACGGCCTCGAGCGAAGTGGATTTTAATCGGGCGGGCACGCCGCTGATGGAAGTGGTGTCGGAGCCGGATATGGAAACGCCGGAGGAGGCGCTGGCCTACCTGCAGGCGTTGAAACAGATCATGGTGTATGGCGGCATCAGCGAGTGTAATCTCGAAGAAGGAAACATGCGATGCGATGTGAACATCAGCCTTCGCCCCGAAGGACAGGAAAAACTGGGCGTGAAGGCCGAAATCAAGAACATGAACACCTTTAAAGGCGTGTTTCAGGCCCTGCAGGCCGAAACGCGGCGTCAGGAGAGCATTCTGACGAGCGGGGGAAGTGTTCGGCAGGAGACCCTTCGCTTCGATCCCGATGCCTGCGTGACCATTCCCATGCGCTCGAAGGAATACGCACACGATTACCGTTATTTTCCGGAGCCGGACCTGATGCCGGTGGTGTTCGAACCGGACGTGATCGAGCGTTGGCGCAGTGAGCTTCCCGAGCTTCCGCAGCAGCGCCGCGAACGGTTTGTGAGTCAATACGAGCTGCCGGAATACGATGCCGCCGTCCTGACGGCGGATAAACACCTGGCCGACTACTATGAGCGCGCTGCCGCCGGAACGAAAAATTTCAAGGCGGTGTCGAATTGGGTCATGACCGAGGTCATGCGGGTGCTTTCCGAAAAGGGATGCACGATCGAGCAATTTCCGATTGGGGCCGATGCCTTGGCCGAACTGGTTGCGCTGGCCGATAGCCAGGTGATCAACAGCAATTCCGCCAAAGAGGTGTTTGCTCTTCTCTTAGAGCAGCCAGGCGCGAGCCCGAAGGCCCTGGTCGAGAAGCGCGGCATGGCGCAGGTCAGCGACTCATCGGCCATCGACGTTTTCGTGGATCAGGTGATTGCCGAACAGGCGAAGTCGGTGGAGGATTTTCGCGGCGGCAAGCAGGCGGCGTTGCAATTTCTGGTGGGGCAGATCATGAAATTGAGCCGGGGCAAGGCCAACCCGCAAATGGCCGCACAGGCCCTCCGGGACAAAATCGGCTCGATATAATGCGGGATGCGAACGTCCTTGAAGGTTCCCTTCCACGATGATTCCAAGTCGTTCAAGGTCAGGGGGGCGCTGGAAGTTCAATGGCACTGAGGTGGATACATGGGCGCGGTCTGAGAGAGCCTCCGCCCAAGCGCTTCGCTGGCGCCGAAAAAATCGGTTCCCGCGTCGGACGTATCTTGCAGCAGTACAAGATGGGAAAAAGTCGTTGAATTTCTAATAGATGCGATCGGCGGCAAAAAGAAGACACGTTTAAGGCCGCTCTGCCCGAATGCGGAAGAACGTGGTTGTGGCGCAGGGTTCCGTGTTGGTCCATTGAACGGACAGGCCTGTCGGGGGGATGTTGGTGAAAATGGGTGCCCAATCCTCCGGAGCGGCAAAAAGGTTGGTTACGCATTCAATGTATTGCGCGGCCACTTCTCCGCCCTGCCAAGCTAAATAGAGGCCGCCCTGCCGTTCCATCAGTTCGGTGAAGTGTAGGTATGAATCCGGGTCGTTGGGGTCGGTGTCGGCGGTATATTCTTCGGCATTGCTGAACCGGTCGCCATCGATATCGGCGTCGCCGCCCTGCTGCCCGCCGGCGGTAAGCGGATCCAGATTGTGGGCTTTTTCCCAGGGGTCGCTCATGCCGTCGGAATCGGTATCGGTCGAGCGTGGATTGGTGCCATCACCATATTCCGTGATGTTACTGCGGCCATCTCCGTCGGAATCGAGTTCTGCGTCGGAGCCCTCATTGGGGTCGAGGTTATAGTTAATTTCCCATCCATCGCTCATGCCGTCGCCATCCGTGTCGGCATTATTGGGATCGGTCTGGACTGCGTATTCTTCAAACGTGGTCAGGCCATCGCCATCCGTATCGTCATCGGTGCCCATGGGCGTTTCGAGGAGCGCATTGGCAGAGGCCAGCCAGACGTCGGAGATGCCGTCGCCATCGGCATCGTCTGTTCCGGAGCGTGCGGCCACGGAGTTGGTGAACAGACTCCAGTTTCCTGCTTCGTCGGCAGCACGCAGGGCGATGTAATAAACGGTGTCCGGGGTGGGCACGTTTACGTGGACGCCTTCGATGGTTCCGGCGGGTTGAGGTGTTTGGGACACGAGGAGCTGTTGGGCGGAATCCCAGTTGGCCTCGGTAATTTCGTTGGTGTCGAATCGTGCGTGGTAGACGTAGGCCGTTCCGTTGGTGTCATCATCACCGGTGGCGGTCCAGGTGAGGTCGAGGGTGGCGGGGCTGTCGCCGGGTTGGACTTCGAGATCGGCGATGGCGGCGGGAGGATTGGTGTCGTTGGACGCATCGCCGAAGAGCGCAAAGGCTCCTGTGTTGGTGAGCAGCACGGAAAAGGTATTGCGTGAGGGATCTTGTGCGGCGTCGAGTGCGGCCCAGTTGGTTGTGGCGGGATCCCATTGATGAAGCAGTAGGGTTGTTTCGTCGATGCCGACGACGTCATCGTCTTCATACTGGAGGTTGAGCGAAGCCGGGGTGTTGCTGCTGAGGATGGACCCGTCGGCAAGTGCGCAAGCATAGACGGAGCCAATCTGATTGGTGTGGGTGAATCCCGCCGGAATGAACACGGGGCCATTTCCCTGGTAAATGAATCCTACGTAGGTGGTCGCGGAGGTGATGCCCCCGAACGTGAATTCGGCGATGCCGTTGGGTGAGTAGAGCCGTTGGTCTTCGCTGTTCATGGCGGCGAAGTTAAAACCGTCCCACGTGATCCATTCCGAATCGTCCAGAAGCGTGCAGCGAAGGTGGATGGAACCATCCAGGGACTCATCGAGTGCCAGTTCCCCGCTGTAGAGGTTGCCGCTCCCGCTCATGGGAATGTCGTTGGAAATGGCATCGGAGATATAGAGGGTGGCCAGCGGATTGGTGGCCAGCGCGAGACCGCTTTGCAGGGTCAGGGTGATGTTGCTGGATGTGGTGAATGATGGCAGGAGGAGCAATCCCATGCCGCCGGGCGTGAGGGGCTGTGGCAGTTGTTTGGTCAGGCGATTAGCCTGTTCGAGTTCGATGCACAGGGGATTCTCGGACCGATTCAGCGCGGTGAGGTTGAGCATCGTTTCGCGTCCGTTCCAATAGGCGGCGAGTCGGTCGCCCGGCGTCCAGGGTTCGAGAGCGATCCGTCCGGAACGATCTGTTTTTCCGAGGACGATGATGCGCGGCTGTTCGCGGGCGGGAAGCAGCGTGACCACGGCGTTGGCTGCGGGGGAACCTTGGAATGTGACCAGCACGTAGGCAGGTTCAGAATACCAAGCATCGGAGTCGCCCATGCTCATGCGGGTGGTTCCCAAGGGGCTTTTAAACGTACAGCGCGAATAGGGGCCGGGTATGTCGGTGGGGCCGGGGCGATCCTCCGAGGTGGATCGTCCATTTTCATACACGCCATTCGGAGGGGTGATGATGGAGACGGGGATTCCATTGTAGTTTTTGTGAAATTGGATTTTGAGCCGGGCCCAGCAGGGCAGGTGTTCGGGTTCAATGGAGTAAGTGGACACCACTCGATATTGCCACACCTGCATGGTCATGGTGCTCATATAGTTCATGAGTTTAGATATGCGAAATGGATCGTTAACCTCGACGTTCAACGGTGGGTAAGCAGCCGGGTAGTCGTTGTCGGACGACATTTCAGAGACGTTGTAATGGTAATCCATCAGGCCGTAATTCTGCGGATTGTCGTTGGTGTGGTTGGCGCGGTAGAGCTTCCATGAGGCTTTATCGGCCAGGGCACTGAGGTATTCATCCCAGAATTTCAGCGCGTAGTGACCGAACTCATGCACGATGCCGCTGTAGTAACCACTTTCATCTGGCTGGTATCCCTTCCATGCGCGTCCCAAGGAGATGTGTTTGTTGTCGTTTTTGTAAATGGATCCGATATAGGCGTTCGCCCGATAGTCGTCGTTGGCATAAACAACTATGTCGGCTTTTTTCCATGCATCGGAACTTCTTGAGACGCCGGTGGTGAGGGAGATGATGCCGAACTTCATCTGGCCATCGGTAATGTCGTAGAGATAGGTGGAGGCCCGTGCCATCCCGGTGCCGAATTGAGCGATCCAGTTGGTGTTATGCGCCTCGGCAGCCACGGTCAGGTTCCATTCAAAAACGGGGTGACGAAGACGCGATTCAAGGGTTTCGCCTCGATAGAGCAGGTCCAGATCCTGTTCCGTAATCGTGTACCTATTCCAGATGCCATCCCATGCATCACCGGCATGAAGCTGGCCGCGGTCGTTGTCGAGCCACAGGGTGTACATGGTGTTGCTGACGGCGGTGTGGCGGGGTTTTTCTGCGGCGAGGGAATAGATGGGCGCCCGAATGAACAGAGACCTGCCAGCGGAGACCGGGTTGGTGATCCAGGTCAACCCCTGATTGTCGGTCAAGGCGGTCGGGGTAGTGCCCACATTACAATTGCCGTAATACACCTCGGCATTCGGGAGGCCCTCGCCGGGATCGTATTGTCCGTTTCTATCCCGGTCGGCCCAGGCGCGAACCAGCCATTCCGTATTCCACCGGGTATCCACCGTGAACGGCTGGCTCGTGAAAGAGAACCCACAGGTACGCAGGGCAAGTCTCATGTTGTCGGTTCGGTTTTGAGGCCAGTCCACCCCGGCGTTCCAGACAATATCCTGCAACGATTTCGCGGGGATGTTCATGTTGGCGCTGCCTTGAAAGGACGTTGAGGCCACATCCCATGAGGCGCCGCCCACCGAGGAAAGATAGACTTCCACCACATACGCATCGTTCGTTTTTCCCTCCAGGTAATAGGAAATATCCACCAGCGTGGTATTGGGGCGCTGGCGTGCGTAGTTGATGGTAATCATATTCGGGGCCAATCCGAAATCGCGCCGGGTCGTGGTGTGGGGGGAGACTTCTTGTACGATGGACGATGATTCGTAGCCCAGACGCGTGGCTTCGAAATTATAAAGTCCGGGCGCGGGGGTGAATGAATAATATCCGGAGGAGACGGTGTGGGTGACGTGATTTCCCAAATACAGCGAGGCGGTGTTAATACCCTGTCCGCTTGCCGTATTGGTCACGTACCCCCAGACGCGGGCACGCGGCTCAAAGTAGGCATGGACGGTTTTGGAGCTGTCCATCACCACCACGCCGGAGGTCGAGGCCCCTTGAACGCCGCCACCCCAATGGATGAATTCATATCCTGCGGCGGGGAAGGCCGTGAGGTGAACGCTGGTCAAATCGGAATACGAAGCGCTCTGCGGTGCGCGCGTAACGGTTCCGGAACCGTGAGTCATCAGGGTCAGCGCATACTGAAGGGGCGGGAGGACGTTCACGGCGACATTCACCTGTTGGGTGCCTCCGTCGCTGCCGACCCGGATGGACGCCTGGTGGAATCCCTGCGTCAATACATCGGTGGTGTATTGAATGGTTACGCGGTCGCGCTCGCCTGCGCTGGTGTACGGACGTTCCTGGCGTACGCTGGGCATCAGGCTGAACCAATTCGCGTTTTCCTGGGTCCAATCGGTCAGCGTATTTCCGCCGCTGTTCCAAATTTCGAACGTCTGATTGGGTGGATTTCGGTTTTCTGTGACTGAGTTGCTGAACGAGAGAGCACTGACGGCTAGTTGTTTTGGAAGTTCCGATTGCATCACGATGCACAACGTTGCGGCGATGGTTTGCGTGGCGAGGCCTGCGGACGAAAGGGAAATGGTTCCGGTATTGGTCGAGTGAAGCGAGAGGTCGGTGGCTTGAAAGGTTATCGTGATCTCATCTTCTTCGCCGGTGCTGGACCCGGATGCGGGCAATGCATTCATCCAGGTGCGATTATCCGAAATAGTGTAGGAAAGGGTGCGTCCGCCCGCATTGCGAACCGTGAAGGTTTTCGTACACGTTCCCGTACCATAGGCAAGCTGAGCGTTCAGCGTGGCGGTGTCGCAGGCGATGATGGGCAGGGGTGGTTCCACGGTGGTTGTCACCGGGATAATGATCGGCGAGTTGGTGGAGTCGGCCACGACGACGAGTCGTCCGGTATGTGTTCCAACGTCCAGAGACTTCGTGTCAAAGCTCACCGTAATGACATCCGATTCGCCCGTGCTGGTTCCGGATGCGGCATCCAATTGAACCCAGGGCGTTTCGTTGGATATCGAATAATTCAGGGTGTTCCACCCGGAGTTTCGTAGGGTCAGCTTGGCGGTGGGCGGATTGGTGGTTCCGCTGATGATGGTGTTGATCAGGCTGAGCGGCGTGACTTCCATCACGGGTCGTCGCCAAAGATAGGGGTTTCCCCAGATGGGCCCGAGGCATAGATGTGAATCCGTGAAAATCGTTATTTCATTGGTGGTTGCTAAATCGGCCACGACCAACGTATTTGTGCCATTTCCCATCAGGCGGGCGAATACCAGCGAGCGTCCGTCTGGAGAAAAATCGGATTCACGATCCGTATTGCCCAGGTTGGAGCTGAAGGAGCGTTCCACGGACGTGGCGGTATCCAGCAGATGAATACGGCGTGGATTGCCCACGAGTGAAACGGATCGGGCATAGCTAACGAGTTGACCATCCGGGCTGACCCGTCCCATGGCGTCCTGATGACGATCGGCACCTTTCAAAATCACCCGATTGGAGGTCGAGTGGTCGAAACTCTTGATGACCGTGTTGGGCGAATAACCCGGATCAACCGTGTAATAGATTTTCCCGGAAAAGAAGTCTTGGCCAAAAAGCGTCAGGCGATCCAGCTCACGAATGAACGACGTACGCGCACCGACCAGCGGAGCGCGCCAAATCACGGCGGCTAGGTTGGTCGGATCGTTGCCGATCAGGCCGCTACCATCGCTCAACCAGCGGGCGTTTTCCAGATCGCCGTAGTCGGTTACGGTTTCTGTCAGCAAATCGCGCACCTTGAGGCGGGTAACGCCAGAACTGTCATCCCGATAGGCCAGCTTTGTGCCGTCGGGGCTGAGTTGTGGATCGGTTTGGTTGCCAGCGTCGCGAATCAGCACTTGAGGATTCTGTCCGTCGGGTTCCACCATCCAGATGTCCGCGTTTCCGTATCGCGTGGAGTAGAACAGAATTTTTTCACCATGTTCTCCGTTAAAGTCTTCGATCGTCAGTTGCACCGGGATAAAGGCGGTGAATTGAGCGGAGGAAACGCGGATCTGATCGGCATAGACACCCGGCGCGAGATTGGTGGAGAGGAAGGAGAGTACGAATTGATTGGTGTCTCCGTGGCTGGCACCGTTGGTGGTGTTCAGTTGAAGCCACGCCGCTGTTTTGGAAAGGGTGTAGGCGATCGTGTTGGTGCTGTCGGCATTCCACATGCGTACGGTCACATTGCTCGCATGGAACCCTTCGAGGCATTGGTTTGTAACAAACGGGGGCGAGATCGTCAGCGTGGAAATAATGCGGAACACCGTGCTCACCTGCTGGGTGGCCGGGTGCGCGTTGGGAGCAACAACCGTTACCAGTCCGGTGTGCGTGCCTTCGTCCAGACCCGCCGATGCGAACCTGACGGTATGATAATTCCTCGCCCCGGCGACGCTGGTTCCGTTGGTGGGGGAAATGGTCAGCCAGCTCGTATTTTCACTGATGGCGTAACTCATGGAGCCGGTTCCGCTGTTCCAGATGGGCCAGTGCTGGGTATAGATGCCGGAGGAGTAGCGCCCGCCCTGAAGCAGCGAGGTGGCGCAGTTCAGCACGGACGAATACGGCAGAACGGTCAGCGACACGAAAATGGACCTGGGCTTCAAATTCGTGGACGGCGCATACACCTGAACGGCGCTGCGATACGAGCCGGTCGCCAGCGCCGAGGTATCAAAGGAGAGCGACAGCGCGTTGGTTTCGGTCGTACAGGACCCGTTGGTGGGAGAGCAGGATAACCAGTCCGCCGGACAGACCGTCCGGTAATCCAGTGTTTGCTCGCCACGGTTCCAGATGGAGAACGTGCGATTAGAAGGATTAACGCCCTGCACTGTTGAAACACTGATCTGATTGGTGCTGAAGGCAGCGGCGGGATTCGACGCCGTTACATGAAGCGTTATCATGATGTACTTCTGGGCGCCATTCGTCTCCTCGACGGCGATATTATGATAGTAGTCCCCGATGGCCAGGGTGGCTAAATTCGAGAGCGTAATATAATGGCGGCGGATCTCTGTTTTGCACACTCCGCTGGTCGGGGAAACCGATACCCCTTCCATATAGTTTTCAAAGCGATATTCCATCGTGGCGGGCGACGACGCCCCGTTCCACACGTCTGCGGGAATCGACAACACATTGGTGGACCCGGCCACGAACGTGTTGGTGAGCGGTCCGACGTTGCAGCGCAAAACGACCGGACTGGGCGTGATGGCCAACGACACGGCAACGGAAATCGGCTGATTCGTCGTGCCGGGCGCCTCAATACGCAATTTCGCGTAATAGTTCCCAGCGGTCAGATACTCCGGGCTGTACATGAGTGTGATATAGGTGCCGTTGGAATCACAGGTTCCATTCGTTGGAACGGGGGTGAGCCATCCGGCGCTCGACCGAACGACAAATGGCGTGATATTGGTGGTCCTCTCCGTCAGCGTCACGCTGTCGGCGGAAATGTAAAAGTTTCCTTCCTCGCCACCCGTGGAAATGGCGTTTGTATTCACGATCAGACCCGCCGAAGTCCACGTCACCAAACCGAGAGCAACCGATAAACCCGCAACAAACAACTTCATGAACAGCCTCCTTGTGAAGGGGAATCCACTCGGCAATGCAGCAACCGCGCAAGCTTCTTTTCAACCTAACGCCCGACAACTTGATTGTCAAACAGGGATGCGACTGCGGCTCCCAGACTTGAAAGCTAATCCGCCTTGTTTCTTCATATCTCGTTTAGTACAAAGTCCACGAAGTTATCAGCATCGAGTTGAACACCATGGGCGCGGTCCGGAAAGATCGCGCAGAAGGAGGAAGGCTGAGCAGTATGTCTTTCGGATACAACGAGGCAGACACTCGGGCGAAGTTGATCGATCCCGCCATTCACAAGGTTGGATGGATGGAGGACCTGATCCGTCGCGAGGAAACGGCTGGAGCCGTGGAGATCATCGGCGGCGCAATGTAAGAACAAGGAGCGGGGCAAGGCTCTGGCGTAAGGAAGCGCGCGAGGCTTCGGCCAAGGGCCGCGAAATCGCGGAGGCGCTGGCGGTCTTGAGAGGAGGCGGAAAGCCATGAGGTTATTTTCGAGTAGGAGAAAAAATAAGGAGGCAGAGAACGCGCCAGATGATGTTTTGGGCGGTGAGCTTGCGCCGGGCGTGCGGCTGCAGAGAAGAGAGGGAATGGTCACGGTCGACATGGATAGCTTCTCGCCGGAATCTCACGCAGAGATTATAGAGGAGTTAGTCCACCGTTCCGGTTTTCCTCTCTTCGAGGGCAGCATCACTCATGGATACTCGAAGGCTTTCGCGGGTACGACGGAAACATGTCCTCGTTGCCGATCGACCACGCGTCAATGCACAGCGAACTTTATCTACGCCACGGATGTGGCATGTCGCGTCATGCTTGCACCTGCCGGGTTCTTTTGCCAGGCATGTCCAACCGTGATTGTAGATGAGCGGATGATCTCTACCGGCATGAAAGCCGATTACCGATTTCGGCGCGTCGTAGGGGTTGACCATTTTGAGAAGAAAGATCCTGATTACTTCGGCACTTGGAACGGCGAGAAGCCGATCTACCTTCTCGACGAGAATGAGCAGATTATGGACATGGTCATGCAAAGCGAAGTGCGTGAGCCGCCTCCCGTTTTACGGCCTCGTGACACTGCGAAGAAAGCCAAAGCAAAGCGCAAACAGGCAGCAGAAGCCAAGCGACGGAATCGAAGAAAAAAATGAGAGCAAAGGAATGGCGGAGGGAGAGGGATTCGAACCCCCGGACCCTTGCGGGTCGCCGGTTTTCAAGACCGGTGCCATAAACCAACTCGACCATCCCTCCGAAGGTTGCGGTGATGCTTGGAATGCGGCGAGAAGAAAGCAAAAGGCGGGGACGAAGTCAAGATTGGACGAAGCGCCCGTTGCGCTGGAAGAGCTTTCCATCCACATAGAGGGCACCGCCCTGGCGCAGGTCTTTAATCATGTCCCAGTGCAGGGCGGAGTTATTTATTCCGCCAGCCTCGGGATAGGCCGCGCCCACAGCTAGGTGAATGGTGCCTCCGATTTTTTCGTCGAAGAGAATGTTTTTGATGAATCGCTGGATGTTGGTGTTGGTGCCGATGCCCAGTTCACCGAGTCGCCGCGCACCGGGATCCATGTTGAGCATCTCCAAGAGGAAAGGTTCGTTTTTCTCGGCGGAGGCTTCCACCACGCGTCCTTTTTTGAAGACGAGGCGTATGCCGTGGATTTCGCGTCCGCCATGGCAGACAGGGAAGTCATATTTTATGAAGCCCTCAGCGGAGTCATCGACGGGGGAGGTGAAGATTTCGCCGCTGGGCATGTTGTGCGTGCCGGCGGAGTTGACGAAAAGGCGCCCCTTGACGGAAAGGGCGAGATCGGTGTCGGGGCCGGTGATGCGGATGTGATCGGCCCCGTGCAGACGGGCAATGAGTTTTTCCTGCCGGGCGGCGAGTGCTTTCCATTGTTTGACGGGGTCTTTTTCGTCGGAAAAGGTGGCGTGATAGACGAAGTCCTCGAAGTCGGTGAGGCTCATTTCGGCATCCTGCGCGAAGGCGGCGGTGGGGAAGAGGGTGAGTACCCAGGGTTTGTTGAGGAGGCGTTCTTTCCAGGGGCTCAAGGTGGTGGTGTGGCGGGCTTGTTTTTTGGGGTCGATGGAGGAGAGGGCGCGGGTGTTGGAACTGGAAATGATGCGGATGGAGGTATCCATGTGTTTGGCGTTGGCTAGGCGGTAGGGCGGGAGTGTTTCAAGCTGAGAATCGTTTGCGTGTTTGAAGAAGAGTTCTTGAGTGGCTTCGGGGAGCATACGCAGTTCGGGAAAGGCGCCGGCGCGGAGGAGTTCTTCGTAGAGGGCGGTGAAGAGGGGCTCGGCATCGGAGTAGCCGGAGACTTCGACGGTTTGGCCGGGCTGGGTGGGTAGGGAGTAGTGAACGAGCGTGCGGGCGAGGTTGCGGATGCGTGGGTCCATGGTGGCTCCTTCAGATTTGTTCGGTGGGGGGAAGAGGGGATGGTGCGTCGGCGGGCGGCGGTGAGGACGGGGTTTTGGACTGACGGCTGCGGAGAATGAATTCATGGGCGAGTTGCCGGTAGGCGGCGGCGCCGGTGCAGTTTTTGTCGTAGGCGATGATGGGCAGGCCAAAACTGGGGGCCTCGCTGAGGCGTACGGTGCGCGGGATGAGGGTTTCATAGACGCGGTCACCGAAATGCCGGGCCACTTCCTGGACAACCTGCTGGGCGAGGTTGGTGCGTCCGTCATACATGGTCATGACGATGCCGGCGATTTCGAGATCGGGGTTGGCTCCGCTGGAGCGTAGCTGGGTGATGAGACGATTGATCACGCTGAGGCCCTCGAGGGCGTAGTATTCGCATTGAATGGGGATGATGAGGCTTTGGGCGGCGGTGAGTCCGTTCATGGTGAGAATGCCCAACGAGGGGGGGCAGTCGATCAGTATGGCATCATAGGCGGCTTTCTCGGCGATCGGCTGGATGACGTTGCGCAGGCGATGAAGGTAGTTATCCATGCGGGCAATGTCGATCTCGGCGCCGGCCAGATCGGTTTCGGAAGCGATGAGGTCGAGGTTGGGCACGGCGGTTGGTTGAATGAGATCTGATTCCATTTGCCCGCTGAGCAGAGCCGAATAGATGCTCATCCCGGCTTTTTTCTCGATGCCGAGTCCGCTGGTGGCATTAGCCTGAGGATCGAGATCGATGAGGAGTATTTTTTTCCCGCGTTCTGCGAGACAGGCGGCGAGGTTGACGGCGGTAGTCGTTTTGCCGACTCCGCCCTTCTGGTTGGCCAAAGCATAGACTGGTGTGTTCATGGCGGCGGAGTATGAATAAGCTGGATGGGTTTATCAACCAGATATCAAATATTGATGCCACCGACAAAAGTCAGCGTCATGATGGCCCCGGAGGGGCCGGGGAGAATAGCCCGGGGTCATCGGACCCCGGGAAGCCGACAAACAAAGCAACACGCACCCCGACGGGGTGCGAGAAGTGAACGTTGCAACAGGTTGTTCATCAAGATCTTCCCGCACCCCCTCCGGGGTGCATGGGATATTGGAGAATCAGAAACCCAGGGTCTACCGACCCTGGGCTATATACCTTCACCCCATCCGGGGTGATAACACACGCGGACTTTTGTCGGTGGTGCAGAGGCGTATTCTTTGCAGTTGGGTGGAAAATCCAAGACAGAATAAATAGGATGACGGAAGATGGAATATATCCAGCAAATCCTGTTCATCCAGCCTGAGAATTGCACAAGAAATGGATTTTGCTACTATTGGCTTGAAAACGGTTACATTATGGGGTACATAGGAGCGTGTTAATAGCTACTTTTGAATAAATCTTTCAACCCAAATCGACTCTTCGGGTATGAACCTCAGAATGAGCCAATGCGGGCGGAATCATGGAGGATGGAAATGACTAGGACGAGAACTGGTGGGGCGGTGGTTATCCTTTTGCTGTGTATAGGGTTGCAGGCCTTTGCCGATGTGGTGAAGAACTGCGATTTTGAGAGCGTCGATTTGTCCGGTTGGCAGGTGGAAAATGATGGTCTTACGATCGAAACCGCAACAAATACAACGTTTAACCGCGAATATTCTGCGTGGATGCATGGCAGCCATAGTGGTGTCGCCGGGGTGACGAATCGGCTCAGTCAAACCATCGAGGCTGCTGACGGCGACAGCATCAGTGTGTTTGGGGGCGTATACGTTGAGCAAATGGATAGTACAGGAGATGCGTCTACCGCAGAGGTGCGTGTGCGGCTGGAAGGGTTGTCGCAGGTTGCTGAGACCAATTGGACCGGCGAGATGTCTGGCTGGCAGTTTTTCACGCTTAAGGGAAAGTCGTTTGGATTTCAGAATGGTGGATTTGAGTATGGATCTACCGAAGGCTGGATGGGCGAGGGCGGCGCGGTGGCTATATCGATGACGCGCAGCAATGTGCTTGAGGGGGAATATGCGGTTCGTATGCAGGGAAGCTGGACGAACTGGAATTTCTGTCATCTTTATCAGGATGTCTATTGTGAAGCGGGAGATACGCTTGATTTCAGAGGTTGGATGCGCGCCGACCAGTTAGAGGTGCATGGCGATGAGGCGGATTTTCTGGTGGCGGGTATCAAAATTGAGGGGCATGGGTTAGAACTTCTTGAGGACGTGCTGACTGCGAATACAAACAAGGTGGAATGGCGTCAGTTGCAACTGGTGGTAAAAGTTCCCAGTAACGGTACTTATTCATGTCGTGCCATGATTGCCGGAAGTTGTCAGGGTTCAACAGGCGATGTGGATATTGTCTTTGACAATTTGTCGGTCAGTTGCAATACGCGCGTTAGAAATGGTGACTTTGAGCAGGGGGTGCTTGGGGATTGGATTTGCAATGGTTCAGCCATTGAACGCAGTGTTTCTACAAACAATCCGTATGCAGGCGACTATTCGTTACGTTATTACCATCCTTTGCTGCAGGGCGGTTCCTTTGCCAATGCCCAGCAGAAGTTTTTGCTCCGTTCAGGGGATGTTGTGCGGGTCTCCTCCAAGGTTTATCTGGAAGAGATGTCGAGCGCCGGGCCGTGGGTGGCGGCGGGGATTAAAATCGAGTGGCTGAACGGTTCAGGATCAGTGATGGAGCAGTCTCTGAATCAGTCGGACGCTAAGCAAGTGTGGCATGATCTTGCTTTTACCTATACGGTGACCAATGAGGGGGAATATGCATTCTGGTCGATGGTGGTGGTTCCTGATGAGGGGACGAATACGCAAATTGATGTCTATTTTGATGACCTGTCACTGGTGCGTAACGATGAGAGAACCAATGATACACAAACCATGACACTGAATCTTGAGTACGCCGGTTCGACCGCGACAGTCAATGATACCAATACTGTCAGCGTCTATTTTGATTCGGTGGTGCTTGAAGGTTCCAGTGCCTTGGCAGAGCCCTCTGAGAAAGTTTTTAGCGATTTGGCAGCCGTGGCCCAAGCCATTGCCTCAGATCCGACGGAAGATGATGTGCCGGAGGTACTCTATCCGAAGCTGAATGCTTATGGATATCCAAAGGGTGTGACAAATCAGGTGGTTTTCCCGTCTCACACCGAGTGGACCATATCAGGCTGGCGGTTCCGGTTCCTGACCAACGATATCGTGCTGATGGTGACGAACCGGATTGAATGTCAGGAAATAGCATCAGGTGACGGAGTGAGCACGCTGGGGTTGGACTATATTCGCTATTGCGGCAAGTTCTGGCACAACGAGCGCGGCGGGCCGATTACCGTGGATAATACAAACACTTATTATTTCACCATCGGCACTGAAAACAACAGCAATGCCGAGTTTGGCGATGGTCCTTTCCCGCTGGAACATACCTACACCGTGGGGGAGGACCTGACCAACTTTCCGAAATGTCTGACGACGAGTTTTGATGAATCGGCTGATCCATGGCCCCGAATTCTGTACATACGCTTTCCTGAAAACTTTAGTGAAGGCAGCTATGATCGTTCCTGGGATAAATACTTTATTATTCAGAAAACGATCACCAATGCCGTGGATGATCCGGGGCAGAAAATAAAGATGGTTTATGCCTGCAATGACGCGGGAAATACCAATCTGGTGCACACCAGTTCCGAAATATTTATGGGTGCGGCCACGCAGGATGAATCGGCAGGCATGGTGGACTATCCTAACTGCGTTTATCAGGGACACAATGAAGTCTTTCAGCGGGTTGGCTGGCTCTACGGGTTGCTAGATCGTAACGGGTGGTTTGTTAATCCGGTTCCGCGCGGCAGTGCGACGATTGAACCGGTTGAGCTGTATACGTGGAAAGCCAATAACTGGATTAAGAAAATTTATGAAGAATATCTGTTTACGTGGCCCAGCGCCTTCTGTGGTGTCCGTTCAATCTACGATGATGATTTCACGGATAAGCTGGCCGGTCAGATCAGTTATCACGTAGGATTCAAAATCGGTCACAAGAACGGGACGAATGAATTCGGAGAAGCTGAATATCCGCAGGTGGCGGAAATGCGCGGTAACGGCTATCTGCGCATGACCGATTATGATGGTGTTATGGGCGGAAGTTTTCGTCCAGTGGCCGCAGATATTTTTGGATTATATGCAGGTAAAGAGGATGCCCCGCTTACCCCGGCGGCTTACATGCGTTTGATTCCGCGTACCACGGAAACCAATGGTATCGATGACAGCTATCTACAGTTGTATATGCCGGTACAGTCAAAGACGAATGACCAGTTTATTGGGGTGTTACAGATGAATGCACATTGTTCACCGGAGGAAGTCCGGGATACGGGCATGTACTTCGATATGAAGAATGATGTGTATTTGAACCGAGCGCTCTATGAGACCAACGGGGGATCCATGACCGTGTTCGCGCAGGTGGATATGTACTGGCGCGGTGGAGATGGATCGGTGGGGAATGCCGACAAGGCGCACGATTTTGATGTGGTTATGCTGCACAAGACGGATGGGGAATGGATTTCCCATCATCCGATCAATCCGCCCACCAATATCTATCGCAGAACGCTTGGTCACCTGCAGGACGGTGATAGTGTTTATATCATGCAACAGGATCGCGTGGCGGATTCACATGCCTTCAAGACCGAGGCGCCCTATGATCGGGTAAGTACCTTCCGGATTGATATGCTGGATGACGGGGGCCGTGATGTTACGCTGGATATGTTTGAACAGAATACCATCTCCGAGGCTAATGATAACTGCGTGATTACCGGGGCCATTCACGGAGATATGGAGAAAGGTGAGCGCGTTGAAACGCACTACCTTTATCGGTCGATCTTTTCTCCCGGAGTAATTATCACCGCGCCGAACACCCCGGATGGCGGCAATAACTGGAGTGGTAAGGTGTATAACATCACCTTCTATGCCAGTGATGCGGATAGCGAGCCACTGTATGTGAATATATATTATGGCACCGGTAAGGATGATGAGTGGACTAAAATCACATCGAACGAGGTGTTGACCGCTGCAGCCAACGCCACACAGATGACCTACGCGTGGAACACCGAGGGGGTCGCTCCGGGAGCCTATTACGTTAAGGTTGAAGCTGAAAAACAGGATGCTGATGATAATCGTATTGGCTTTGATGTGTCAGATTACCGTCTACAGGTGGGTGACTTCGGTGTCTGGAATAACGGGCAGGCGGAAGTGCAGATTGTGACCAATGCCTATCGCTTACTCGGAGTGAACATGGACTTTGAAACGTCTGGTTTCAGTGGATGGGCTGTGGGACCTGATCAGCTCGACCTGCATTCGGTGACCGATAATCCCTATGGAGGAAATGAATCTGCCCGCTATGTCGGCAGTTGGTCAGGATGGAACTTCAGCGATCTTGCGCAGGATATTCCTGTGATTTCAGGAGAACAGCTTCATGTTACGGCCAAGGTGTATATCGATTCTTTTGAAAAAGGTACAACCGAATGGGTGGCCTTTAAAGTCGAAATGAAAAATGAGTCGGTGCCTGGTGATCCAGGCGTATCCTTTGAGCTGAATGAGACTTCGCCCAAAGATACTTGGCTTACTGTTGATTTTACGCGTACTGCACCAGCAGATGGATTTGATGTTCTACATCTGATGGTGATGGGGAATTATGGTCAGAATGTGGATATCTACGTGGATGATATCCAGGTGACGAGTACCAATGGTGTAACTGTCGTTACGAACGGAGTACGCAGTGGGTATTGGGAAGAAACCACACCGATTGATTTTAGCGGTGATGAAGCACTGGCCTTCAATATGTCCTCAAAAAATCCTTCAAATACGGTGTCGATTTGGGTGACTGACAGCTCGCAGGTTACCAATGTGGTTAGTTTGAATGGCACCTATGTGGATCGCATAAGAACAACTCCGCAGAGGGTTACGGTGCCTTGGTCGGCCTTTGCGAGCGTTGATAAGACACAGATCCAGTCGATAGGATTTGATTCGATTGATGGGACCAATTTCCAGGTCAGGGCCATGCAGAGTCTGACTTCACCTGTTTTGATTAAGACCACGGTTTCTGCTTCCTCGATGACTGATGGCGATGGATTGTCACATTTTAATCCTGGCGATGTGGTGACACAGATCGTGGAGATTGTGAATAACAGTGGGAGTGCGCTGGAAAATATGACTGTGCAGCTTCTTCAGGAGTACGCCGTAGAGATGTACTGGTGGGATGGGGTGGTCAAAGATCATATGGTCGGCGTCTGGAGTGAGGCCACGCGCACCGGTGACCGCTTGTGCGGAAGTCCGCAACGGGTAATCACCAACGTCACGATCAGCGCCGCTGCGACCTATACGGTTACCAATGTGTATACCATGCCGTATGGCCGCTTTATCGATAATATGTTTTTTGCCATGAAGTCCGATTCAAGTTGGTATGTCGATCGCAACTATGCAACGGATGCACGCATTCATGTCGTATTGCGCAGTGCGGATGGTGCGGGCCTGTATGATAGCGCAATGACCGGGCTCTATTCCATGGACGATGATTTCGACCTAGATAACGATGGATTGCTTGATTCCTATGAAATGCTTTACAGCGGTACCTATACTGACATGAAGCCGAATGTGGATGATGATTCGGATGGGATCAGTAATTACGACGAGTTTATATCCGGCTCTGATCCCTCGAATCCAGATTCCTATTTCTCCGTGGATAAGAGCGAGCCGGACGAAAACGGTAGAATGGGTGTGGCTATTCCCACCGTGGCAGGTCGCTGGTATTCGATTTATGCGACCCATTCACTCGAGACTCCGGCTTGGCAGGTCCTGTCGACCAATAAGCTGGATGGAACCGGTTCGGTGATTCAGGTGATTGATGAGGATTCGCAAGATATGACCAATCGCTACTATAAAGTCGGTGTAGACTTCAGCGAACATTCCTGGCCGTTGTAGAAACAGAACCAGGTTCCGCTACTCGAAAAAGCAACGTTTATTGGAGGACCTCCGAACGAATGTGCGAAAAATGCTGGACACTACCTATTATTTTTCAACACTATATATCTAAGTCAACGATGTGGGAGAAGATGAAATGAACTATACGGTGTTGTTATTCGTAGTGGCTGCAATCTCTGTTTTCGGGACCAATTCATGCTTGGCTGAAGAGAATAATCTGTTGACAAATGGTGGGATGGAACGGCCTGTTCTTGAGGGAGTGAAGAACAGTTATATTCATCCGGAGGACTGGATGGTCTATGCAGGGCCAAAGGATGTGATTGAAAAAATCGGTATCTCCTCCGAAACGAAACTGGAGGGGAAACAATCATTAGAGTTCAGAAGCACAGGAATATCGGGTGCTTTCCTGGGCATTTGGATGAATGTCGCGGTCAATGCTCAGAAGAAATATGAGTTTGAACTTTATGTTCTTAATAATCCGCACCAGCCCATGCATGGCAATGTACGCGGGGAGATGTCTTTGGAGTGGAAAGATGCCACTGGTAATGAAATCGGGCGAACCATCGGTCCATACTGGGATAAAAGTAGTTCAAAGAGGAGCTGGAAGCGTTATCGGATTAGAGAATGGGCTCCCGACGGGGCGGTGCTGGTGCGCTTAGTGATCACAGCGTATGAAGGTCCTGCGGCGGACGCTGAATCGTCCTTCTTTTTGGACGGCGTCGATTTCAGAGAAAAGTAGGTCGTTAGGTCAATTCTTAAGTGCTATAACAACTATTTGCTCTTAACAAAACCGGCAGATATGCGTATATAGATTGGAATTAGACCTATAAGTGGGTTTTTGATTTCTAGAGGGGAATAGAATAGGTTGAATTATATTGTATTTTAAAACAGAAATGTAAGCGGTTGCATCCCGAAAGAGGGGGTTACTTATGGCGAGTTTTCACGATTTAAAAAAATGCATTTGCTCTTTATTCCGATGCTCAGGTGTTCCGTGCAGGCGAGATTCCTTTTCGCGGATGACTATGCCGTACATTCGAGGATTGCTGGTCGGTGGCGCATTTCTATTTAATTTGCAGTCAGCCGAGGCTGTTTATGAATTTCTGGACAATTTTGATGAGGTGAGTCTTGTGGCAGCCTGGTGGGGAAATGATCCTGCCGCACCCTATGCGTATACGACTGATTTAGCAAATAGCGAACAGGTGCATACGGGGCAATATGCGATGAAGATTGCCTACGATAAACGTAATGACAGCAATCTTTACAGCTCTCTGGCTGCAACAGGTGCTTTTAATCTCCGGGCCTATGATTACATGTCATTCTGGGTCTATAATGACGGTACGCCTGTCCAGATTGCGATCAGGATCGAAGACGAGGACATGAATGCATGGGAGTCTTCGTGGGCTGCGATGACGTTTAAAACGAAGACTACGAATGCTGACTGGGAAAGCATTGTGGTGGATTTGAGCGGGACCTTCTATTCGGATGGAGCGGGAACCATTGATATGTCGCGTATCAAAAACATCATGTTTTTTGTACAGCCTAACGATGGGGTGTCTCATGGTACGATCTGGATGGATGATTTTATGCTGCATCGCGCCCCACAGGCTCCAATAGATATTTTTGAGCGCGATGCTTTCGGGTGGTATGCGGGCGCGCCCTTTGTGTTGGCGATGACTAATACGATGTTTTATAATGACAAAACCGTCTCCGGGTTGGGGCAGCAGAGCCTACAGGTGCAGTGGGCGTCAAAAAGCGCTGATCAGATCTGGTCCAGCATGCTGTTTTGTCCGGATCACGATAAGGCTGTTGCGCCAGCGGGGCGATTTGGGAACTGGACGAATTTTCTGACGTTTGGAGCAGATCATTTTTCAATGTATGTGCGCAGCACAACGGACAATAATGTTCCAATTCTGCTGAAGTTCAACGAAACAGATGTTGGCACCAAACAATACGGTGGGGGTGGTGCATGGCAAAAATTGAGCTGGGACTACTCCTCGTTGTCCAATTCAGTTCTCCAGAATGTCACGAACGTGCTTATCTTTCCATATCCCGGAGTAACGGACAATGGCGGAACGATGTATATTGATGACGTGAGGTTGGAGGGTTCCGTCGGAGCAGAAGTGCCCAAAGCCCCTCTTTGGGTTACAGCAAGTGAAAATCAACCCGGGGAGCCGGACGAGGATGGATTCTTTCGCTTAGAATGGACGAACTATTATGGAGACTACGTGGAGGATTCAATTCTGGTACAGGAAGATACTGATGCGAATTTTGGCTCGCCCTCAAATAGAGTAGTTAGTGGTGTGGATTATCTGGAGATCACAAAGGATCCGATAGCCGACGAAGGAACGTACTACTATCGTGTCTGTTCTGTAATCGATGGGCAGCAAAGCAGTTTCAGTAAACCAGTCGCCGTGGAAGTGAAAGATCTACGTGATCCACTTGTGCAGGTTGAAACCATTTCTGATTTTGATGGCCACGGTATATTTGCACAGTGGTGGGCACAGGATCCGGATGCTCCGTATGTGTATCAGATGGATTTTATGAATACCAACCATGCACACAATGGTGATTTCGCCATGAAAGTGGCTTATAACAAAGCGAATGGCGTTGTGGTAGATCCCACCTTAGGAATCATTACGAATGCGTACAGTTTTTATGCGCTTTCGGGCGACTTTAATCTGCACAACTTTGATTACCTTTCGATGTGGGTCTACAATACCGGCTCTCCGCTGCGGATTAAAATCAGGCTAGAGGAGAAGGGAAACCCCGAACATACTTGGGAATCGGACTGGGCGGGTATTTTCCCTGAAATGCGGACACCGGAGTCGGACTGGGAAAACTTAGTCGTCGATCTCACCCGTACCTTTACGGATCAGAAGTTCGGGAATATCGACATGACTCGTATAGAGAATATCTTATTCATGATCGATGCAGGAGATGAGCGGTCGGCCGGTGAATTCTGGATGGATGATATACAACTGCTGCGAAGTGTGAACACGGCACCCTTTGAACCGTTTGAATCCGACTTTTATGGATGGGCGGCAGGTAGTCCGTTTGTCATAACGAATTCCTGGGAAGATGCTCACAATGATGGGGGTGGTATCGGACAACGTTCCCTTAAGGCCACCTGGGGGGCCAAGGGCAAGAATTATTCGAACTTTACCTATGAACCGCGCCACGATGGCGATGCGCCGGAAGGGCGTATCGGAAAATTCTCTGATTTCACGGCCAATGGAAATACCTTGATCGAATGCTGGGTAAAAAGTGAAACCGAAACACAGATGCCCATCCTGTTGAAATATGACGATGCAGACTTGGGGGTTAGAACCTATGAGAATCGAGGCGAATGGCAGCGCATGGTATGGGAATATGATGGGTTATCCGGCGCTGCGGATGTGGAGAAAATCTTTTTTATTCCTTATCCTGACCAGGCGGACGATGGGGGTGTTATGTATGTGGATGATGTTAATCTGTTGGCTGGAAGTGCCCCGCAAATACCCTGGGTTCCGGAGTTTTTCACCACCGCGCGTTATCCGGATGGCGATGGCGTTTACTCGCTTGATTGGATCGCGGTTCCCGGGTGTACAGCCTATGTGTTAGAAGAAGCGACGAATAATGAGTTCAAGACCGTGAATGCTTGGACACTTACGACAACAAACAGATCTTTCGTAAAAGATCCCGTGGCGGATGCAGGCACCTATTATTACCGGGTTAAATCCGTTATGGGCGTGAATACGGGAAACTATTCTGGTCCTCTTCAGATCACGATTAAGGAGATTCCTGATGCGGAAACAACGTGTGAAGTCGTGGATACATTCGGCGGTGGCGGACAGATTTCAGCTTGGTGGACGTTAGATTCTGCTGCGCCGTCTGTCTATACCATGGATTTTGGAAGTACCCAGCACGTACATTCGGGAACCGTGGCGCTGAAGGTGGATTACGATAAAAACAACGATGATCGTGCATATAGCTTTTTCTCAGCACTTGGGTTATTCAATCTGCGCAATTACGATTATTTGTCTTTCTGGGTCTACAATGACGGAAGCCCTTTGACCTTTCGCATACGTCTGGAGGATGAAGAGGGCAATGGATTTGAATCGAACTGGGCTGGTATGGAACCGAGTATGCTGACCCCGGCGGCGGGCTGGGAAAATCTGGTGCTCGACTTGACGCGTACATTTGATGCAACAAATCTGAATTTTACGGCCATCAAGCAGATCATGTTTATGGTCGCGCCCACCAGTACGACCGAAACGGGAACCTTTTATATGGACGATATCGCACTGCATCGCGCCGTAAACAGTGCTCCGCTGGACTGTTTTGAAAACGATATCTACGGCTGGGCTGCTGGCGCTCCTTTTGTGCTGTCGCGTTCATCAAATGAATTTCACAATACAGGAGAAGTCAGTGGGCTAGGGCAGTTCTCTTTCCAGGTTGAGTGGGATGCCAAAGAGCGCAACTATTCGAATATCACT
>CAZBEO010000046.1:0-26036 GCA_964490935.1 uncultured Verrucomicrobiota bacterium
CATCCGCTACGAGGTGAATGAAGTGGCGTGGACTTCCAGTCCGCGATCTTTTCAACCTGCCATTCCAAGAAATGGAGGACTCCTTCCTGTATTTCACCCTCATAAAGACTGCTCGAAAACACTTCGCGTAATTTTTAAGAGCTGACCCTGGCCCCCTCTGACCCTGGCCCCCTCTGACCCTGGCCCCCTCTGGCCCCCTGGACCCTGGCCCCCTGATTCGCTTTCAGAATCTGTCATGCTCGTCTGGGTCCCTGTAAGGAACCTGTGCCAAGGCTGCCTCAAACTTCTCACGATTGGCGTGCTTGGCACGCTTGGCAAGATAGTCTTCAGTCTCCATGGCGGAAATTTTCTCTGCCACCGCCGTCGCTACAAACTGGTTAATAGACACTTGGTCTCGCTTTGAGAGAACCCGTGCACGGTTGTGAATTGAATCTGGAAGTCTTAAACTAATGGCACTCATTTCTGTTCTCCTATTTTTTTCAGGAACTCCTTGGGCGTGAACAGGTCCAGTCCAAAGGACTTCGCCTCCGCGAAATCTTTTTTGTTATAGGTTACAATAGCATCGCACTGTCCGGCGACTGCAACTTCAAGAACCATATCGTCCTTCGGGTCTCGCAACCGGGGTCGCCACAGAAAGTAAATTTGCTGTTGGCAGCCTACCTGACAGAGGTAGTCCAGAATGTTTGAAACATGAATCCAAGCCGGTTTGTCATTCCAGCGCGAGCGCTTGGCCACGGCTTCATATTCTAGCACTAACGGGACGGATAGATGGAAGTCAAAGCGTCCCTTACCGACCAGACTAAGCACCATGAATGATGGCCCGTGTCTTGATCTTAATGCAGAAATGAATACGTTTGTGTCTATCACAATCTGATATCGCTTTCTCATAGTGGTATCATATGTGATGCGCTGCTTTCTGTCAATGTCGAAGGCGAACGTTCGGAATCACCGGCAAAGATTTGCGGCCTGTGGACTTTGCTTTCAACAAAAAACGTTACTCCGCAAAACGTTGTCAGTGATTTTCCTGGTTCGGGAATTATTCTCTTTAACGCTTTCTCAACTCGCTGTGAGGTGCTGCGAGGGAAGGCTTGCGAAGCCAAAAATTCCCTTATTTTCTATTTAATGGGTGACCCCAAATCCCCCTCAAATGGCATTAATGGAGGGCGTCGGGCTCCGACGCCTTGGGCGCGAGAAGTCACTCCGGCGTAGGGATGTTTTGTCAGTTGAGGTGCGCGGGGCGCGCACCGTCCAGTGGGAGAGGGAAAACACCGCTGCCGTTAGGAGGTGGTTCAATCAAGTAGCGTGGACTTCCAGTCCGCGATCGTTTCAACCTGCGATTCCAAGAAATGGAAAGTTCCGTCAAGTGTTGCACCCTCATAAAGACTGAATGAAAACTCTTCGCGTAATTTTTAAGGGCTGACCCCTGGCACCATGAATCACTTGTGGGCCAGAATGCCCTCACTCGAAGATCAGGCACTATGGTGCGATAGGAGGAAATCCTGTCGGCAAAACTCTCACTCCACCCAATCTTAACTCGGTTAACCCCGTCGTATGATGGAACCTCAATAAAATATACTCCGCCCTGTCGTTTCGGTGTGACGATGGATGCCATTGATGTACGACCGTTACGCTCATCCATGATCTTTTTTCTGAACGCTAATGCGTCTTCATGACTTAGGTAAAGAGGCTTGTTCTTTCCTGGCGTAACGGGACACGTAACAAAACCTCGCCGAGCCACTGCCTTCCGAATAGATGATGCGTGGAACCCCAATTCGTCAGCGAGTTGTTTCAAGGAGAAGATTTGCTCAGCAGGGTTGGTCGTATGCTCAGTCATTTTATTTTACCGATCATCGACACTTTCAGATATCATGCCGAACGTTCTTTGAGGCTATGTGAACTATTCGTTTTGATGGACGTTTATGCTGACAACCCGTAGTAGACGCAGTGCATAACCCTTTAAAATTTGATTATTTAGAAAATGACGCCTTTGTAAAGCCTACATATTTAGTGGAGGGTGTCGGGCTCCGACGCCTAGGCACGCGAGCCGCGAGCCGTCCAGTTGAGCAAAAAAGAATAACCACCTTAATGAGGAGATTTCTCTTTAATATCCCTTGTCGTGAAAGATACCTGCTCGCACTTTGCTGACTTTCAGCACAAAGAGCGGATAGAACTCATAGAAAGAAGGGGCGGGGGGGTGGAGGCGGAAGACTCCCGAAGTGCCGGCAAACGATCGTTTGCCATTCAGCAATCCGTCACACGCCCAAGGGCTCATCAAAACCCTCGACTTTTCGGACACCACACGCCTCATCAGCATCAACCACCCGACGGATTGCTTGCTATAGCCCCGAAAAGGGATTGGAAGAGAAGGAGGAGCGTTGGGGTGTGCGGGGTGCGTTGCGTTGAGGGCGTCGTTCCTGTCCGCTGCCGCCCGAAGGCCGCTGGGCGCCGGGTTTGGTGCCGGCATCTTGAAGGGCCTTTTCTTTTACGGCAGATAGGGCGATGCGCTTGCGTTCGACATCGACATCGACCACCCACACGGTAATCCGGTCGCCCGCCTGGACTACTTCGGAGGGATCGTTGATGAAGCGGTCGGAAAGCTGGGAGATGTGTACGAGGCCATCCTGATGTACGCCGACATCCACAAAGGCGCCGAAGGCGGTGACGTTGGTGACGATGCCCTTGAGTTCCATGCCGTTTTTAAGGTCGGACATTTCCTGTACGTCTTCGCGGAAGCCTACGACTTCAAAGGACTCGCGCGGGTCGCGTCCGGGCTTGTTTAGTTCGTCGAGAATATCGCGCAGGGTCGGTTCGCCGACGTCTTCGCTTATGTATTTTTTGATGTCGATTTTTTTGACGGTTTCGGGTTTTCCGATGAGGTTGGCGAGGTTCTTTTCGCCGATGTCGCCCGCCATTTTTTCGACGAGGGGGTAGCGCTCAGGATGTACGGCGGAGGCATCGAGCGGGTGGAGGCCGCCTCGAATTCGGAGGAATCCAGCGGCTTGGAGGAAGGTTCGCGGGCCGACGCCGGGCACTTTTTGGATGGCCTGGCGGTCGGGAAAGGGGCCATGGGCATTGCGGTATTCCACCATTTTTTTGGCAAGGCTTTCGCCGATGCCTGCGACGCGTGCGAGGAGCGGTGCGCTGGCGGTGTTGAGTTCGACGCCGACGTGGTTGACGCAGCTTTCGACTACTTCATCGAGTTTGTCTTTGAGTAGTTGCTGATAGACGTCGTGCTGATATTGTCCTACGCCGATGGATTTTGGATCGACCTTGACGAGTTCGGCGAGGGGGTCCTGGAGGCGGCGTCCGATGGAGATGGCGCCTCGGATGGTGAGGTCGAGTTCGGGAAATTCTTCGCGGGCGATTTCGGAGGCGCTGTAGATGCTCGCACCGGCTTCGTTGACGGCGACGACGGCGATGGTGTTGATTTTGGCGAGCTTGAGCAGGTCACGCACGAAGGCTTCGGTTTCGCGTCCGGCGGTGCCGTTTCCGACGGCGATGGCCTTGGGCTGGTATTTCTGAATGAAGCGCCCGAGATCCATCATGGCGGTTTTTTTTGCGGCGTCGCCCTGGGTGAGGTAGAGGGTGGTGTTTTCGAGGAATTTTCCGGTGGCATCGAGGGCCACGCATTTGCAGCCCGTCCGCAGGCCCGGGTCAATGCCGATCACGGCCTTGCCGCCGAACGGGGCGGCAAGCAGGAGGCTGCGCAGGTTCTTCGCGAACACCTCCACGGCGGAGCGGTCGGCATTCATTTTGAGTTCGACGGCGACATCCACTTCCACGCTGGGTGCGAGCAGGCGCTTGAAGCCGTCTTCGATAGCGAGGGCTTTTTGTTCGGCGAAGGGGGAGACCGGGTTGATGGGGAGCATGGCCTGTATCTGGGCGACGAGTTCCTCCACCTGTACGTGGATTTTTTTGCGCAGGAAGCCTTCCTGTTCGCCGCGTCGGATGGCGAGAAAGCGGTGGGAGGGGATGTCGGCCACGGGCTGCTCGAACTCACAGTATAGTTCGAATTTCGATTTTTTGGCTTCGTCGTTGACACCTTCGGAGACGAGTACGCCTTTTCGGGTGAAGTGTTCGCGGACGAGGTGGCGGACGTCGGCCTGTTCGCTGACGCGCTCGGCGACAATGTCGCGAGCACCGGCGAGGGCTTCTTCGATGGTTTTGACTTCTTTTTCTTCGGAGAGAAAGGGCAGGACGAGATCGGGCAGGGTGCCTTCGGTGGCTTGGGTGTCGAGGAGGTCGGCCAAGGGTTCGAGGCCTTTTTCTTTGGCGATGGTGGCGCGGGTCCGGCGTTTTGGCTTGTAGGGGAGGTAGAGGTCTTCGAGGGCGGTTTTGGATTGGCACGCGAGCAGTTTCTTTTCGAGTTCGGGGGTAAGTTTGCCCTGTTCGCGGACACTGCCGAGGATGGTTTGGCGTCGATCTTCCAGGGAGAGGTGGTGGTTGATGCGTTCCTGGATGTTCTGGATTTGCACTTCATCGAGATTGCCGGTGACTTCTTTGCGGTAGCGGGCGATGAAGGGAATGGTGTTGCCTTCGGAGAAGAGCCGCCCGACGGATCGTACCTGGGGGAGGGAGATGGTCAATTCGGCGGCGACAAACGGGGATGGATCAAAAAGGGTTGTTTCGGTGGACATGGTCGAATGGTCTCCTGAGTAAAGGTCACTTTGCCGTGAAAGGGGGGAAGCATAGAAAACCGTGGCGTTGAAGCAATTCAAAAGCAGTGGCGAATGTGTTTTTTTTGCTCCTCCTCCGTCCGCTCGGCGAGCGGACGGCTACTTCAGTAGAGCAGCTCGGAAGAAGGGCGGCGGCTCACCGGGACGGATTTGGCCTGCCGTGGGTACGCCCTGTTGCTGTAAAAAAATATCCATCCGAGGCCTTGCAATTTGAAGAATGAGTGCTAATGTTCCGCGGTTTAATTCCAAATACACGGCACGGCACCTCGCCTGCAAAGGGTGGTCGAGGTAGAGCGTCGGGAGGATTTATCATGAAAGAAGGCATTCATCCGAAATATGAAGCAGCCACGGTAACGTGTGCGTGCGGAAATGTGCTGCAGACGCGGTCCACGATGAAGGAAATGCACGTGAACACCTGTTCTAAGTGCCATCCGTTCTTCACAGGCCAGTCGAAGCTGTTGGACACTGAGGGGCGTGTGGAGCGTTTCCGTAAGCGTTACGCTAACGTCAAGAAGTAGATTGTTTTGTGGCAGGGTTCTGTTGGTACACGGCGGAACCCTGCCTTTTTTGTATCCATCACCGGACCGTGCATTCATGATTGACCGCGACTATGTCGAAAAGATCGGGCATCGGATTTCGGATGTGGAATCGGAGCTGTCGAATCCGGCCACGGCGGCGAATCAGCCGCTTTACCGCAAGCTGATGAGCGAGCACGCGCATCTGAAAAAGATGCAGGAAAAGGCGCGTCGCTATTTTGATTTGCTCACCCGGCGGGACGAGGCGCAGGCACTGCTGTCGGATTCCGGGGCGGATGGCGAACTGCGCGAGCTGGCGGAGACGGAGCTGGCGGAGGCCGAGGAGCAGATTCCGGAGGCCGAACGCGCGTTGATGATCGCCCTGCTTCCGCCTCGCCCAGAGGATGACCGCAATACCATTATGGAAATACGCGCGGGCACGGGCGGCGAAGAGGCGGCACTTTTTGCGGGGGATTTGTACCGCATGTACACCCGCTTTTGTGAAGAGTGCGGTTGGAAAGTACGGGTCATTGACGTGAATCCCTCGAGCATCGGTGGCTACAAGGAAGTCGTGTTCGGGGTGGAAGGTGAGGCGGTCTATCGTACGCTTCGCTATGAGAGCGGCGTTCATCGGGTGCAGCGGATTCCCGCCACGGAATCGGGCGGGCGCATTCATACTTCGGCGGCCACGGTGGCCGTACTCCCCGAAGCCGAAGAATTTGACGAAATTGAAATTCGCACCGAGGATTTGCGCATTGATGTGTACCGGGCATCCGGTGCGGGCGGTCAGCATGTGAACACCACCGACTCAGCGGTACGCATTACTCACATGCCCACGGGACTCGTCGTGCAGAGCCAGGAAGAACGCTCGCAGCACCGCAACAAGGACATCGCCATGCGCCTGCTGAAGGCTCGCATGCTCGATGATAAAAATCAGGCGGAAGCGGGTAAATACGCCAGCCAGCGCAAGAGCATGGTGGGCTCGGGCGATCGTAGCGAACGCATACGCACCTATAATTATCCGCAAAACCGCGTCACCGATCACCGCATCGGCCTTACGCTGTATAATCTCGATCGTATTGTGGAAGGCGATGTCGCCCCACTGACCGATGCTCTCTATCAGCACGATGTGGAAGAACGCCTGAAAGAAGAAATCGGGAAGGGTTGAGCGGAGCGGGGTGCCGGGGAGTGGGGAGGTTCTCTCGCAGAGATCGCAAAGAGCGCAGAGAAAGAGGTTCTCACACGAAGGCACAAAGGCACGAAGATTTTTTTCCAACGAATGAAGAGAGCAACGAATGGAAGACGGAAAGGAGAATGTCCCTCCCAAAATTCTCTCCGCATTCCTCTGCGCTCTCCGTGCCCTCTGCGAGAGAATCTTTTCCCCTTTCTTTGAGTTCTATGGGATCTTTGTGGTGAATGTCAGCGGTGCATGAGCAAAAGGCATGGGAGAATACTTTTTTTAACTACGAAACACGCGAAAGGCCGCGAAAATGAAGATACGCGAGATATTGCGTGCAGCAGTGGATCAATTGGAAGTGGCGGGGGTGACCTCGGCGCGAGTTGCGGCGGAATGGACGCTGGCCCATGTGCTGGGTTGCCGACGTTTTGATCTTACAGTTGATCCGGCGCGTGTGCCGACGGAAGAGCAACTCGAATGTTTTCACCTGCTTTGCGTCCGGTTGGCCGCCCGCGAGCCGTTGCAATATGTGCTGGGAACCACCGATTTCATGGGGCTGACGCTCCAAACGGATGCGCGCGCGCTGATTCCACGTCCTGAAACGGAACAATTGGTGGAGCGGGTGCTTGGTTCGGCCTGCGGGCCGGATGTGGCGCCCGGAAGCGGTGTGGATGTGGGCACGGGCAGTGGTTGTATCGTGCTGGCGTTGGCGAGTCGGTGTCCGGGTTGGCGCTGGGCGGCGGTGGATCGTGAGGAAGAGGCGCTGAGCCTGGCCCGGGAGAATGCACGTGCGCTGGGCTTGGAAGATGCCGTGGTGTGGCGTCGGGGTGATTTGCTGGAGGGCTTTGAGGAGGGGTCGCTGGATCTGGTGGTGTCGAATCCACCGTATATTGACACGGGGGTCTGCGATACGCTCGCGCCGGAGGTGCGCGATCATGAACCACGCTCGGCGCTCGATGGCGGAGTCGATGGGCTGGACGTGGTGCGGCGGCTTGTGGAGCAGGCGGCGCGGGTGCTGCGTCCGGGCGGATGGATTTTTCTGGAAATCGGCCACGATCAGGGGCATCGTGTGGCGAAACTGCTGAATGAGGCTGGGTTTTCCGGAGTGCATATTTATCCGGACTTGGCGGGTCGTGATCGTATCGCGGAAGGAAAAAGGGCATGAAGGTAAGACATCGGATCACCTACAAAAAACACAAGGCGCTGCTTATTGCGCCGGTGGTGTTGCTCTGCGTTCTTGTTTTATATTTCCAGCTTGATTGGCTGAAGAAGAATTATTTTAGTCGTCTGCCTGTTCGGGTGATGGTGCGGATGCATTGCGACCATTGCCACCGTACGGGACAGATGCGCGATCGTGAGGCGGAGAGTGGTTTTTCGATGTGTCCGGTGTGTCAGGGCGTGGGTTATAATTGCGTAAGACGACTCAACGACCGCGAGGCGTTGTGTCCGGCCTGCGCCGGGATGGGGCGGATCGAGGATATGCAGACGGGCTTGTATCGAACCTGTTTGCGCTGCGATGGGCGCGGGCTGATCCAGATGGAGGAGCCGGAGAAGACGGCTTCGGCGCCATGATGTTGAATCAGTCATTCACCACAAGGATCGCAGAGAACCCAAAGAAAGAAGGACGAGATGTCAACGTGGTGAATTTCCAATGGTTGGAAAAATCGTTTAAAAAGTTTCCAATGATTGGAAAAAAGGACGGAAAAGTTTCCAATGGTTGGAAAATGGGTTAACGTCGCGTTCAGCCCGGTGGTTCGGGTGATTGAGGACGGTAAAGATGATGCGTATCCTTCATTTCAGTGACGTACATTTTCCCATGACGTATGCAGGTTCGTTCTGGCGGGAACGGATGCGTCCGAAGCGTTTTCTGGCGGCATTGAATTATGGGTTGCGTCGGCGGAGTTGTTTTAAAGAGGCGCCTGCGAAGTGGGAGGCGTTTCGGTCGTTTGTGGAGGAGGGGGCTTTCGATGCGGTGGTTTGTACGGGCGATTTGACGGCGTCGGGGATGTCGGGGGAATTGGCGTCGGCGCGTGAGCGGTTGCGCTTTCTTTTTTCGCATCCGGGTTTTGTGCTGATGCCGGGGAATCATGATGTGTATCTGCCGGGGATGGGGCAGGCCCTGTTTGGACGATATTTTTCGGACTCGATGCGCGGGGAGCTGATTCGACCGGAGGGATGTGCGGTGGGCTTGCCGTGTGCGCGGCTGCTGGGCGATGATGTTGCCGTGGTGGCGGTGGACAGTGTGAAGCCGAATCCGTGCATCTGGCTCTCTTCGGGCCGGGTGAATGAGCGGCAGATGGAATGGACTCGCGAGCTGCTGGGGCACGAGGCGTTGCGCGATCGGTTTGTGTTGGTGGCCACTCATTATAATTTGGACGATGGGGATTCCTGGCGTCACGGGTTGGAGAATCGTGCGGCATTCCGGGAGATGCTGTCGGCTTTTCCGAATGTGGGGGCGGTGCTGCATGGGCATGTGCATCGGAGCGGTCGGGCGGAGTTGCCGGGGCTGAATGCGCCGGCGTTTTGCGCGGGGAGCCTGACGTATCGTGGGCGCGAGTCGTTCTGGGTGCTGGAGTGGGATGGAACGGTTCTGTCTGCCCGCAAGGGCGGTTGGGATGGCACGCGCTATATTTTGCAGGATGGGTGACGGAAGGTTCTGCTTATGAGAATAAGAACCGTGTTGTTTTGTTTTGCTGGTTTGGTGGTCGTGCTGCTGGTGGCATTTATTCTGGCTTGCAGAGATATTCCTCCGCCGGATATTTCGGATCTGGCGGTGGTGCGTCCGGAGCTTGCGCCGGAGGAGAATGCGTATACGTATTATCTGGCGGCGACCAATGAGCTGAACGGACTTCTCGAATCGAAGGATGTGCTTCGGAATTATCTGGCCGAGGAAGAGGTGGATGAGCAGGCACTTTCCGACTTGATTGAACAGAACGCCGCAGCGTGGGAATGGATTCGAAAAGGCAATGCCTGCGCCCGGTGCATCACGCTGGAGGTGAAGGATTTTTCCACGACGCTTCCGTTTGTAGGGCCCTGGTTGGAGATGGGCCGTTTGCTGGCCGCTAAAACAAGGCATGACCGTTTGGCCGGACGATACGATGAGGCGGCGAACACCTGTATAACTCAGTTTCAGTTTGCGGACCGGATTTTGGCGGATGCAGACAGCATTATCATTTATCTGATTGGAATACGTATTCTGGACATGGGGCTGGTTCAGGCGGAAGAGCTTTTTCGGGATACGGAAACCTCGCCGGAGGAGCGGGAGCGTCTGGCCGATGCGCTGAATGCGTTGGGTTCGGTCGAGTCGGGGCTGGTCCGTGCGTTGAAGGGGGAATTCCGATATGCAGAGAATTCCATGGACCGTCTGGTCGATGGAAGAATGGACCTGTATGATATGTTTTTTCTTGGGGTGGGCAAGCCATACCCTTGGCTCAAGGGGATGCCGCTGCCCGCCTATTTCTTTCAGCCCAACCGCACCAAGCGGGATCTTGCCTGTTTCTATCGGGAGGCGATCGCCAATGCGCATCGTCTGTATAAAGACATGGAGTGGTGCGATTCGGAGGAGTCCCGCAAAAAGGAGACCGGAAGACCTTTCTATTTTTACAAGCCCAACAGCGTGGGACGTACGCTGAACCTTCTGATTGTTCCGGTCTGCCAGAAACTGATCGAACGAAAGTATGAGATAGAATGCGGAGTGAATGGTGCTCGCCTGATGGCTGCCTGCCGCGCCTATCGGGAGCGGGAGGGGCGCTTGCCCGATCGGCTGCAGGACTTGGTGCCGGATTATCTGCCTTCCATTCCGGTTGATCCGTATGATGGAAGCCCCTTCCGGTATGCGCGCGAACCGGGTGTGGTCTATTCTGTTGGAAAGGACCTGCTGGATTCCGGCGGTTCGTCCGTTGTTCCCGAGGGGGTAAGTCTGACGGGCCTCTCTTCGGAACGATGGAAGACCGAAGATTTGGTCTTTCCCATTGGCCCGTGAAGTGGCATGGAGAACGGGTTGGTGAAATAAACCGTGGGTGTGTCCGTTGTGCGGCGGGGAGAGTGGGTGTAGCGGAGCGTGTGGGTGAGTTAACGGGAGAGGCACGCGGGGCCGCGTGCCGTCCAGGGAGATGGGGAGAATCGGCTCGCGGGACGCTCGCCCTCCAGCTTTCAAGCTGATGGCGGCTCGCGGGACGCTCGCCCTCCAGGTATCCGACGTGATAATCCAAGTCGAAAACGGGATCGGGAGAAATACCAGGGTTGATAGGAGTTAAACGATGAATGAAGCAGCACCTATCCGTTTTGAGGTTGTTCGTTTTGTGATGTCCAAAGGCGATGTCGCTTTTAGTGAAGTCGTCGGGTCGTTCGCCACGGAAGCCGAGGCGACGGTTTTTTGCGAAGGAAAGCGCGGCCTAGATTCGGCCTCGCCTCGCTGGCCTGATTATGATGATTACCAAGTTTGTAAGCGGGAGTCATGAACCCCTGTATCCTCTGCTCCTCTCTCGCCGACGAAGAATATGGCCGCCAGAAATTTGGCTGGCCCGATCACGAATACTTGATGGGTACCGAGGACGAGCAGGTCCTAAAACGACTGACGCCCGAACAGGCCAACGAAATCCTTCACGAGCCGTAGACTCGCCCAATGAAAGAATCGAAATGTGGGTGTTGCAGAGCGTGTGGGTGAGTTGACGTGAGAGGCACGCGAGGCCGCGTGCCGTCCAGGGGGATGGAGAGTCGGCTCGCGTGGACGCTTGCCCTCCAGCTTTCAAACTGATGGCGGCTCGCAGAACGCTCGCCCTCCAGCTTCTAACCCAATGACGGCTCGCGGGATGCTTGCCCTCCAGCGATCTACCCTTGTTTTTTCATGCGGGCGATGAACATGGCGTTGCAGGGGGCCTGCCAGGGGAGAATAAAGCAGGTGCCGGGGGTCGGGTCGCCCGTGAGAGGATGATTAAAGGGATCAAGGGTTAGGTCGGTATGCTTTTGCAGGAAGGTGTTGATTTGATCGGAGGTTTCTGCGCGGGTCAGGGTGCAGACGGAATAAACGAGTGAGCCGCCGGGGTTGAGATGGGGCAGGGCCGCTTCGAGGAGGGTGTGCTGGGTTTCGACGGCTCGGTGGATGTCGGTTTCGTTCAGGCGCCAGCGCGCGTCGGGGTTGCGTCCCCAGGTGCCGATACCGGAGCAGGGGGCGTCGATGAGTATGCCGTCGAATTTTTTATCGGATGCGGTGGTGGTTTCGGCATGGGCGGTGTGTATGCCTCGGATGGCGGCGCGTTCAGCGCGTTGGCGCAGGTTGCGGAGGCTGGCGGGGCGTATGTCGGTGGCGACGATGGCACCTCGCCCGCTGAGGAGGTCGGCGAGGTGGAGGGCTTTTCCGCCGGATGCGGCGCAGAGGTCCCACCAGGCTTCACCGGATTGTGGGCGGCAGATGAAGCCGACGGCCTGGGATGCGAGGTCCTGAATTTCGATGGCGGGGTGTATGCGTTGGTGTATTTCCTGGAGATTGAATCGGGCATGTGTGGCCAGAGCGGTGGTGCAGCGGGGATGGCGTTCGGCATCGGGGAGGAGAGCTTTCAGGATGGGAAGGATTTTTTCGGCGTGGAGGAGGGGAAGCCGGAGCCAAGTGGGCGGGCGCTGCTGGATGGCTTCGAGGAAGCCGGTGGAGTAGGCGTCGGCCAAGGAGGGTTCCAGCATTCCGGGGAGCCAGGCGGGGGCAAGTGCGGCAGGATCGAGTGTGTCGAGGGCCGGATGATGCGCGCGGAGGCGGTTTATTTTTTCTTCGAGGGAGAGGTCGGGAGTGGTGATGGGTTCGGGGATTCGTGCGTTGAAGGCGGGGTCGGGTGGGTTGGCATCGAGCCAATAACCATAGGCGAGGGCGGTTTCGGGGGGTAGGTCGGGCTGGTTGGCGAAGAGGCCGCTCCATCGGAACCAGGCGAAGAGGACGGCGGAGTAGAATTTTCGGTCTTTGCTGCCGAATTGACGGTTTTCGCGGTAGGTACGGGCGAGAAAGGCGTCGAGGGGGTGATGCTGGGCTACGGCTTTGCGTGCTTCCGCCAGCAGGTTTTGTGCAATTTCGAGTCGTCGGGCATCGCGGGGAGAAGGTGTGTTATTCATGGGCGGGAGTTTAGGGGGTGGATGAATGGGGGTAAAGCGCCAAGTTGTTTTCGCTTTGCAAAAAAAACAAAAAGTTGTTTGACAGTCTGGAGGGAATCTGTAAATTCGGCGCGTTTAAACAGGCGCTGGCCAAACCGTGGTATCACATTTTAGGGAAAGCAATATTCAGTATTAACGCCTCCGGCTACTTCATTTCATTAGTGAGCAGAAGTGAGCGTGGGTGGTTTTTTTGTCTTTAACGCCCGGCGTGTGGGTGGCGAGCCGATGCGCTGTAGGGCTGGCGGGGCGAAGGGCTGAAGGATTGCGGAAGGATTTTTGGATGTTGGGTATCATCTGCTTGGCAGTGAATGTGAAGACTATGATGGTGCCCATGTAGCTCAGTTGGTAGAGCACATCCTTGGTAAGGATGAGGTCAGCGGTTCGATCCCGCTCGTGGGCTCCAGGGCTTTGCGATAGAGCAAAAAGAGAATAAGGTAAGCAATAAAACAAGATTGGCGAGGAGGAATAGTCCAATGGCTAAGGATAAATTTGAGAGAACGAAACCTCACGTGAACGTGGGTACTATTGGTCACGTGGACCATGGCAAGACGACGCTGACTGCAGCAATCACCTGCGTACAGGCGAAAAAGGGATTGGCTTCATATATCAGCTATGATGCCGTGGCTAAGGCCTCGGAAAGTCAGGGTCGCCGCGACTCGACGAAGATTCTGACGATTGCCACCTCGCATGTGGAATATCAGTCGGACAAGCGTCACTATGCGCATGTGGATTGTCCTGGTCATGCGGACTATGTGAAGAACATGATTACCGGTGCGGCTCAGATGGACGGCGCGATTCTGGTGGTGAGCGCCTCGGATGGCCCAATGCCTCAGACGCGCGAACACATTCTACTTGCCCGCCAGGTGGGTGTGCCTTCGATGGTGGTGTTCATGAACAAGTGCGATACGGTGGATGACGAGGAGCTGCTGGACTTGGTGGAGCTGGAAGTGCGCGAGCTGCTGAGCAAGTATGAGTTTCCGGGCGACGATACGCCGATCATCCGTGGTTCGGCGCTGGGCGCGATCAATGATCCCGAAGGCCCGGGTGCCGAGTGCATTCAGCAGCTCATGGAGGCGTTGGACAGCTTTGTGGAAGAGCCGGTCCGCGCGATCGACCAGCCGTTCCTGATGCCGATTGAAGACGTGTTTTCGATTGAAGGCCGCGGCACGGTGGTGACGGGTCGTATCGAGCGCGGTATTGTGAAGGTGCAGGACGAAGTGGAAATCGTGGGTCTTCACGACACCAAGAAGACCATCTGCACGGGCGTGGAAATGTTCCGCAAGCTGCTGGATCAGGGTATGGCGGGCGACAATGTGGGCTGCCTACTTCGCGGTACGAAGAAAGACGAAGTGGAGCGTGGCCAGGTGTTGGCGGCCCCGAATTCGATCAAGCCGCATACCACGTTCAAGGCTGAAGTGTACGTCCTGAGCAAGGATGAAGGCGGACGTCACACGCCGTTCTTTAAGGGCTACCGTCCTCAGTTCTATTTCCGTACGACGGACGTGACGGGCGACATTGAGCTGCCGGAAGGTGTCGAGATGGTCATGCCGGGCGACAACATCGCCATGAACGTGACGTTGATCACGCCGATCGCAATGGAGCAGTTCATGCGGTTCGCCATTCGTGAAGGCGGGCGCACAGTGGGTGCCGGCCGCGTGACTGAAATTATCAAGTAAGACCGAATCTAACGTGAGCGGGTCTGTCCAGATGGGCGGGCCCGCTTCCACAACCCAAGGCGCGGGGCACCAAGCGAGCGCGGAGTGGCGGAGTTATGGCAAGAGAGATCATTACACTGGCCTGCACGGAGTGCAAGCGTCGTAATTATACGACGACAAAGGATAAGCATCTGACTCCGGAGCGGCTGGAAAAGAAGAAGTTCTGCCGTTTTGAACGGAAGCACACGGTGCATCGGGAAATCAAATAGGCGGACGATGAATTTATCAGGCAGGTCAGTAGCTCAATTTGGCAGAGCACCGGTCTCCAAAACCGGGGGTTGGGGGTTCGATCCCCTCCTGACCTGCCATGCTTTGCAGGTGGCAGGCGAGGGTTTTCGGAGTGAGCCGGTGGTGGACAGGAAGGGGTGCATCCATGAATAAAGTGGCGGAATCATATGGTCGGGTGAAAAACTTTATGGGTGAGGTGAACACCGAGTTGCACAAATGCTCGTGGCCGACGAGGGAGGAGCTGACGGATTCGACGGTGGTGGTGATCGTTTCCGTGGTGCTGCTGGGCGTCTACGTTGGGATCAGCGACGTAGTTTCCTCGGGTGTGCTGAAGATTCTGATTCGATAAGCGTTTAAAATGCGCCGTGGCCTCGCCAATGGGGGGCGGCATCCGGGATAACCAGTTTACAGGGAATAACCGAGTGGCTGCTATGGAAAAGAAATGGTATGTATTGCATGTGCTTGCTGGCCAGGAAAACAAGGTCAAGGAAAGCATTGAGCGGCGCAAGAAAATAGAAGAAGTGGAAGAATTCGTGGGGGATATATTGATTCCGACGGAGAAGGTGTCGGAAGTCAAGCAGGGCAAGAAGACCACGATTACGCGAAAATTTTTCCCGGGCTACGTGCTGGGGAATCTGGTGTTGTATGATGACCAGAAGAACATTCAGGAAAAGACCTGGTACTTCATTCAGGATACGCCGGGCCTCATAGGATTTATTGGTGGAGAAAAGCCGGTGCCTCTCCGGCAGAACGAAGTGGATGTCATCCTTCACCAAATAGAAGACAAGAAGCAGGCGGTTCAGCCGAAGATACAGTTCGAGCCGGGAGAAACCATCAAGGTCAATGACGGTCCGTTTTTGAATTTTAACGGGGTCATTGAAGAGGTGGATCCGGATCGTGGGAAATTAAAAATTTCCGTGTCCATTTTCGGTCGTTCGGCGCCTGTTGAACTGGAATACTGGCAAGTGGAACGGGCGTAGAGGCCCAATTTAGGTATAAAAAATATGGCAAAAAAGGTAACAGGGTTAATTAAGCTGCAAATTCCCGCCGGACAGGCCAACCCAGCGCCTCCTGTCGGACCGGCTCTCGGTCAGCAGGGCGTCAATATCATGGAATTCTGCAAAGCCTTCAATGCGGCTACGCAGAGCCAGGTTGGCATTATCATCCCGGTGGTAATTACAGTGTATCAGGACAAGTCGTTCACCTTCGTGACGAAGAGTCCTCCGGCCGCTTCCTTATTAAAGAAGGCGGCAGGAATTGCGAAAGGTTCTCCGATGCCGAATCGTGACAAGGTGGGTACCGTGTCGCGCGAGCAAGTGGAGGAAATCGCAAAAACCAAACTGAACGACTTAAATGCGACGGACCTGAATCATGCGATGCGCATGATCGAGGGTACGGCCCGCAGTATGGGCATTAAGGTGGAGTAAATCTTATGGCAAAAAGTGGAAAAAAATACCGCAGTGTGCTGGAGAAAGTGGCCCCTAGCGCGGAGTTTGACTTGCAGGAAGCCACGGCATTCCTGAAGGAAAACAGCGCTACGAGCTTCGACCAGACGGCGGAGGTGGCCTTTCGGCTGGGAGTGGACCCGAAAAAATCCGATCAGATGGTTCGCGGGACGGTCTCTTTGCCGCACGGTACGGGTAAGAACGTGCGCGTGATTGTGTTTGCGACGGGCCCTTCGGCGGATGCTGCTCGTGAAGCGGGTGCCAATGAAGTGGGCATGGACGACCTGATCGAGCGCGTTAAGGGAGGCTGGACGGATTTTGACATCGCCATTGCCACGCCGGACGCGATGAAGGAAGTGCGCAAGTTGGGTAAGGTGCTTGGGCCTCGCGGCCTGATGCCGAATCCGAAGACCGGTACGGTGACCGATGATACGGGCACGGCGGTCAAGCAGTTTCAGGCCGGACGAGTGGAATTCAAGATGGATCGTCACGGCAACGTGATGGTGCCCTTCGGCAAGCTGTCGTTCCCGGTGGAGTCGCTGGTGGAGAACTGCCGTACGGTGATAGACGCCTTGAATTCGGCGAAGCCCAGTGCGGCCCGGGGTATTTACATTAAGCGTTGCACCTTGAGTTCCACGATGGGACCCGGGTTGCACATCAGGGCGAAAGAGTTCGCGGTATAAGGAACAGGACTATGAGACCGGAGAAAAAAGCTTTTGTTAATCAGATACGTACGGAAGTAGAAGCCTCGGATTTTGTAATCCTGACGGACTTCAAAGGCCTGACCGTGGCGGAATCCGAAAGGCTGCGCAGGCAGTTGATGGACGTGAACGCCCGCTTTCGGATTGTGAAGAATTCCATGTTCAATGTGGTCTCGAAAGAGCTGAAGTACGAGGGCATTGAGGCGGCGCTGGCTGGTCCGACGGCTATGGTCATCGGATCGGGTGATGTGGTTCAAGCGGCGAAAGTCGTGAAGGACTTCATCAAAGCGACCAACAAGATGAGCTTGAAGATGGGTACGCTTTCCGGAAAGACGATCAGCGCGGACGATGTGCAGGCTCTGGCCGACATACCGTCCCGTGAAATTCTGTACGGCATGCTGGTATCCACGCTTGCTGCGCCAATGACGCAGTTGGCGGGGGTCTTCCAGCAGAAGCTGTCCAGCATCGTATACGTGTTGAAGGCGGCACAGGAAAAACAAGAACAGGCATAACCATTCATTCATAACCAAAAAATAACTTAGGAGGAACATATCATGTCGGAAAATAATGCAGAAGTGGTAGAGAAGGAAGCCCCGAAACTGGAAGGCAAAATGGCGGAGTTCGTGGATTGGGTTGAGACAATTTCCGTGTTGGAACTGTCGAAACTGGTCAAGGCGCTGGAAGATCGTCTGGGCGTATCCGCATCGGCCCCGATGGCGATGGCGATGCCGATGGGCGGGGGCGGCGGCGCAGCGGTGGTGGAAGAGCAGACCGAGTTCGCGGTGATTCTGACGGGCGCAGGCGCTCAGAAGATTCAGGTGATCAAAGAAGTTCGTGCCATCACGGGCCTGGGTCTGAAAGAAGCCAAGGATCTGGTGGACAGCGCGCCGAAACCGGTGAAGGAAAGCGTCAGCAAGGAAGAAGCCGCTCAGTTGAAGGAAAAGCTGGAAGCAGCCGGTGCAACGGTTGAAATTAAGTAAGTTAAAGACATTAAATTATCAGCAATACGGGCAAGGCGCTTCGACTGAAGCGCCGTGCCTTGTATTGTTTTCCGCTGTGTGCAGTCGGCAGGCTCACATCGGTCGCACAGACGCACGCCTTTCAGGGCGATGCCCCGGGCATCAACGCACGTAAACCATTAACACCTGAGGTTACAGCATGGGTGGCAGAACGAATTTCGGAAAGTTGAAGGATATTATTGATTTGCCGGATCTCATTGAGATTCAGACATCTTCCTACAAAGATTTTTTGCAGCAGGAAGCACCGGTAAATCGCCGCAAAGCGGTGGGCTTGCAGTCGGTTTTCAAGGAAGTATTTCCTATTGAAAGCTACGACGGGCAGTGCATCCTGGATTACGTCAAATACGAGATTGGCGAGCCAAAGCAGTCTGAGGTGGAGTGCCTGCGCGAGGGCACATCCTATTCGGCGACGATGTATGTGACGTTCCGCCTGAAAGAGGGCAAAGAGGTACGTGAAGAGGATGTGTATATGGGCGAGATTCCGCTCATTACGGACCGGGGCACGTTCGTGATCAACGGCGCGGAGCGCGTGATTGTGAGTCAGTTGCATCGTTCGCCGGGTATTTGTTTTGAGCAGGGGCAGCACGCCAACGGCTCAATCCTGTATTCGTTCCGCATCATTCCCGACCGCGGTTCGTGGGTGGAAGTGCAGTTTGACACCTCCGACCTGATGTATATTTATCTGGACCGTAAGCGCCGCCGTCGCAAATTTTTGATGACCACGTTTCTGCGTGCGTTGGGGTACGGGGCGGACGAGGAACTGCTGAAGCTGTATTACACGTATGAAAAAGTTTCGCTGAAGAGCAAGATCGAACCGGCTCAGTTTGTGTGCCGCGTGATCGCGCACGACGTGATTGACGCGGATTCGCAGTCGATTCTGGCGCGTAAGTATGATCCATTCACGAAGGAACTGGCCGATCAGATGAAGGCCGCCGGCGAGAAGGCCGCCCACGTGGTGGACGTTTCTTGGGACGAAGGTATTTTCCTGAAGAGCGTGATGAAGGACCCCACGAGCAGCGTGGATGATGCGCTGAAGGATATTTATCACCGGTTGCGTCCGGGCGATCCCCCGACGCCCTCGAACGCTCGCCAGTTGATCAAGCGCATCTTCTTTGATGAACGTCGCTATGATCTGGGCCGTGTGGGCCGCTACAAGATTCAGCAGAAGCTGGGACTTGAAAAGGGCAACGAATGCCGCGTGCTTCAGAAGGAAGATTTGATTGCGGCGGTTCGTTATTTGATCAATTTGCGCCGGGGTGTGGGTACGATTGATGACATCGACCATCTGGGCAGTCGACGTGTGCGTACGGTGGGCGAATTGCTCGAGGCTCAGTGCCGCGTGGGCCTGGCCCGCACGGAACGCCTGGTCAAGGAGCGCATGACGCTATTTGATACCACGGAAGACAAATTGACTCCGCAGAAGCTGATCAATCCCAAGGCGCTGGCCGCCGTGATCAAGGATTTCTTTGGACGCAGTCAGCTCAGTCAGTTCATGGACCAGACGAACCCGTTGGCCGAGCTGACGCATAAGCGGCGCCTCAGTGCGCTTGGGCCGGGAGGTTTGAGCCGTGAGCGCGCGGGCTTTGAAGTGCGCGACGTGCATAGCAGCCATTACGGCAGAATCTGTCCGGTGGAAACGCCGGAAGGACCGAACATCGGCCTGATTTCGTCGCTCAGCACCTATGCGCATGTGAACGAATTCGGATTTATCGAAAGCCCGTACCGCAAGGTGGAGAAGGGGCGTGTCACGAATGACGTGCATTATCTGACGGCCGACGAAGAAGAGAAATTCGTCATCGCGCAGGCGAATGCGCCGATTGACGAAAAGGGGCGCTTTGTAAACGAAAAGGTATCGGTTCGTTCGCGCGGCGACTTCCTGGAAGTGGCGGCGGAACGGGTGGATTACATGGATGTGTCGCCGAAACAGCTCGTCAGCGTGGCAGCCAGTCTGATCCCATTCTTGGAGCACGATGATGCGAACCGTGCGCTGATGGGATCGAACATGCAGCGCCAGGCGGTGCCATTGCTGGTGACGGAGCGGTCTTATGTGGGCACGGGCATGGAAGGGCGTGTGGCCCGCGATTCGCGTGTGATGACGATGTGCCTGGAGGCCGGGGTCGTCGCGTATGTTTCGGCGGAGCGCGTGGTGGTTTCTAAGGATGGCTCGATGCCCCCGATGAAGGCCGGCAAGCCGGTGGATGCGGGCTCGGCAGAGGCTGGCTACCGGGTGTATGAACTGCGCAAGTTCATGCGGTCCAATGCCGGTACGTGCATGAACCAGAAGCCGATCGTCCACAAGGGCCAGAAGGTGCCCAAGGGCACGGTGTTGGCGGATGGCCCAGGTACTAACCAAGGCGAGCTGTCGCTGGGCCGCAATCTGTTGACGGCTTTTATGCCGTGGTGCGGATACAACTTTGAGGATGCCATCATCATCAGCGAAAAGCTGGTGAAAGAGGATGTCTACACCTCCATTCACATTGAGGAATTCGAGTGCGGGGCCCGCGATACCAAGCTGGGACCTGAAGAAATCACCCGGGATATTCCAAACGTGGGCGAAGAGGCACTGAAGAATCTGGATCACGGTGGCGTGGTGCGGATCGGTGCCGAGGTGCATCCGGGCGATATCCTGGTGGGCAAGATCACGCCGAAGAGCGAGACTGAACTGGCCCCCGAGGAGCGCCTGCTGCGCGCCATTTTTGGCGAAAAAGCGGCGGATGTGCGGGATACCTCGCTGACGGTTCCGAGCGGAACCGAAGGTATTGTCATGGATGTCAAGGTCTCGGCACGCAATCCGGTCAAACGCAACAAAATGACGTCGTCGGAGCGCCGCAAGCAGGTCAAGGTGGTGGATGAGGATTACAAGACTCGCAAAAATCAATTGACGGAAGATTTGACGGAGGCGCTGAGCAATGTGCTTCTCGGTGAAAAGATTCCGCTGGATGTGGTCAATGTGGAAACGAGTGAAATCATCATTCCGGCGAACCGGAAGATCACCAAAACACTGCTGCGCAAGCTGGCGGCGTCTCATGACCATATCGAGATTGATCCGAGTCCGATTCAGATCAAGATTCAGGGCATTATCCGCGATTTCGAGGCGCGCTTCTCAGAGTTGGAAGAAGACCGCGACCGTTCGCTGGATCGCCTGGAAAGCGGCGACGAAGTGGACGCCGGCATCATCAAGCAGGTCAAAGTATATCTTGCCAGCAAGAAAAAGCTGTCGGTGGGTGACAAGATGGCCGGACGCCACGGAAACAAGGGTGTCATTGCGACGATTGTGCCCGAGTGCGACATGCCTTTCCTTCCAGATGGAACGCCGGTGGATATCGTCTTGAATCCGTTGGGCGTGCCTTCCCGTATGAATGTGGGGCAGGTGTTGGAAATTCATCTAGGTCTTGCCTGCAAGATGCTGGGATTGTATGCCGACACGCCGGTGTTTGACGGTATCTCGGAAAAAGAGGTTTTTGCAAAGATGAGGGAGGCCGGGCTTCCTGTGGATGAAACGGGTCAGGTGGATGGCAAGACGGTGCTGTATGACGGGCGCACGGGCGAACCGTTTGACCAGCGAGTGACCGTCGGCATCATGTATATGCTCAAACTGCATCATCTGGTGAGTGACAAGATTCACGCCCGCGCCGTAGGTCCGTATTCGCTGGTGACGCAGCAGCCGCTGGGCGGAAAGGCCCAATACGGCGGACAGCGTTTTGGCGAAATGGAGGTGTGGGCTATGGAAGCGTATGGCGCGGCCTATGCGCTGCAGGAGTTGCTGACTGTGAAGAGCGACGACCTGCAGGGCCGAACCCGTATTTACGAATCCATTGTAAAAGGCCAGAACTCGCTCGAAGCGGGTATGCCCGAATCCTTCAACGTATTGATGAAGGAAATGCAGAGTTTGGCTCTCGATATCCGGGTGAATAAATAATCAACGAAGATTCAATCTCTTTTTTCCAAAGGGAGGACGACCGTGGAAAGCAGCAACGCACAAGAAATTCTGGGTATTGAAAAGAAAAATATGTTTGAAACCGCCAACATCACATTGGCGGCGCCGGAGACGATCCGTTCGTGGAGTTTTGGGGAGGTAAAAAATCCCGAAACGATCAATTATCGGACGTTTAAACCGGAAAAGGGTGGCCTTTTTTGTGAGCGCATTTTCGGCCCCACGAAGGATTGGGAATGCAGTTGCGGAAAGTACAAACGCATCAAGCACAAGAACGTGATATGCGACCGGTGCGGCGTGGAGGTGACGAAGGCCAGTGTGCGGCGCGAGCGCATGGGGCACATCGAGCTGGCGGTTCCGGTTTCGCACATCTGGTTTTTCAAATGTACTCCGAGCCGGATGGGGCTGGTGCTGGATATGACCGCCCGTGCGCTGGAGCGCGTGTTGTACTACGAAGATTACGTGGTGGTGGACCCGGGCGATACGCCGCTCAAGGCCAAACAGCTTCTGAGCGAGATGGAATACCGCGAGGCGCAGGATACCTATGGCGAAGCGAATTTTGTGGCTCGCATGGGTGCCGAAGGCGTACGCGACCTGATGCGTCTGATCAATTATGAAGACGAACTGGTTGATCTTGAAAACCAGATGGAGGCGACCCGCAGCAAGCAGAACCGAAAGAAAATTGCCAAGCGGATGAAGGTTTTTGATGGCCTTCGCGGAAGCAATGCGCGCCCGGAGTGGATGATTCTCGAGGTGCTTCCGGTGATTCCGCCGGACCTGCGCCCGCTGGTTCCGCTGGAAGGTGGGCGATTCGCGACCTCGGACCTGAACGATCTGTACCGCCGCGTGATCAACCGGAACAACCGCCTGAAAAACCTGCTGCAGCTCAAGACGCCGGATGTCATTATCCGCAATGAAAAGCGTATGCTGCAGGAGGCCGTGGACGCGCTGTTTGACAATGGGCGCCACGGGCGTGCGGTGACGGGTGCTGGCAACCGCCCGCTGAAGTCGTTGAGCGATATGCTTAAGGGCAAGCAGGGGCGTTTCCGGCAGAACCTGCTGGGCAAGCGTGTGGATTATTCTGGACGCTCGGTTATTGTCGTCGGGCCGGACCTTGAATTGAAACAATGCGGACTTCCGAAAAAGATGGCTTTGGTTTTGTTTGAGCCGTTTATCATTCGACGCCTGAAGGAAATGGGCGTGGTGCATACGGTGCGAAGCGCGAAAAAAATGATTGAGCGCGAAGCAGATGAGGTGTGGGACATACTCGAGGAAGTGACTCGCGGCCATACCGTCATGTTGAACCGTGCGCCGACCCTGCATAGGTTGAGCATTCAGTCGTTCGAGCCGATTCTGATTGAAGGAGAAGCCATCCGCCTGCATCCGCTGGTTTGTACGGCGTATAATGCGGACTTCGACGGCGACCAGATGGCCGTGCACGTTCCGCTCTCGATTGAAGCGCAAATGGAATCGCGCCTGCTGATGCTGGCTCCGAATAATATCTTTGCGCCCTCGAGCGGGAAGCCGGTGACCACCCCGACGCAGGATATTGCCCTAGGCTGTTATTACCTGACGATGGAAAATCCGACGGAAACGAAGGTGATGCACCAGGTGGAGGCGATGCAGAAGGATCACGCCGCCGTGAAGGAATCGGAGCGGATTCGTGTTCCCCTGGTGGGTGATGTGGAGGAAGTGCATACGGCCTTTGATGAAGGCGCGGTGGCCATTCACAGCGTAATTCGCTTTAAGAATCCAGACTATCAACGGGATACCCGGTATGGTAGGAAGGATCAATCGGTCATTGTGACCACCGTTGGACGGGTGTTTTTCAACGAAATCTGGCCGGAGTCTCTTGGCTTTCAAAACAAGACAGCGACCAAGAAGACGCTGGGCGACATGATTTGGGAATGCTATCAGATCGCCGGGCATGATGTGACCGTGCGCGTGCTCGACCTCTTGAAGAACCTCGGGTTCTTCCATGCGACGCGTGGCGGCATATCCATCGGCATGGTGGACATGATCATCCCCGCCGAGAAGGAAAAGTGCATTGCGGATGCCCGCAGCCAGATCGCCGAGGTGGAAGCGCAATATCACAAGGGTGTGATTACGGACGGCGAGCGCTACAACAAGATCATTGATATCTGGACTCATGCCACGGAGGAAATTTCCCGTGTGATGTTTGACACGATGCGCCAGAACGAAGGACGCCTGACGCCGAATCCGGTGTTTATGATGGTGGATTCGGGTGCACGCGGAAGCCGTCAGCAGATTCGTCAGTTGGCGGGTATGCGTGGTTTGATGGCCAAGCCCTCGGGCGAGATTATTGAACGGCCCATTTTGTCGAACTTCCGCGAAGGACTGAGCGTGCTGGAGTACTTCATCAGTACGCACGGTGCGCGCAAAGGTCTGGCGGATACGGCGCTGAAAACGGCTGACTCGGGTTATCTGACGCGCAAGCTGGTGGACGTGGCGCAGGATATCATTGTGATTGAACAGGACTGCAACACACTCAATGGCATCGAGGTGAAGGCCATTGTGGAAGGCGACGAGGAACTGGTTCCGCTGAAGACGCGCATCATTGGGCGTACGGCGCTGGACGATATCCGCGATCCGGGTACCCGCGAAGTCATCGTGGCGGCTGGACAGGAAATTGATGAGCGTGCCGCCGACCGAATCACGTATGTAGGTCTTGAGCGTATACGGATACGCAGCGTGCTGACTTGTGAATCGCGTCGCGGCGTATGTGCACGCTGCTACGGACGTAACCTGGCCAACGGACAGGATGTGGAGCTGGGCGCGGCCGTGGGTATTATTGCGGCGCAGTCCATCGGTGAGCCGGGCACGCAGTTGACGATGCGTACGTTCCATATCGGTGGAACGGCGAGTTCCGTGTTCAAAAAGCCGCAGATTGTGGCCAAAAACAGCGGTTATTTGAAGTACATGGATATCCGCACGGTGCAGGCTCGCGACGGAAGCCACGTGGTGCTGAATAAGAACGGTGCCGTGGCCGTGGTGAACGAGGAAGGCCGCGAGTTGGAACATTACAACACGGTGATCGGCGCGGTCCTTTCCGCCGGCGATGGCGAAAAGGTCAAAAAGGGAATCGCCTTTGTCAAATGGGATCCGCATAACCTGCCGATTCTTTCCGAACAGCAGGGTGCCATTGAATTCCGTGACTTCATTGAGGATGTGACGATTCGTCGCGAAATCGATGAAGCTACCGGCCTGCATGCCACCGTGGTCATGGAGCACAAAGAAGATTTACAGCCGCAGATCGTGCTGGTCAATCCGGAGACAAAGGCCCCGGTGGCCTACTATTCGATTCCGGCAGGAGCGCATGTGATTGTGGTCGAAGGGGCCCAGGTCACCGCTGGCGAAATGCTCGCCAAAACGCCCCGTAAGGCGGCACAGACCAAGGACATTACCGGTGGTCTGCCTCGCGTGGCCGAACTGTTTGAAGCACGCCGCCCGAAAGATGCCGCCGAAATTGCGAAGATTGACGGCATGGTGGAGTTTGCCGGTTCTTCCCGAGGCAAGCGCCGTCTACTGGTGCGCGACTCGGTGACCGGCGAGGCCGAAGAGCATCTGATCCCGATGGGCAAACATGTGGTAGTCTTCCAAGGCGATCATGTCCGCAAGGGAGATCAGTTGACCGAAGGCCCGGTGGTGCCGCAGGAGATTCTGGAGGTTTGCGGACCGCAGGAACTTCAGGAATATCTGGTGAACGAGGTGCAGGAAGTGTACCGGCTGCAAGGGGTGGAAATCAACGACAAGCATATTGAGGTGATTGTCCGCCAGATGCTGCGCAAAGTGCGCATCACGGACCCGGGTGATACGGAATTTCTGTGGAACGAGCAGGCCGAACGCTATCACTTCCAGGAAGTGAATCAGCAGGCAATGCTGGAAGGCAAACGTCCGGCGGAGGCTTCGCCGGTGTTGTTGGGTATCACGAAGGCGTCGCTCGAAACGGAAAGTTTCATTTCGGCGGCCTCCTTCCAAGATACCACGCGCATCCTGACTGATGCGGCAACGCTTGGACGTATTGATTATCTGCGCGGCTTCAAGGAAAACGTCATCATGGGTCATTTGATTCCGGCGGGCACCGGGTTCCATATTTATCGGAACATCAAGCTGGTTCCGCTCGCGGAACCGCTGACGGCCGATGAACTCATGGGTGATGAAATCCTGGGCGAAATGCTGGAGCCCAGCCTGTAGGATTCAGACCAACCAAATTAAACTGGACAAAAAACGCACGGTCGATTGGCCGTGCGTTTTTTGTGAGGAAGGATGATCGGCGCGACACGTTTGTGGGTCATCAATATGGGCTTCCGTCACGAAGGCATGCCTTCCCTGTAACGCGGACTCCCGGGACCCGCGCTGTTCCCAAGCCCTCGTTCTGCAGCACCTTTGCACAGGAACAACGTGAGGTGCGAGACGATGTGTTGGGTCGTGTCACGCTGAAAGGCGCATGAGCCATGCGCCGTCCAAGAG
>CAZBEO010000047.1:0-24833 GCA_964490935.1 uncultured Verrucomicrobiota bacterium
ACGCGAAAATATGTATAGCCACCAAAAGCACAAAACGCACAAAAGGTCTTGGTTTAGATTCTCGCCTTGTTTGGCTGTGTAAGGCCCGTCTCAAAAAAGTCTATGGTCTTCTTACAAATCGGTCTATGGTCTCAAGTCTATCCGTCTATGGTCTATTCCTTATAAACAAGACAAAAGCGTTTCGTAATATTTTCCTCGTGTTTTTTTTGGCGTTGTACTTGTTTTGGATCAGCATCTTTCATAAAAAACTCAACAAAATCTGCATATTCCTCAAGCGTGAGCGAATCGGTTCGTGGTTTACTCGTTTTAATTTCTGGAAATTTCATTCACCACTTCCTGAAAAATGTGCTCGTCTGCAAACGTAATGCACAGGGGTCGCAGCTCCACTTCAAGATCAAGTTGATTCACTGCTACAAGGTTCGCGATATCCGGCAAATCTTTGTGAATCCGCTTCGCCCTATTCGATTTCAGTGCGAATAACTTCATGGCCAAAAGATCATTGAGTGCGGGAAGCTTCAGTTGTATTCCGTGGAAGTCCGCATCAATCGACCGGCTTATTAATTGCCTCATCGTTTCGTCTTCCACCTGCAGGAAGTCGACACGAAAGGAAGAGTCCGGCTGATTGAAGAAGATAGCCATATCCTGTCTGTCAATGTTTGTAAATCCAGCCACCCGCATAGCGTCACATAATCTTTCGGCATCATTCACAGCAAACATAAAATCAACATCCAGTGTATTGCGGGTATATCCATAATAGTTAACGGCGAATCCACCAATTAGCAGAGCTTCAATGCCTTGCTGATTGATTGTTTCGACTACGCAAGTGATTGTTTCGTATATGCTGTTCATTTTCTCACCACCCGCTACGCTGGAAGGCACGGTGTTTTTAACCACTAATTTTCACTAATTGGCGCTAATGGGGAGGGGTGTGGGAGACTATAGACCGTAGACTTTAGACTATGGAAGGAAGAGGAGAGGCGATAGACGCCAGACCTTAGACTGGAGACTACAAACAACGAGGACTAAAGAGTTGGAAACTACGAAAGGCGCAAAATTACGCGAAAGGGGGACATGGCCGCAAGAAACATAAAAAGGCACAAAAAAGGGAAGCACTTTAAAAGCTCCATTACCTATGTTAGCTCATGTAAAATACCTCTGCCTAAAGCCTACGGACTTTTGTCGTGCCGCCCTCTGTTAAAATGCTTTTGATCTCTTCCATAGCATCAAATAGTGACCTCACCGCCGATGCAACGACCTCTCCTGTTTTCAAATGGACATGATGAGGGAATGAGGAAATGTCTGGCCAATGTGTTGCGTTATCCCAGCGTGTTATCAAACACCCGTGCGCATCCTGCCAGTGATACGCATACTTATGGGAACCTCCAGCAAACAAATAGTCTCTTATGTGCAGCACGGTATGATCTGTTAATTCAACAAACGCAACAAGTTCATATGCAAGTCGAATTTGTCGGAATCGAATAATACGGCACTCTTGGACAATATCTGGAAATGCCTTTTGGATGTTTAATAACATTTATTCAGCTCTCCAGCTTTCATCTCCCAATAAATCCGTGCATCATGAGCATGCTGCCACGCCAGCAAGTCATCGTCCTCTTCGAAAGACTCCTCGTTTGTTTTGCTTTCAACCTGCTTCTTAAACTCCTCAAAAGACATTTTGTATTTTTTTATCAAATGCTCGTCATCACTCTTGTATTCCGACACCTTGGCCATACATGACAGATGAAGCATCGTTAATCCCGCATCTTCCAAAGAGGCATAATGTAAGGACCCCAACACCTCTTTGCCTATTTTATTTCTATCTAAAACATTCATTCTGTTGTCCTTTCTGTCTCTTCAATAAAACGCTTCTCTCACATCCTGCTCTTCAGCAATTCAATAGCTTCGTTTACTTCGCTACCTTCTGTTTAAACCCTCTTCACACCCGCTGCGCTCAAATTTGACTATACAAGGTCCATAGGTATTTAGATGGCAGCTACGAAAGGCGCGAAAGTACGCGAAAATCGAGCCTATTTGCGTTCATTGGCGTCCATTTGCGGTTCAAATCTAAAATCAATGCGGTTTGTGGCCACGAGAAACACCAAAAGGCACGAAATGATTAGCATGAATTCGTGTGGGGACGTGGTTTTCATGCTTCTTCAAGTCTTACCAAATAGGACTGGAATGCATTCAGATCGTCCTGAACCGGTTTACGCACTTCGTTAAACTTCTTGAGCAGGAAGCGCAGCTTGTCGGCGTCGTAATTCAGTTCGAAGTAGTAGCGTGTAAAGTGCCTGAATTTCAGTAATTCCAGCAGCGAAAGGTATACTTCATCACGAAGTACGCGCGCTCGAACACCTTCAATTTCCAGTGTCATCTTTTCCAACAGGGCCTGATGCCATCGATCTGCAGGCAGGTTGTTTTCAAAGAATTTCGAAATGCGAAGAAAGATGGTTTCCAAGCAGGTGTAGTAGTTTGTCAGCGCTTGTGCGAGGATCATGGCCTGATCGATGGTGGGCTGTTCCGGGGTGAATCGTTCGGACTCGAATTCGATCATAAATTTTTCCAGGCGATGAAGAACCTCCTGCTGCTTTTTCATTTCGCTCCGCAAAGAGCGTATTTTATTTTTCATAAATGACCTGCCCTTTCGACTGTATGATTTCAGCGAATTCGGGTTCTATTTTTTCAAGCTGCACTACGTCCAATTTGAAAGTGGTCATTTCCATGGCATCTCCCAGCAAGGCAAAATAGCGCTCTGGCTGTGTAACGCCTTCAACGGCCAAGTCAATGTCCGACCTTTCATCGAATGCTCCAGGTTCCAGTAATGATCCCCACTGAATAATGCGTTTGGGTTCATATTTCCTAATAATCATGTCCACAATTTTGCGGCAATCCTCCGTTGCCTGCGCCCATAGGACGCGATTCGATTCGCGCTGGCGCTTTGCCCGCGCTTCTAGATTTGCTTTTGCCTGTTGGATATTGGTCATTCTTGCGAATCCGTGTTTTTTGATACCATACAGAAGCAGAAGGCATCGGCGGATTCTTCCAAGACACAACAGCGTGTCGCTGTTGTTGCCTAGCAGGATGGCGGGCCAAAGCCCGGCAGCCTGCTATTGCTAGTGATAGTCCGCACGTTCTTCATGTACGGCGTCGTAGATTTTCTGCGCCGTTTTGTTGCCGAATCCCTCGAGAGCTGCAATGACTCCGCTTGGTTCTTCACGATGGTCGACCAGAATGTGCATGATTAGCTCAACGGGAATTGTTTTTTTGCTCAAGCAGGCGTTGAAGAAAAGCACGGTCCAGTGCATCTTTCTCGCGAGGGGTCTGTTTCATTTTCAACAGCAATTCCGGCGAAGCAAACGGAATCGATATGCCATCCATATCCACTTTTTGAATGCCGGCCTGCGCCGCAGCGAAGTCTATACCGCAGGCCTTACCCATTAAATCCACGGTTATTTCGTCGTTTACGCGAACAACGGTATATTGCCTTACGTCTCCGGGTTCGACTTCGCTTGCAGCCTTGTCAACAAGCAATGCGACAAGAACATCACATACGCGCTTAACGTTTTCTTCTGAATCATCAATGAGCAGATCAACGTCCATCGTGGTGCGGCGCAATCCCAACTCGATCATGGCCATGCCGCCTATGATGATATACCGGGCACCAGCATCATTTAACAAACGTGCCAGACGGACAAGGTCTTCCCGCGTGGGGGCCCGCGTTACTTCCTGATTATCATTTTCTCGGTCCACCATTTCTCCGCTTGTTCATGAGATCTAAAACGAAACACACCTTTTGGCCAGGTTACCCGGCTCTGCGAAAGGTGATTGGCCAACTCTTGCAGTTGATAGCCCGCTTTGCTTTCCACCTCATCGGTTCGACGCTTGCCGACAATCTTTGCGGGTACATCGTCCCAATTCCTATTATTATCATTGGTCATTGGTCAGTGGGCGTTCGATGGCCGTTACTGTGAGTATGTTTCTATTTCGCGCAAATACTGCCGGAAATCGTTAAGATGTTCATTGATAATCGAAAAGACAATAGCCCAGTTTATTTGCTGATAGGCATGCACGGCCGTATTACGAAAGCCGACCGCATGCTGCATGTTCAGAGCGGTCTGTTCGGTTATGACACCCTGTTCTGCCAAGACTGCAAAGGCTTCACGCATCGTGTCGGGCGCCGGTTTTCCGCTCTTTGCCAACACATGCATCGCCATATCGACGGCCTGCTGTACGGCACGCTCCAGATTCAGAATGATGATATCCTGCAGATCATAATCATTCACAAGTACATCCACCTTTGCGGGACGCTTGCCTTCAATGCGCTTAAGGCATCGCAGCAGGCTGTCCGTTTTCTCGACCATGACATCATTCATGTCCGTGCAGCTCCAGTTGACGGCGACGTGCCAGCATTTTGCGGCGAAGGGGCATGAAGTCCTCCTGCTCGTAGACCAGTCTCTTCATTAGTGTTTCCTTCACGGCATAATCACGGCAAAAGAGTTCTTTGCCCTGCATGGCCTCTTTTAGAATCGTTCCGTGCGCCCGCTGAAGGTCAACCAGGTCAATATCCCGGGCGGTTTGATCTCCGAGCTGTCGAATCAGAGCCATCATGCGCGGGGCATCCAGGGGCTCACGGGCGGCAACGGCCACGTCGACATCCGAATCCAGACGCATGGTGCCGTTTGCTGCGGAGCCAAACAGATACGCCAGTTGCAAATCCGGTTCAGCCTGCAAAAGTTCATTCAATTCGCGCTGCATTTTTTAATTTTCCCGTTTTCCCAATTCCGTCTGGAAAACCCGATGTTTATCGTCAATTTTTTTGCCAGCGTTCTTCAGCCGTTCCCGTGCGCGTTCGAGGTCATCGGGCGTGTCGATATCGAGCGACGAGGTTTTGTCCATTACGAAGGCCAACGCGCCTTCAGGTAACAATGTCCCCTGCTCCATGATCCTGCGCGAGCGGCACAGATAGATGGCTCCATTGATTTCGTAAGCGGCGGGTAGGTCCTGGCGCCGCAGGTAACTTTCGGGAATATCCAAAAAGGGATGCAGGATGCCATCAGCATCGATTTTGCGTGCCATGAAAGGGTGTGTTTCGGCTTCACATACACTGACAACGGCGTCTGCATTTTTTTCGTGCAGCAGGTGTATGGCGGCCTTGATATGTTCGCCCGTCCTGAAGGGCGAGGTGGGCTGCAGCAGGCAGATAAATTCTGGCAGGGTGCCTTCATTCTGTTCGATCCAGTGGAGCGCATGTTGAATAACGGGGATATGAGCCGAGGCGTCCTGCGCCAATTCCGCAGGGCGCATGAAGGGTACTTCCGCGCCGGCGTGACGCGCGACGGCGGCGATTTCCTCCTCATCGGTCGACACGATCACGCGGCCCAGTGCGCTGCTTTGCAACGCGGCCTCGATAGTCCAGGCGATCAGCGGCTTACCGCCGAGGTCCACAATGTTCTTGCGTGGGATGCCTTTGGAACCGCCGCGCGCTGTTATTAAACCAAGTATATTCACAGACTTTAGACTTTAGACTTAAGACCTTAGACTATAGACCGGAGACTATAGACCGGAGACTATAGACCGGAGACTACAGACCGGAGACTTTAGACTTCTCAGAAGATCACGGACTGGAAGTCCGTGCTACTTCAGGGCAGGCTTCGCCCCCGTCAAATCCCGGTTGGAATTCTCCCTACTCCGCTTCTTGTAGATTTTATCAGCAACGGTATACGTTCCTTGGTCAGAGCAATTTCCGAATCAGTGGATTATTAAGCAGCGACTCCAAGCGGGCTCGATATTTTTCGGCCTGGGCCAAACGCTGCTTCAGAAAAGCCACCCTTTCGGCATTTTCGCTCGATTCTTCGAGCAGTTTCCTGCTGCGTTGAATTTGATGCTGTGCGGAAACCAATTTTTTATTCACGGAGGCGAGCAGACCATTGTTTACGATCTGACTTATGTCTGTAATCGCCTCGTAATAGTCTTTTCGATCGCCCTTCATCCAGACTTTGTGCAGGACACCCCAGCTTTCGAGTTGCCGGCAGGCAATGCTTGCGCTGGCCTTGCTGATGCCGAGGCTCTCGACAATGGTGTCCAAGCAGGCGGGTTCGGCTGACATGAAGAGGAGCATGTAGAGTTGGCCAAAGAGTCGATTAAACCCGAAGGTCTGTGCGGTGCGTCCTCCGGCCTCAATCATTTCGTATGTAGCGCTTTCCAAAGGCTTCATGGCAGATTCCGATCATTTAGAACTTTCTAAACATAGCGGAGGCGGGCTGGTTTTGTCAATGAACTCTGTGGAGAAATATGTGTCTTGAAACGCCCCACTCAGCTGGGACTTTAGATATCTGACTTTAGACCTTGGACGACAGACTTCAGACTTTAGACGATAGACATCAGACCTGATACGGGTTCAGAACATAGGTAACACAGAAAGCTCAATACATAGGTAACACTCTTGGTTACGGTTTTGGCATGGAAGAGCAGGCTGCCGGGCTTTGGCCCGCCATCCTGCCAGTCAACATCGTCATCATTGAGAACATCTATCGGGTAAATCTGCATCCAACAACTGACGGATTGCGAGGCCGTGGTCGATCACCTTCCGGATGCAGCCAGCCGCGTCAAAGTTTTTTCGGGCACGCATGCGCATGGCGTTTCCAACATCCTGCCGTACGGAAACCGACGTGATGAATCCTTCCAGTCGCGCCGCATAGGCGTCAAGATCGCGCTCCGGCAAGGCGTGCGGCTCGCCGATCAATTCGGTAGCGACGCTTTCGGCATGGGCATCGCCCCATTTCATAGCCACCACCGGGAGCCCGCAGGCCATGGCTTCCATCACGCTTTGCGATCCGCCTACGGGGAACTCAGAGGCGTATATATCCAACACCTTAAGAATGGCGGCAGGCATGAGGTGGCGTCCGGCGAAACGAACGCGGCCTTCCAAGCCGTGTTGCTGAAAGAATTTCACTTTATCCGGGAGGGTGCCGCAGCCGATCGGCACAAACCAAACCTGCGGATGCTTTTTCATGACCCCGGCGATGACCTCCAAATATTCCGGCGAAAGGCGTTTGTCCAGATGGTTGCTCATCGTGCCGACAAGGACGGCCTCTTCCGGGATACCCAAACGGGTGCGGGACACGGGAGGCTGCCCTTCCATCACGTCGAAATCGACACCTTTGGGCATCACGATGCGTTCTCCGTCTGATGCATCCCAGTTTGTTTCGCGCTTCAGGTTTTCCGGATTATCCACAACCATACAATCCAGGCCCGCCCCATAATAACTGCTGCCGATATGGATGCCGACCTTCACCGGAACGGCGGAGGCATAGGCTGCGATCCAGTCGATGGGACAAGCCATGCCGCTTTGAAAGAGAGCGACATCCACTTGGTCGGCGTCCAGTCGCATGGCCAATTGCCGCCCCGTCTCCATGCAGGACCACTTTCTGGACATAATAACGACCGGCACATTCAATTGTTTCAGGGCATTGATGGTGTGGGCGCCTGTGATTTCGGAGTGCCCACTCACGCACCCGAATGGGAAGCCAGGGTTCTCCCGGGCGGAGAGGTTTTCGGAAACATAGACGCTCATCTGAAATTGATTGCGATCCAGATGCCGGGCATATTGAACCACCCGTCGGGTATAGGCCACCACATGATCCACCAGATTCGGCACAACCAAGGCGACGCGAATGGGTCCCGAATGGGGCTGTGGCACTCGACGCACTTTTCTGGTCAAGCCCGAGTCCATGGCGGCTACCGCATAGAGTTGTCCTGTTTCCCGCAATATTTCAGGTGATCGGATTAGCTCGAAGCGGGCCATGCCATCGAGAATATAGGCGGCAGTCATGGCTTCCATGCCCAAGTTGGGGTACCCAAGCCGAAAGGCATCCTTGGCAAAATGGTAGCATTCCCAGGCGGCGGTTTGTTCCTGGCCGGACTGCTGAGCAAGCCAAACAATATTGGCAATTACCGGAAGCGGGACGAGGCCGAACAGCCGCCTGCTGCTGATCAATTGGGAGAGGGCGGCCATAGTTTCGCCTTGCTGATAGAGGGCTCCAGCCCGAAAAACAATGCCCGCCACGCGCTTTTCGTCGCTTTGCTGGATCAGGAGGCTTTGTGCGATGGATGCAAGGTTGTGCCCCTGATACGAGCGTATCAGATCATCCAGCAAGAGTAGTTGTGCTCCGCCTGCCATCGTTCCCTGTTATTCCTTCTTCTCCCATGAAAGGCCGTTTCTTGGACCTGTCGCCCGTCATCCCGGCTCAGGAGTTTAATTTTCTGGTATTATTTAGTTGCTGAAGTTGGCCCTGAACCAGTCGAGTTGAGCATTGAACGTGGCTTCGGCCTCCTCCATGGCGGAAAAGGTTTCGATCAAGCGATCCTGATAGTCATCCAGCGTTTCCTCTTCGCTGGTAATTCTTTCGGAGAGTTCGGTCAGCTTGTCTTCGAGAGAGGCGATGCGGCGGGCTATTTCACCGGTAAGGGATTCGCTCATGGAGTTAGAGTATTTATAGAAATCGGTGGCCAATCCGTGAACGTATCCCTGGGTACTGTCATAAACCCCTCTGAAAAGTTGAGCGGTAACATCGAATTCATTCTCCAGCATGTAATCGAGCTTGTCTTCATCGGTTAGAGCCAGGACGTTATTCTCTCCCTGCGTCCAAATGCCGATATCCTCGAGGCTGTCGGCCACGCCGGTTTTCCCGGCATAGGTATAGGCGGCATTCGTAGCATTTAGATAGGGATATTTGCTGGCGGTGGCCTGCATGCGGATGTTCCGCTCCATGGACGAGAGGCTACTGTCATTATACAGTTCACCGAGTGCGGTGATGCTGGCACCCCCAGACGTTTCCCCACTCAGCGGCTTCTGCGTATAAAACCGCACTTGGGCGGCGAGCGCATTGTACTTCTCCATATAATCCAGGATGGCTGCTTTGGCGTCTTCCGTATCGTGATTGATCGTTAAACGAACGGGTGCCGCCACGCTTTCGGCGCGCAGGTCCAACGTAACACCTGTGATCACATCATCCAATCCGGTATTGCTGGAACGAGTCACGGCGATGCCATTCACCGTGAAGTTGGCATCCACCGCCTCCATCAATTCATTCACGTAGCCACCCGAAGCGTTCAAAACGCCCAACGTTTCCAATGGACTGCCGATAACATCCGAGATGTTCAATTCCGTTGAACCGGTCTTTTCCCTCGAAATCACCAGTCGCCCATCGAGAATCGAGGCAGATACTCGGCTGTCCGCACTCATGGAAGTCGCCGCCGTGTTGATTTTTCCGACCAGGGTGTTGAGCGTCTCAGAGGCGCCAATGGTAATGGTTTGCCCCTCAATGGTAAACGAGGCGCCTTCGTTTAGTATGCCGGGGGCCACTAAATCCGTATTGGCGTTTCCCCCCGGCGTCAGGTCGGAGGCTTTGCTGCTTCCAATACTGTGAGATTGAGCCAGGTTGTTAATGAAAACCGAGTAGGTGTTTGGAACGGCGGAAGTGGTGGCCTTGGCGGTCAGCGTATCTTCATCGGAAGATGTGGCGGCCATCGTATTCCACGTTTCCCACGTACGCAGAGTGTCGAGCGAATTGGTCAGTTCGCCGGATAGGGCCGCCAGATCATTCCACGCTTCGAGGTCGTAATTGACCTCCGTCTGCGCTTTTTCGAAGGACGTCAGGGTATACCTTCGCGCCGCAACCAGCTTCGAAATGGTATCCTCGATATCGATCTTGGATTGCAATCCGGAAATGGTGACTGTTCCCGCCATGAAAAACTCCCTTTCAACCGACCACTTGCACTATTTTCCTGAAAAAGACCTGTTTCCGAATGGTTTTGGCGTTTTTTGCCCTTTTCAACCACAGAAAGCACATAAAACGGCCGGCCTTTTTCAGTTCCACTGCATGTAGCAGGATCACTGCCACAAAAAAGTCCGGCCGTTGCCGGCCGGACTTATCGAGGAAGGCAGACTTACAGATGGTTTATCCGAGCATCTGCAACACGCCCTGCGGCAAGGCATTGGCCTGAGCCAGCATGGCCGTACCCACCTGCACTAGAATCTGATACTTCGAGTACTGCGTGGTTTCATAGGCCACGTCCACATCGCGAATCCGACTTTCCGTGGCACGGGCATTTTCTTCGTAGCTGCGCAGGCCGCTCAACGTCTGCTCCATACGCCGAAGTTCCGCACCAAGGACTGCCCGCTTCGAGCTGATATAGTCGATGGCAATGTTCATTTTGTCCACGGCGCCTTGGGCGACCGATTGCGTGGAAATGCTGAGGTTCGCCCCACAGATCACACTGGCCCAGCGCACACTCCTCGCACCACCGCCGGAGCCGAGCAACGTCATGTTGACCGAACCATAGCTGTAGTTCACGTAGGAGCCGATCACGGCCATGTTGGTCGCCGTCAAATTCAGTTCCTCCTCCGTGAACACCATGTTGCTGTCCGGACCGACTTGCAGGTAGACATTGCCACCCTGAACACCATCGCCCGTCATCGTGGCCACACCATTACCACCGCGGAACAGATACAGGCTGTTGAACTTGCCTGCCGCCGTCGCGCCGCTGGTGATGCGCGTGATTTCCTTCTGCATCTGGCCGAATTCCTTCTGCAGATTATCACGGTCCACCTGACTCTTGGTGCCATCATTGGCCATAACGGCCAATTCCGCCATACGGCCCATCATGTCGTGCATTTTCTGCATCCAGGCATCCGCCGTCTGCAGATAGTTGATCTTGTTTTCCACGTTCGACGATGCCGCCGCCGTATTGCGGTACTGCGTACGCAGCCGCTCACTCATGGCGATACCGGACGGATCATCACCGGCATTGTTGATACGGAGACCCGATGACAGCTTGGACATCGAGCTGCGCAAACTCGAGACGTTTGCGTTGTAGTTTTTCCAAACGGAAAAGGCTGGAACGTTATTGTATACTTGCATGGTTATTCCTCCTTGAATAATTGCTTGTTGTTGTTTCTCATCACCTTGCGTCGTCCTTGACGCATGATTCACTTCTTCCCTTCACCGCGATCAACTAGCCGGCGCAAATCAAACCGACTCCGACCGCAAACTCTTTTCCTCTTCCTCCTCCTTTCCTCATCTTTGCCGCTCAATGCCCTCGGCGTATCTTCTGTCTTCTCCTTGCACTGATACTGATCGGTTGCTGGGGGGAGAAACTTAATTTCTGCACCATAAAAGAGAGTGTACGAGCCGAAAAACCCGGCAGATTCCCAGGAATAAATAATGCTACCCTGTGCCCTGGAACGAGATACCTATGTTTTTCCCCATCGGTAAAACTTGCCCGGAAGTTCGTCGAATGCAGGGGGACCGATGTCCCTCCCAGAAAACTTCCGCGAGGCTGCGGCCTGTTGGAGAATATTTTGCATTTTTATTTAATTCCTCTTCCACTCGATGTGTACTATAAACAACCATTACCGTTGTGGAACCTCACGAAAGGATTTGATATGAAGGAAACCGTACTCCCCGGGCACGAACAGCAATCCAGCGATATTAAGTGTTCCAGTTGCGGACGCTTCGTGGGTGCACTAACCCGCTGCCCCCACTGCGGGGCCCGGGTCAATAAGCGCCTGAGCGTACGGGCCACACGCTATGCCGCCGTCTTTCTTTCCGTGGTCGGCCTAGGGCTGCTCTACTGGATGGCCATATCCCAGAAGATTCCAACCGTCAAGATTGGTGACATTACCCCGACCATGAACTTCGCCTATGTGCAAATTGACGGGAAAGTCAGCAGCGACACCCGCATCTTCAAGGAAAGCGGGCTGGTCCGCAGTCTGCGCTTTGATATTAACGATGGCACGGGAGAAATACCCGTCACCGCCTATCAATCCCAGGCCCGCGAGCTCATAGAAAAAGGACTGGTTCCGCGCCCGGGCGATCACATCTCCGTGGCCGGGAGTCTAAGCGTCGCCGCCGATGATCGCGTCCAACTGCGTATTCAGGTGGCCGACCAGGTCTCCCTGGTGCAGGAAGAACTTGGGCGCACACCTATCAACGAACTAACCTCGGAAAGCGGTGCTGTCCTGATTGAAGGTACCATCGTTAAAGTCATGGCCCCGCAGCCTGGCAAAAAGCAACCCTGGTCCGTCCTGGTTGCTGATGATACCGGCACGGCCAACCTTTCCTTCTGGGAAGACGTTTATGTCGACATGGAAAGCAAGGACAAGCTCATTCAGGGGCAGAACATTCGGCTTCGCTCCTCCATCAAGCTATACAAAGGTAAAATTCAGCTTGGCCTGGCACGCGCCGCCGATCTAGAATTTCTCGACACCACGTTGACCACCCCCACCCCCATGAAAATGCTGCAACGGGCGGATAGCCTCACCATTGAAGAAATCACAGCCGACCTGAAGGGACAGACGATTGAAACCGAGGGCCGTGTCATCCAGTTCCAGGAATCTCCAACACCCGGCAAAGCCCCCACGCGAATCATCATCGAGGATGGCACCGCCACCGTAACCATTGTTTATTGGGAGAACGTGACCCAGGAGCTCGGCGAGAAAAAGCCGGAGGAGGGTACTCGACTGCAAGTCCGCGGCATCGTGGACGTCTATAAAGACACCATCCAACTCAAAGTGAATTACGCCGACCAGCTAGAATTTTATCAAATGCCTCCCACCAAACCCGAGGCAAAGCCCGACATCACCCTCATTGGTGAGATTGGCGAACCGGGCGAGGGAGAAGTGGTTACGGTTTCCGGGCGACTGAGCGCACCAAAATCCATTAAAAGCGGTGTGATTTACCCCCTCAAAGACAAAACAGGCGCCATTCAGATGCTCCTTTGGGATCGCAATATACCCGGTGAATTCCGCGACAACCTGGCCTCCGGGAAAACCGTCACCGTGACCGGTGAACTCAAGCTGTATAAAGGCGAACTCGAAATCATTCCCGAGTCGAGCCACGCCATTCGTATTCACTGATTTCTCAACAGGAGGCCGTTATGAGCGCATTTTTTATTGTTTTGGCATCCACCCTAGTAGGGACGGTTCTTTCGTGCGTACTTGCCTGCCTGCCCGGGCTGCACGTATACAACATCATGGGGCTGCTGGTCATGTTCATCTACCTGCTGGCCGACTACCAGATCATCCTGCCCCCTGAGGCTTATCTCCCCTTCATGGCGGGCATGATCGTCGGCTGGTCCATGCTCAACACCATTCCCGCCGTACTGCTGGGTGCACCTGACGAAAGCGCCATTTTCACCGTCCTCCCCGGACAGAAATACCTAATGTTCGGGCGCGGATTTGAAGGCACCATGATAACCGGAGTCGGTGGGCTCGCCGGCCTCTTCATCCTGATCTTCATCATCGCTCCCCTGGCCCCCATCCTTCTTCCCCTCCTGCAAAGTGTTTTGCGCCCCTACATGGGTGCCATCATTTGGGTGATTATCACCTTTATTCTCATGTCTGAATGGCCCAAAGGCGGAAACACAGGCCCCGCAGGATTTGCAAAATTCTTCGACGCCTGGAAGTCGCTCGCCGCAGGCCTGCTCACCTTTCTTCTGGCGGGCTTCATGGGGTTCATTCTCCTCTATCGCTCCCCCATCTCCACCGAAATGGCCTTTCAAAACATCATGCCTGCCTTTGTCGGCCTCTTTGCCATTCCCTGGTGCCTGCTGAACATACTCAGCGCGGCGGAGGTTCCCGAGCAGCACATTGCCGATTCGCTTGATGTGGACGCCGCCACCATTCTGCGCAGCGCCGCATCCGGTGGACTCGGCGGAAGCTTTGCCGCCTTTTTCCCGGTCGTCACCGGCGGTGTCGGCGGTCTGCTGGCCGGACATGCCACCGCCCAACGCGATGAACGGGTATTCATCATGTCGCAGGGCGTATCCAAACTGATTTATTACACCGGTGCCTTCATGTTTTTCTTTGTTCCTGGCCTCGGCCTGACGCGCGGCGGGGGTGCCTGGATCATGAAAAGCCTCTACACCCCTCAGACCTCCTACGACTACCTCATGATTCTCGGGGCCATCGCCATCGCCGGCGGGGTTTCCTATCTGATGATGGAACCGCTGACCCGGGGCGTCATCGTCCTGATCCGCAAATTCAACTACCGCTATATCTCCCTGATCGCTCTGGGCATCATTATGCTGCTTGTCTTTCTGGTCACCTCTTGGGTGGGCCTGTTCATCATGCTCGTCGGAACCGGCATTGGCCTGCTTCCCGTACTCTTCGCCTCGCGACGCCTGAACTGCCTGGGAATCTTGCTGCTGCCCATTGCCTGCAACATGTCGGGGTTCGGCCCAACTATCGCCGCCTGGCTTCACTTGGTTTAAAGAAAGGATGTTCACATGAAAGGTATAGCTCACTTTGCTTCCGGCGTGGCCGCCGCCACCTTCTTTCCCTGGACCCTCGCCGCCGCCCAGGAAGGAAACCCCCTCTACTTCATCCTGGGTGGAGCCTTCGGCATCCTCCCCGACACCCTCGATTTCAAATTCTACCGCTTCTTTTACAAGCATGATATCTATATCGAGCCGGTGCCCAACGAAACCACTCCACAAGATATCGCCGACCGGATAGCCGCCGGTGTCGCCCTCGCCATGGACCGAGAAAAGATGGTACGCATCAAACTCTCCACCATACGCCTCGGTGCCGACTACTGGCAGCAGTACACCGTGAAATTCGATGCCGAAAAACAGCAGGTGATGGTGAAATTCGGACCCGTCGTCAACACCGGCCAAGTACCCGTCCCCGGGACCGAACCAGAAAAAGGCGCCGTCGGTCGGGCCGCACTTCCCTGTCCCCTGCACATCACCTACGATGCCTCCTCCAATGTCGACATCTTCGACGGCCCCACCTTCGGGTTCAAGAAAGACAATCAAAACGGCATGACCTTTCACTTTCTTCCCTGGCACCGTGAATGGTCGCATGCCCTGACCATGGGCGTCTTTTTTTCCCTGCTGCTTCTGCCCTTCCTAGGTTGGCGAGCCGCCCTGGTCATTGTGGCCGCCTATTCCGCTCACGTACTCGAAGATCAACTCGGCTTCATGGGGTCCAATCTCTTCTTTCCCTTCACCAAATCAAGGGCCCAGGGCGTACACATCATGCGCTCCGGCGATTCCCTACCCAACTTCACCACCGTATGGCTCAGTTGCCTGCTCATGTTCTGGAACATGTACCGCTTCCAGGCCGCGCCGCTCCATGCCATTGGCTTCTTCCAGATTATCTTCTGGGGTGGCATCCTGCCCGTTGGATTCTTCTGGTTGGTGATGAAATGGCTCACCCGAAATTCAAAAACCGCCGGACACGAAACCATCGATACCAGCGAATGGGAGGAGTCCGTCTCCGTTTGACCGAACAAAACCTGATCGCGCAGACCAACTCTGATCGTTGCGACGTGTTTCAGGACAGCATGACGGATTGCTTTATGAAGAAGCTGTGCGCTCAGTATGGCTGCTGCTGGGTAGGCGTTTTTCCAGTTCAGCCAGTTTTCGACGCATTTCGGGAAGACGAAGGAAAATGGCGTAGGCTCTCATGTAGTCGGCATGCTTGACCACCGGCGTTCCGAAGACGAAGGCCCCCGGTGCCACATCCTTGGTAGCTCCGGATTGGCCGCCGATGATGGCACCCGCACCAATGTTGACGTGGCCTCCCACGCCGGCCTGGCCAGCAATAATGACCTTCTCGCCGATGGAAGCGCTGCCTGCGATCCCAACCTGGGCCACAATCACCGCATGGTCGCCGATTTGTACGTTGTGCGCGATCTGCGCCAGATTGTCGATTTTCACGCCCTTGCCGATGCGGGTCTTTCCAAAGCGCGCGCGATCTACACTCACGTTCGATCCAATTTCCACGTCATCGCCGATCTCTACGGAACCAATCTGCGGAATTTTGGTGCGCACGCCTTGTGCGTCCACAGCATAGCCGAAGCCATCGCTGCCGATCACAGTGCCATCGTGAATGATCACCCGGTCGCCCAGTTGCACGTATTCGCGTAGAGAGACCTGGGCGTAAATCAAACAGTTCCTGCCGATTTTTGCCCGGTATCCCACGTAGACGTTTCCAACCAAAATGGTGCCATCGCCGATTTCCGCTTCATCCTCCACCACGCACAACGGCCCAATGGAGACGTTCTCGCCGAGTTTTACGTCCTTGCCGATGACCGCCGAGGGATGCACACCCTGGTAGCGTGGCACAGGTGCCGGTGCGAAGAGCGCGGCAATCTGGCCGAACGCCTGATCGGGATGAGGCACCTTCAGCAACGCGGCGGAACAGGGGCCCGTCCAATCCCCGCTCACGATCACGGCAGAGGCACGCGTGGCTCCCACCTGAGAGGCATACTTCGGATTGGCGAGAAAGGAAATATCCCCGGCCACCGCCTCCTTGAGGGCGGCGACGCCGGTGATTTGCACGGTGCCATCCCCCTCTATGGAACAGCCCAGGCGCTCAGCCAATTGGTTCAGTGTAAAGGATGCCATGGGTACCCGGCCTTTCCGTGTGCTCGTTCGGTGCTTTATTCTTCTGCTGTTTTTTCGGCACCCTTGTTGAGCAGTTGGAGGATTTCATCGGTGATGTCTAGTTTCCCGGAGGAATAGATCAACACGGAAACACCATTCAGGCTCTGGCCCGAGGCATCAATCACCGCCAGATAATTCTGCTCTCTAGCGTAATTGGAAATGATTTCGTTGATTTCATCCACGATACGCTTGCGCATGCGCTGTTGCTGGTCTTCGAGCTGTTTGCGGCGTTGCTGTTCCATGCGCCTCACTTTTTGCTCCTGCTCGCGCACGGTCAGGAGAAGGTCTTCCGCCTCGTCGCGTTTTTTATTGCGTTCCTCTTCGCTCAGCGCGGTGTTCTGGGCTTCTTCGCGCAGTTTTTGAAAATCGGCCTGCTGGGCATCGTACTGCTCGATCATTTCCCGCCGTTCTTCATTGAACTCATCGGCCTGTTCCTTCAATTGCGCGTCGGCCAGGCCGGTCTTGAAATACTTGTTAAAGAGCTTATCCATATCCACGGTGACGATGTCCTGTGCGGCATAGGCCCCCTGAACTGCGCACAAAACAATCAGCAGAAAGCCAACCATCCAACTGTTCTTTTTCATAATGAATCTCCTTCTTTTTTGGTGAGTTAAACCGTGTGTTCATACCTTACAAAATAATCATCGATTGGCAACCAGATTACAATACATAGCCGATCAGGAAGCTGAAACGGCCGGACGAGCGGTCATTAAATTCGCCGGTCTCGAGTGGCCAAGCATAATCCAGACGCAGGGGGAAGCCGGGGATGTCAATACGCACACCCACGCCGACGTCGGAGTTGTAGTCGCCGGTATTTTCCTGCCCTTGGAGGCTGTAGGAATCGGCATAGACCATGCCAACATCATAAAAGGCCGCCAAGCGGAATTTGGACCAGATTGGAATGTCGTAATCCACCGACCCGAAGGCCATCGTTTTTCCGCCGATGGGTTCCTCGTTTTCATCCATGGGCCCGACGTGGCGATATTTGAAACCGCGTAGGGAGCGCGGGCCGCCCAGATAGAGTCGGTCGAAAATGCGCACATCATCGGATTGCCCGTAGGCATCCACCACGGAGAGTTCGCCACGCAGGCTGATGAAGTGATCAAACCAGACGGGAATATGCTGCGTGGTCTTGCTGGTGAGGCGATACATATCCACGTCGGCGCCGAGAGGGCCACCCGCCACTTCCGCCGAGAGTTTGGTGCGGTTGCCTCGGGTCGCCACGAAGACGCTGTCGCGCGTATCGTGCAGCAACGAGAGGCCCACCATACTTTGCAGCGTGGAGCCCTCTTCTTTTTTGATCTCCTCGGAGGCGGCATCATCCACATTGTACACTCGGACCTGCTGTAGGCTATAGGAAAGGGTCAGCCGGTCATACGAGGTAAGTGGCTTGGTGAGGCTGAGGCTTCCTCCCGTGTTGCGCTGCTCGTAGTCATCGCTGAAATAGCGGCTGTCATTGCGGAAGAGATCGAACCCGAGCGAGAGTTTGCGATCCAAGAACCAGGGTTCAACAAAAGAAAACTCGTAATCCTGGCGTTCCGTTCCGAAGGTGGCGCGCAGCTTGATTTTCTGTCCGCCTCCGGTGAAGCGCGGCCAACCGAGCAAGTCAAAATTCCCCTGCCCGACCTCAACGAAGCCGATCAACTGGTCAATGCTTGAAAAGCCGGCACCCACCATGAACTGTCCCGTGCGCTTTTCTTCGACATCGAAGGTCAGGTCGTAATATCCCGAGCGGCTCGTGGACTCATACGTGCTGTTTACAAACGAGAAATAACCCAGGTTCTGCAATCGTCGTTCGCTGGTTTCGATTTTCACTTCGTTCATCACTTCGCCGGGATAGACCGCCAGCTCGCGGCGGATGACCTTGTCTTTTGTGCGGGTGTTTCCAGAAATATTGATCGAGCGGATGTAAGCGAGGTGACCTTCCTTGACGGTAAAGGTCACATCGGCGATCCCGGTTTCGGGATTGGCCTGCCGGTCGACACGCACGCGTGTTTCGATGTATCCCCGGCGTCCGTAATACTGTTGAATGCGGGTGGAGGCGCCCTTCATGTCGCCCACCGAGGCCGCCGCTCCGGGCGTCACCTGGATCAAGGCGAAGACCAGTTCTTCGGGAAAGAGGGTGGTTCCTTCCATCGTAACACGGCCCACCTGATACGGACGGCCTTCGCGAATGGGAATGGTGATGCCGATTTTCTCTCCGCCCAGGTCCGTGACAATCGGGTCCCCCAGCCGCACGTCTAGATACCCCTTGTCCAGATAAAGCACACGGACCGAATTCAAATCGCCCGCCAACAGGTCCGGATCATACACACCGGAACCCGTGATCCACGAATACCAGCGGCGCACCCGCTGCTGCATGGCCTTTTTCAATTCGCTTGTTTTGAACACCGTGTTCCCCTCGAAATCAATACGCCCGACCACGGCACGCGAGCCTTCCTTGATCATCAAAACCACATCGGCCAGATTGGCGCTCTTATCCGTCTCGATGGACCACGTCACCTTGACAAAGGGATAGAGTGCCTTGTGATATTCCTCAATCACTTTTTTGCACTTCATTCCGAGGGTGGCATCATCCACGTAATCGCCGACCTGCAATTCCAGGTTGTTCCGTACCTTGCGATTGCCGAAATGCTCCGCACCGGAAATACGCAGCCGCCGAATACGTGGTTTCTCCGTAACCACAAACTTGATGATAATGCCGTCGCGCCCATTCTCGCGCACCACATCCACCAAGGAAAAACGATTGGAATTTTTCAGGTTTTTGAGGTCCTGCGTCACGGCCTGGTGCGTGAATTCATCGCCGGGCTGTACGCTGATATACGCCAGCACCGACTCGATATCCATCTCCCGGTTGTCGGAAGACTCGACCCGGACATCTTCCACCGGCACCGCCTGTGCAAACGCAACCGCCGCCAGAAAACACCCAACCATCCATATGCCTGCATCTGTTTTTTTCACTATATTAATTCCTCTTGCTCCATGTCGTCGTAAGGGGGCGGCGCGGCGTCCACTGGGTCCACGCCCTCGCGGGCTCGATTGTCAAAACGGGTGAATTCTTCCGTAAAATGCAGATTCAGCTCGCCGGTTTCTCCATTGCGGTTTTTCGCGACGTCCACAATGGCGAGGGTCCTGTCGTCTGAATTTTGATCACCGGGGATTCGGCAGGGTCGCCGCAAAAAGAGTACGATGTCCGCATCCTGCTCAATGGAGCCGGAATCGCGCAAGTCGGAGAGCTGCGGCTTGTGCAGGCGGTCTCTTGTTTCCGTAGCGCGGCTCAACTGACTCAGCACAAGCACGGGAATATTCAGGGACTTGGCCATAGCCTTCATGGCACCGGAAATGGCCGCCACTTCGAGTTGTCTGCCGTTGGTTCTCCCGATTTCCGAGTAATGCATCAACTGCAAATAATCGATCACCACCAGCTCGATACCGTAGCGCTGCTTCATGCGGCGTGCACGCGAGACCAGCTCGACCGCCTCCAAGCTCGCAGAATCATCCAGGTAGAGCGGCGCTTCGGAAAGAACGGAGGCCGCATTCACCAAGTCCTGATGATGCGTCCTACTGATGAATCCGCCAGCCAACTTCTGGGAAGGCACTCGGGCATGAGAACACAACATGCGGTTGACCAATTGCCCGGAGGTCATCTCCAGGCTGAACACGGCCACAGGATAGGGGCGTTTGTTGTCCTTCGAGATCGTCGCCACGCGCTCGGCGATATTGAGCGCCAGCGAGGTTTTGCCCATGGAGGGGCGGGCCGCCAAGATGATCATTTCCCCCCGCTTGAGGCCCATCATCTTGCGATCCAGGTCGGTGAACCCACTGGGTATGCCGCTAATACCCCGCTTGGTGGCCATGATCTCTTCGATCTCGTGCATCGCCGTGACGATCAGTTCGGGCCAGGGCGTGATCCCGGTTCGCTGACGATTCGAGATTTCAAAAATCTTCTGTTCGGTGGCGCTCAGGAGTTCGCGGGCATCCTCCTGGCCCAGGTAGCATCGCTCGATGGATTCCTGCGAATAATCAATAATCTGCCGGCGGAGATACTTCTGGTAGACGATGTCGATGTAATATTCGGCGTGCAGGTCAGTCGGCGTGCTATCGATCAGCTCATCAAGATAAATCCGCCCGCCAACCTCGTTGGCGGCATGGGCCTCTTCGAGCCGGTTGCCCACGGTAACCGGGTCGATAGCACCGCCCGTCTGGTGCATGCGCAGGAACAGATCGAACAGAATCTGATGGCGGCGGAGATAAAAGGCATCCGCCGTCAGTTGCTGTTCAACACATAGATCGATGACCCGTTCGGGATTGATCAGGCACGAGCCTAAAACCCCCCGTTCGGCCTCGTCGCTGAATGGAAGTATACGCCTGCCTTTTTCATCTCTTTCAGCATCGGCTCCAGGGGTCATTGCACAACGGTCCTATTCCTCGACAATCCATACTTTCAACGTGGCATTCACCTGTTTGTGCAGCTTCACATTGAGCTTGAACACGCCCAGCTCCTTCAGGGGCTCTGCCAGCTCAATCAAAAGCTTGTCTAGTTCGACACCCTGGTCCTGCAACGCCTTCGCGATATCACCCGAATTCACCGAGCCGAACAACTTGCCCTCGGGCCCCGCCTTCATCGTGATGGTGCAGGAGGCTGCTCCGATACGTCCGGCTAGGCTCTTCGCCACGGCCAGTTCGCCTTCCAACACCTTTTGCCGTTCGGCGATTTTTCGTTCGAGCTGCCGACGTGTGGCGGCATTAACTGGCGCCGCCAGCTTTTGGGGATACAGATAATTGCGGGCGTATCCATCGGCCACGCTCACCACGTCGCCTTCTTCGCCCAAATCCTTGATCTTGCTCATTAAACAGACTTGCTGAGCCATAATAACTTCTCCTGATAAATTAGCGTACCAAACCCATGATGCGTGCACGGCGAATTGCCCGTTTGACCTGCCGCTGCTGCTTGGCGGATGCTCCAGTCAGACGCGCTGGCACGATCTTGCCGCGTTCTGTCATAAACTTTTTCAGCATTTCGTGGTCTTTGTAATCCACCACGTTCACGCCCGCCAGAATTTTGGCACCGCGCTTGACCTTGTCCATATCCATATCCAGCTTCTTACGCTTTGGCTTTGTCATTTTTTTCATATACTGCTGTCCTTTATCTTCCTTCATTAAAACGGCAAATTATCTTCATCTTCCGTCGCCGCAGGCGGGCTGTTGCTCTCGGGCACAGATATCGGCGCGGACGCCTGGCCGGTAGGACCAGTCTCATCCCTGCCGTGTGCAGGAACACTACTCTCCCCGTCGCTTTTTCCACGGTTCGATGAACCGACGAACTGTACCCGCTGCGCATTCACGCGCATCTTACTTCGTTTTTCCCCCTGCTGCGTCTCCCACTGATCCAGTTGAAGCCGTCCCTCAATCAGCACCGGGGAGCCCTTCGTCAGGTATTCCCCCACCGACTGAGCCTGCCGGCCCCAAACCACCACGTCCACAAAGACCGGTTTTTCTTTCCATTCGTTGGTTGCTGTATCCTTGTAGCTCTCATTGACCGCCAGGCCGATATCGGCCACGGCCATTCCAGAGGGCGTAAAACGCACCTCGGGATCGCGGGTCAGATTGCCCGCCAGAAATACTTTGTTCAAGGACAATGACGCCATGGGTTCCCCTTTCCCGCGTTATTCCGCCGCAACAGCCACCGGCGCGCCGGCGTTTTCCTCTTTGCGGACAAGTTGAACGCGAAACACAAATTCATTCAGCTTCAGGCGCTCTTTCAGCGGCGTGATCTGAGTGCCTTCCATTTCCACGTCGATGACGTAGTAATAGCCGGCGTCCTGCTTTTTCATCGGACGCGAGAACGGGCGCTTCCCGAGGCGCACCGAATTTTTCACTTCGCCACCGAATTTTACAATATCCTGCCGGATGCTTTCCAGCGCCCCGTCCAATTGATCATCCGTCAGCGCCTTGGGCAGGATAAACATGCCTTCATACATCGTTTTCAATAATCCATCCTCCTTCTTTAATTAAACCGGTTCATGGCTTTTTCCGCGCCATGGTCCTCTATATATTCCACCGCCTCTGCGGCCTTCCTGATCCCTTCTTCAACCGTTGGCCATTCGTTCTCCGAAAAGCCGGAGAGCACATAATCCACCAGCGTCCCTTCGCCTGCTGCCTGTCCAATGCCCACGCGCACCCGGACAAACCGCTCTGTTCCCAAGGCGACAATCAACGCCTTCAGCCCGTTGTGACCGCCCGCACCGCCTTGAGCACGCACTCGCACGGTTCCCAGTGGAAGAGCCGTATCATCCACCACCACCACCAACCGCTCCAAAGGCAGACACCGCCAGCGACGCAGCCGTTTTGCCGTCAGCCCGCTCCGGTTCATAAACGTTTCCGGCTTGACCAGCAGCGTCCCGCTCTCTCTGACCGCTCCCAGCCTTGCCCGAAAAAACCAGGACCGCTCAAACCGGACCTGCCGACGTTCCGCCAGCGAATCCAGCACCATATAACCCGCGTTGTGCCGGGTCAACCGATATTTTTCACCAGGATTACCAAGCCCTAGAACCCAAATCAATCGACGCTCCAAGCCGCATGCACGATGCTTACTTCGCCGCCTTCTCCGCAGCCTTTTCGCCTCCGGCCTTCTCAGCAGGCACCGCAGCACCTTCAGCCGCCGCCGCTGCTTCCTCTTCCTCGGCAGCCGCTTCCGCCTGCAGGCGCGGCGGCATCACCGCCGCAAAAGCCACATCAAGACTCGTGAGAATCGTATATTTTTCGGGATCGAGCTTGATTTCGCTCACCGTCATACGGGTGTTGATATCCATCCCGCTGACCTCCACCTCAATGCTCTCCATCACATCCATCGGCAGACATTCCACTTCCACTTCACGGATCAGATGCTCCAACACGCCGCCCTGCTGCGTAACGCCCACTGGATCGCCGATCAGTTCGAGCGGTACTTGCACACGGATTTTCTTCTTGAGCGAAATTTCCTGAAAGTCAACGTGCAGCACCCGTCCGGTCACCGGATGACGCTGTACTTCTTTCATCAGGGCCTTCACCGTTGCGCCATCAATTTCCAGGTCCAGCACCAAGTGCTCGCTGGCGTGATGACGCAGCAACTGCCCGAATACATGTTCGTTCAGCTTGATCAATTGCTCCTTGCGCTCTTCTCCGTAGAGAATAGCAGGCACTTCGCCCGTATGACGCAGACGGCGCACCTCGCCCGTTCCCTGTTCCTTGCGGCTCACCGCAACCACTTTAATTTCTTTTCCAGCCATGTTTTGACTCCCTTGCTTATTCCAACCTGAATAAAGACGACACCGATTTGTTGTTATGAATCCGTAAGATGGCCTCTCCGAGCAGCTCCGCCACGGAAAGCACCGTCACCGGAAATTCCGTCCACTCCCGATTCGGCACGCTGTCCGTGGTGATCAGCTCTTTGATCGGCGAAGCCAACAGCCGCTGAATACCGTACTCCGAAAGCAGCGAGTGGCTGACTGCCGCATAGACGTCCCGCGCGCCTTCCCTCTTCAGCAGGTTGGCCGCCTGGCAAAGCGTACCCGCCGTCGAGGTAATATCATCGGTCAGCAGGACATCCCGCCCCTTGATTTCGCCCACGAGATTGCTTGATTCCACCTCGGTGGCACTTTTGCGCTGTTTCGACACGATGGCCAGGCCAGTTTCCAATGCCTCGGCATAGCCATAGGCCATTTTCATGCCGCCGGCATCCGGCGCCACCACGACTAAATCTTTCAGTTCCTTCGACTTGACGTACCGTATGATCACCGGCGCGGCATACAGATGATCGACGGGAATATCAAAAAACCCCTGAATCTGCTGCGCGTGCAGGTCCATCGTCAGGATACGTCCTACGCCGGACGCCACCAGCAGATTCGCCACGAGTTTCGCGGTAATCGGGACACGTGGCTGATCCTTGCGGTCCTGCCGGGCATAGCCGTAATACGGAATGACAGCGGTGATGCGCGCTGCCGAAGCCCGGCGGGCCGCATCAATCATAATCAGAAGCTCCATCAGATATTCGTTGGGATCATGGGCAATGGGCTGAACAATAAAGACATCCTGACCGCGAATGTTTTCCACGATCTTAACGAAAACTTCCCCGTCCGGAAATTTTTTGATTTCCACTTCGCCCAAGGGACGCCCCACGTATTCCGCAATACGTTGCGCCAGCTTTTGATGCGCATTACCAGACAGTATCCTCAATGTGCTTCTCCAATTATATAAACCACGCAAATACACAAACCGACACCCGCTTCCATGCGCCCAATCAGACGGCCCTCGGCCTCGCACGGGATGGTTGCCCGACTAGGATTTGAACCTAGACTCTGGCCTCCAAAGGGCCGTGTGCTACCATTACACCATCGGGC
>CAZBEO010000048.1:0-24750 GCA_964490935.1 uncultured Verrucomicrobiota bacterium
ACGGGTAACGATCAATCCATCGGAGGCCATAACCGCCGGGGCCCATTGGAGAATCAACAGCAATGCCTGGCAGAATTCCGGCGTGACGGTCAATGTAACCTCCGGCACCTACCAGGTGGAGTATCAAACCATCACAGGTTGGCTGACGCCGCCGCAGGTCACGGTTACCGTTTCCAACAGCACGACGACCGTGTTGACGCCCCTCTATTACCGCTATCAGATCATCGGAGCCTTTGGCTATGGCGAGGGGCAATTCAATCGTCCGGGCGGACTGACGGTGGATCGCTCCGGAAATCTCTATGTTTCCGATACCGGAAACAACCGGATCCAGATACGGCGCTTTGATGGAAGTTGGATGGTGCTGGGCGGACCGGGAACCGGGCTTGGGCAGTTCAATCAACCCTATGGTTTGACGATGGGCGGCGATGGCCGCCTCTACGTGGCCGATGCCAACAACCATCGCGTACAGTGCTACAACACCTTCGATCAAAGCTGGCAGGCCTGGGGTGGTGGGATGGGTTCTGCGCAGGGTCAGTTTAATTCGCCCTTCGATGTCGAACTGGATACATTAGGCAACCTCTATGTTGCGGATCGTTCCAATCACCGGATTCAAAAGAAAAACACCGCCAACGAGTGGTCCACCCTGATTGGGTCCGGGTTTGCAGTTGGGAAAGTGCGCTTCCCGCGCGGCCTGGCATCGGATGGCGCAGGGCATCTCTATATTTCTGATTACCTGACCGCGAATGCCTCAACGAGCCGTGTGCAGCGGTTCGCTTGGGACGGGCTTTCTGCCTCGGTGGTCGCGGCATCGGCCGGAAGCAACGGGCTGATTGGCAAGGTGGCCGGCTTGGCGGTGGGTTCGAGCAACACGCTGTATATGGCGGACAACCTTACGAATCGGCTCCTGCAGGTGCTGCTGAGCAGCGGCGTCTGCTCCGAAACGCTTGGGTCGGATGTGCTGAACGGGCCGGAGGATGTTGCCGTGGATTATCAGGGAAACATCTATGTGGCGGACACCAAAAATCACCGGATATTGGTCCTCTATATCGGCCAATCTTCCTCCGGGCTGGTCCCGACCAATCAGTATCACTACCGGAACGATTTCGATGGCGATGGGCGAACGGATGCCACCGTGTATTGGCCCGGCGGCGGCACCTGGTACCTGAATTACAGCGGCGGCGGGACCGCGACACGCATGTTGGGCGGCTTAGTGGATGTGCCCGTCTGCGGAGACTACGATGGCGATGGCAAAACCGATTCGGCCATCTACCGTCCGCGTGATGGGCTCTGGCTCATTCAGCTCAGCTCGGGCGGAACGGACTCGCGCAGTTGGGGCTGGGCCGATACGATTCCCGTCCCCGCTGATTTCGATGGCGATGGCCGGACCGATCTCTGCGTGTACTGGCCGGAAGGTGGCACCTGGTACATCCAGTTCAGTCAGGGAGGCTCTGCTGCGAGGCCCTGGGGCTGGAACGCGACTCGCCCGATTGCCGGTGACTTCGATGGCGATGGTCGGGCTGATATGACGGTCTATTGGCCAGAGCAGGGGAAGTGGTATATTTATTCCAGCAGCGCCATGAGCCTGATGCTGATGAATTGGGGCTGGGCTGAAGCGTTGCCCGTGCCGGGCGACTATGATGCCGATGGGCGGGCAGATATCGCTGTCTATCATCCCGCCACCGGCGGCTGGATGGTTTTCCTGAGTTCCTCGTCGGCGATGTATTCCAGGTCCTGGGGGTGGAGCGAGGCCATTCCTGTGCCCGGAGACTATGATGGTGACGGAAAAACGGATGTGGCCGTGTATCACGGAGCGAGCGGCCTTTGGCTGATTTGGAACAGCGGGTCGGCGACCAAAACGGAACTCCACTGGGGTTGGTCCGAGACAAATCCGATTTATTGATTCTAAAATGTGGTGATGTGCGATAACAAGAAGACGGGAAAACATACTATGAACAGAATAACACGGTATATGCAAATCGGTTGGGTGCTCTGCGCGTTGCTTGGGGTTCCGGCGCTGTCGTTGGCACAGAGTGATACGGAAGCTCTGCCATCCCCGCTGGAAATGGAGCAGATACCACCTGCGGATATACCGGATGAGGCGGCTCTTCTCTATGAGGACCCCGCAATGGAAGAGACGGAATCGTATCTCTCCGACGGAGAGGAACCGCTGATGATCGAGGAAACCGTCGTGCTCGTCGCCGAACAGGTCGATGATCCAGACTTGTTGCCATTCGAAGAGAATGCGGAGTTAGGCGTCGAATCGTTCGCCGACGAGGAGATGCCGGCGGGTCCCAGCGCCGAAGTCGAACTCCTGTATGCCTCCCCGTTTCCGGTAAATGCGGATACCAACAATCTCATCTCGCTTTCTCTCGAATCCGTTCCGGTGGGGGATGTGGTCAGCATGTTCGCGCGAACCATTGAAGAGGCCAATATCGTGACGGGAACCAATGACCTGCGAGGCGTGGTGACCGTGAATGTGAAAAATGTGCCCTGGGAAGATGCTCTGGCCGTCATTCTTGATTCGGTGGGACTGGCCAAGGTCAAGAATAAGGGTAATATCTATACCATCATCCCGAAAGATCAGCTCGAACTCGCGCCGCTGGAATCCGTGGTGCATGTTCTGGACTATATGAGCGCCGAGGAAGTGCTTCCCGTCGCCAAACAGATGTGCATCAGTCAAGGTTCCGGTGCGTTTTCCGCGCCCGGCAATACCCTGGTCATCAAAGAGACCATTGACCGTATATCCAAAATCCGCGCCGCGATTTCGGAGATTGACCAGCCCCGCGAGCAGGTCTTTATCGAGGCCAAGTTTGTAGAACTCAATGCCGAGGCGCGGGAAGACATCGGCATCGATTGGAGCGTCCTGCAGGGCTACAAGGTCGGACTCGAAAAAATGCAGTGGCAAATGACCGACACCCGGAAAGACCTTCGCTCCCGTAGCGATACCATGGATCAGTATGACATCTGGGGTAATCAGGATGCCGTGCGCAATATGTATGATGCCAATGGAAACGCGCTCAACATGAAGGGAGATACCTACAACATCTTTCCGGGAACGTCTGGAGAAGAGGTTCAGCAAGTCTCCCAAGACCCCCTTGTGAACCGTGAATATAATGACACCCGTGGGCGCGGACGCTCCGTCCGTTCCGCCATCGAGGACACCTACACGAAGACCCTCGACGATGTGCGCTCCGCCATTCTCTCGCCCGCCGATTTTTCCCTCGTCCTCAGCGCGCTGCGCCAGAATGCCGGCGTCAAGGTGATCTCCAATCCGAAAATCATCGTCCTGAATGAGGAAACCGCCAACATCGATATCGGCACCCGTGAACCCAACATCTCCACCGAACTCATTACCGCCGAAAATCAACCCACCCGCTACATATCGAGTCTAAACGCGGATGAACCCTATTTTCAGTTCGGGATATCGCTCAATGTGACGCCGACGGTCAACACCATGAGCAACATCACCGTGAGAATCGAACCCACGCTGACCCGATTTCTTTCCAACAAGGTCGCGCCGGACAACAATACTTTTCCCATTCGCTCCACCAAAACCATCAAAACCATGTTCAATCTAACCAGCGGAAAGACTGTGGCCATCGGCGGTCTGACCGAGATGGACAATCGGGACAACGAGAAAAAGGTGCCCATCCTCGGGAGCATCCCGGTGATTGGCCGACTCTTCTCGCACACCGCGAAAAACCACAAACAGAATGAGACGATTATCTTCGTCACCGTGGCTCTGGCTGAGCCCGACCGTATCACGGCCAGTCAGGGACTTCCGGAAGGAACCACCCTGACCAGAAAATACCTGATCGAACAAAATACCGAACACAAGGTCTTCGACAAGGAACTCGAAGTGCTTGAACTTCAGGAGCAGATACGCCTGAAGAAGGAAATGGAAAACTACCGCAAGTACCTCGAAAAACTGCAGAAGAAAAAAGACCGCTGAGACGTCTCAAGCCTGCCGAGTGCTCCGGGGTGATGGCGAGTTGGCCCTGGAGGGGCAGGGGAGTATAGCCCGAGGGCGTCAGACCACGGAAATACGCACAACAAAACAACTTGCCTTCCGATATATACGCACGTATATATCGAAGCCATGCAGATCAAGCTCAAGGTGACCCTGGTGAATGAGGAGCAGGAGGAGTTCATGGGCATCGGCCTGGTCTGGCTCCTGCGCCGGATTGGCGAGACGAAGTCCATCCGTCAGGCAGCCGCTCAAATGGACCTATCCTATGTGAAGGCCCTGCGCATGCTCAACCGTCTCGAAGAGAATCTCGAACAGTCGGTCATCGAGCGGCAACGCGGGGGACATGAACGGGGTGGTGCCGAACTCACGGATTTCGGGCGGCATTTTTTGGCGGAGTTTGACGCCATGCAGCTACGCATCAAATCGGGCGCGGAAAAAGAGTTCGAGCGATTTATGAGACGAAAGGGTGGGCGGCGGAAATGCGAAAAGAATTGAGCCGAGTGATGTTGTGTTTCATTTTGGTGCTGGCGGCACGCGCTGGGGACGAGGTCTTTACATTAGGCGATTTGGTGATCCGCGATGCCGCTGAATTCGGCATGCCGGCCCCTTCGATCTCCATCGTGACGGAACAGGATATTCGAAAGGTGGGCGCTCAGACGGTGGATCAGGCCCTGCATCTGATTCCCGGGGTCAATTTGCAGAGCGCGGGGAAAAATTCGAGGCACCTCAGCATTCGCGGATTTTCGGAAAGTTCGCTGAAGGTGTTGGTGGATGGAATCCCTGCGAATGAAACGTATTTTCGGACGATTGATCTTTCACAGATTCCGGCGGCGGCGGTCTCCGAAATTATTGTTATACGCGGGCTGCCATCGGTGCTCTACGGGGCCAACACCATGGGCGGCGTGGTGAACATCGTGACAAAAAAGGGAAGCGGTGCGCCCTCTGCTTCCGCCGAGGTGCTCGTCTCCGATTATTCCACCCTGCACGCTTCGCTGAGTGGCGGCTTTCAAGAAAGCAACATCAACATGCAGCTCACCTATGCCTATCAGACGAGCGACGGTTTTCCCTGCTCAAGCGATTTGGACGCAGATGATCCGCAGATGGGCGTGAAATCCCAGTACCATGAAGATGGCGGCCTGCGCGAAAACAGCGATTACCGCAAAGAGGCGCTGACCGGAAAGATCGGCTACGACACGGAAGAGACGAAGCTCTATTTCAGCTTCGACTGGCACGACAACGAGATGGGCGTGCCCGTGGAATACAATCGCTACTGGCGCTTTACGGAGTGGAAGCAGGGACAACTCAATCTGGTGGGCGAGCAGCAGGTGGGCCCCGTGAATGTCATGGCGCGTGGATTCTATTTCATGCACGATGATCAGCTCGAAGATGATGCCGAAAAGACCGTGAGCTATGGTGGAAGAAGTTGGTTCGATGCTAGTGCCTACGAAGATTACAGCGTCGGTGGTCTCGTGCAGGCCGATTGGCAGACCACGGAAAACAACGTGCTGCGCGGCGGCGTGAATGTCCAATTCGAGCAGAATCGGCAGCGCGAGAAGAATACAAAGAATTATGAGGGCCAGGTGATTCGTCCGGGGTGGTCCGAGGATTCGGTGTATGAAACAAAAACGTGGAATTTTGCGATCGAGGATGAGTGGACGTGCGGGCGGCTCGTTACGGTGCCGGGTGTCAGTTATGATGTGTATCAACCCGTACGCTCCGCCGAGGTAACCCCCGGTGACGACATCGGCTCGTTCAACCCGCAACTGACCGGGCGCTATACGTTTTCCGACGACTTTCAGGCCTTTGCCGGCGTGGGACGCAAAACACGTTTTCCCCACATGAAGGAGCTATACAGTCAACACGCTGGAGGGAATCCCGATCTCGATCCGGAATATACCGATACGGCGGATGTCGGAATGGAGATGCGTCCATTCGCGCCCGACGTGCCGCTGCGTCTGACGGCGGATGTCTTTTATAATGATATTCGCGACCTGATCGAGTCCGTGGATATTTCAAAGGACGAATCGCAATACCAGAACGTGGGCCATGCCGTAAGCAAGGGCATGGAGTTGGGGTTGCAGTATGAGCCGCTGACCAACGTGTTGATCGGCGCGGCGTACACCTGGCTCGATGCCTGGAATGAAGACGCCGACCAGCGCCTCCAGTATCAACCGCGCCATCAACTAGCCGGTTCATTCAACTGGATGATCGGCTGGGGGGTCACCGTGTTGGCGCAGGTACGCTACGCCAACGATTCCGTGGAATATCTGACGGATAAGAAGACCGGGGAATACACCCGCCGACTTCCGGATTACGTGGTGTGCGATTTCGGGATAGAAAAACAATGGTTCGATCATCTGATGCTGACGCTTCGGGCGGATAACCTGCTCGATGAAAACTACGACATCGGAAATGGCCCCATGCCAGGACGTCAACTATGGGCTGGCCTGCGGGCAGAATGGTGAGGGGAGACTTCGGATTTCAAATATCAAATTTGAAATATGAAATTTGAAATATGAAATTTGCCATGACTGACTACAACGAACAATTCAAGACCCAGTGGCGCAAATGCCGACGACACCCCAAGACGCCCTTCGACTGGAGCGGGCGCGCCTCCACCATGCACCCCGAACCGTTTCTGGAAAACAGTTATACGCGTACCTTTCTGGAAAAGGTGAAGCTGACGGATTGTCGAAGCGTGTTGGACCTCGGTTGTGGGGTGGGGAATCTCCTGATTCCGCTGGCGATGCGTCTCGAACAGGGCTGGGGCGTGGATTACGCCTCGGGTATGTTGGAGGTGGCAAAGAAAAACGCCGAGTTCTATGGTGCGCGGAATATTGATTGGATCGAGGCGGACTGGCGCGATGTCGCCCAAGTGCTTCCGAAGGCCGATCTGGTACTGGCGTCGAGGTCGGTGGATGCCGAGGATATGCAGGCGGCCCTGACGCGTCTGAACGAACTAGCCAAGCGTCGCGTATGTCTGACCTATCGGGTGGGGCGCTGCTACCTGGCCGAATCGCTGCTGGAAGCGGTCGGGCGCGAGGTCCCGCCCCGTCCTGATCACGATCTGCTGATGAAAATTCTCGAACAAATGGGCCTGAAGGCGAGTCTGGATTTCATTCACACGGAAAAGACCTCGCTCTATGAAAGTGCCGAGGCCCTGCGTCGCCGCGTGGAATGGACGCTGGGTGACCTGAGCGCGGACGAGGCGAAACGTCTCGATGGTTTTTATGAAGCCCTGCCGCCGGAGGAGGATGGAACGCGGCGGCATGAACACGCGATTGTCTGGGCCTTCATTGGATGGGAAGTGGCGTGAGCGGCCCGCTGAGGTGCGGCGGAGCAAACAAGGAGGCCTCCGTGGCGCGTTTGACAGCGCTGTGGGGTCTCTCCGAAGCCGGGCTCGGCGGATTGATCCACGCGCTGCGCATTCCCTTCACCGGCATTGTGGTGGGATCAACCGCGATCATTCTCATTACCCTGATTGTGTATTTCAGCGAACGTAATATGCGCGTGTTGCTGCGCTCAATGGTGGTGGTGCTCCTGATCAAGGCGGCGGCAAGCCCGCATACGCCGATCCCCGCCTATTTCGCCGTAACCCTTCAGGGCCTGATGGGGGCGTTTCTCTTTTCCGTACTCCCGGGGATACGGCTGCCCGCTATGCTGCTCGGCGTGGCGGCCCTGCTCGAAGGGGTGGTGCAGAAGTTCACGGTGATGACGCTGCTCTATGGAAAATCCGTCTGGACCGCCATTGATCTGATTGCACAGAAAGCGGCGGCGGAGTTCGGGATTCAGGCGAATCTTCATGCGAGCCTGTGGGTGGTTGGGGCGTATGCAGTGTATTATGCGGGCGGCGGTCTCGTGGTCGGCTGGATGGCTGGCGCCATTCCCGGAAGTATTACCCGCCAGTTGGAACACCTGCATCAGTTGCCGACGATGCCGCGTGTGGAGCCGGAGGTTCTCCCGCTCGGAACCGGACGCCGATGGAGGGCGCGCCGCCTCCTCCCCGGGCTGGCGATTTTGCTTGGGTTAATCGCCGTCTATGCCCTGGCGCCTTCTGATGCGGGCGGCCTGCAGCGAAGTGTGTATATCCTTTTACGAACGTTAGTCATTCTCGGCGTCTGGTTCGGGCTCGCTGGACCCTGGGTGCGACGGGGGATCGACCACTTTCTGAAAAATCGAGCCGGACGATACGGGCATCAATTAACCGAGGCGATGAACCTCATGCCCTATTTGCGTGCCCTCGCGGTTTTCGCGTGGACGGAGACCGCCCGCTGCAACCGTTTCACGCGCTGGTACCGATTCGTCACCCTCCTGGTGACCCTCACACTGGTCTTTGATCCGGCATGTTTTCCCCCTCGGAAGGACCCGTAGCCTGCCAGGACGTAGCCTTGTGTGGAGTCTGGTCCTCACGGGCCAAGCGGAGAGTGAGCTCTCGGGAGGGCCCGTGTCCCCACGGGCCAAGCGGAGAGCGAGCGCGGGGAGCAAGAGAAAGAAGGAACGATCTGGAGAAAAATAAAGGAACGCTGAGGACAGCATCCCTCCAAAATGTTTCGTTCATTGGCTGGTTTTCCCCGATATTTTTTGTGAATTTAGCGTTTTCATAGTCAAAAAGGAGTTTTGTCCGAGAATGTGCGCTGTTTATTCACAAAAAACATGAAAATTGTCGAAAACACACAAAAAAACGGATTTTTTCGTAAAAAATATTTCAAAATATTCAAAATATTTCATCATTTCTGTCGGATGATTAAAATTCAGGAAACATACTGACCGTTAGTATGGCCAAAATGAATATAAATTAAAATAATGCTTTGAGTTGTCATCAAAACAGGGTATGAATCAACCGCGTAATAAAAATGATGGTGAAAAGCTGACAAAAACAGGTGCTGTTATCGGGCAGGACCGGAAGTGGCGGACACGCGAAAAACTTAGGGCATGGGATTCATGCTGGGAAGAAACGAAGACAAGGAGAGGAACATGAGTAAAAACGAAATATCGGGTGGTGAAGCTATCGTGCGCGCACTCGAGAGTGAAGGTGTGGAATATCTGTTTGGCATCTCCGGAGGTTCGGTCATTCCGATTTTTGATGCCATTGTCACCACCAAAACCAATATCAAGATGGTGTTGACCCGTCATGAACAGGGCGCCACCCACATGGCCGATGGCTATGCGCGGGCCACGGGCAAGCCGGGCGTGGTGCTCGTCACGAGCGGGCCGGGCGCAACCAATGCGCTGACCGGCATGATGACTGCACATATGGATTCCGTGCCGATGGTGGTTATCACCGGGCAATCGATCCGTCCCATGCTCGGGAAGGACGCCTTTCAGGAGGCGGACATCTTCGGCATGGCCATGCCCGTGGTGAAGCACAGCTATCTCGTGCGCGAAACGAACGACATTCCCCGCATCTTCCGCGAGGCGTTTCATATCTCCTCGACGGGTCGGCCGGGTCCCGTGCTGATCGATATTCCAAAAGATGTGAGCGCCGGACTCTGTTCGCTGGATGCGAAGACGGATATGGACCTGCCCGGCTATAAGCCGCAGGTTCCGCCGGATCACGAAGCGATCATGCAGATGGCCGAGGCGCTCAGCAAGTCGCGCCGTCCAGTCCTGCTGGTGGGGCACGGTGCCCTGATCGCCGGCGCCTCTGCACAGGTCCGCGCCTTCGCTGAAAAAATGAATGCCCCGGTGATGACGACTTTTCTCGGGAAAGGCGCCTTCCCCGAGACGCACGAACTCTCGCTCGGATGGCCCGGCATGCACGGTACGGCCTATGCCAACAAGGCCCTCTGCGAATGCGACCTGATCATGTCTATCGGCTCCCGTTTTGATGACCGCATTCTGGGGCGGCAGGACCAGTTCTGTAAGAACGCCGTGAAACTGCATGTGGATATCGACCCGGCGGAAATCGGCAAGATGATTCGTCCCGACATCTATTGTGTGGGTGACGCGCGCGAGGTGGTCGAGGAACTCACGAAGCACGTCGGGCGTCTCAACACCGAGGAATGGGTGAGTCATCTGGCGGACTATAAGAAAAGCTTCCCGCTGAAATATCGTAAAACCGGCGGACTCAAAATGCAGCATGTGGTTGATGAGCTGTATCGCATGACCGAGGGACGCGCCGTGGTGGTGACGGACGTGGGCCAGCATCAGATGTGGGCCGGCCAGTTCTACCGCACCGATTATCCGGACAACTGGATTTCTTCGGGTGGCGCCGGGACCATGGGCTTCGGCGTGCCTGCCGCCGTCGGGGCGCAGTTCGGACGTCCGAATGATCTCGTGGTCTGCATCAGTGGCGATGGCGGGTTCCAGATGATGAATCAGGAACTGACCACCGCCGTGATTCATAAACTGCCGATCAAGTTTTTCGTGATGAACAATCACTACCTCGGCATGGTGCGCCAGTGGCAGGAACTGTTCTATGAGGACCGCAAGAGCGGGGTGGACCTCGAAGGGAATCCCGATTTCGTCAAAATGGCGGAAGCCTACGGGATGAAGGGGTTCAACCTGAAACGCCCGGGCGATGTGAAACGCATCCTCAAAAAGGCGCTGGACTACAACGAGGGCCCCTGCCTCGTAAATGCCGAAGTGGAAAAGACCGACAACGTCTTTCCCATGGTGCCCGCCGGCAAACCGCTCGAGGATATGCTGATCTCGCGCCCGCGCCACAAGCTAGATAAACCCACTGGCTCCACGTGAGGACACGCCGAAAATCAACAGCCGAAAAACCGATAACGAACGACGAAGAACGAGGTGATTTATGAATCAGACAATGGCCAATGGCACACAAACCCATACCCTTAGCGCCCTGGTGGCCAACAAGCCCGGCGTGCTGGCCCGTATCGCCCAGGTGTTTGCACGGCGCGGATTCAATATTGATTCGCTCGTGGTTTCACCCACGCGCGACGGGAATTTCTCCCGCATGACCATGACCGCCCTCGGCGATCCCTCTGGGCTCGATCAGATTATCAAACAGGTCAACAAACTCGTGGACGTGATTAATTGTTCCGACCTCACCGATAAGAATATCGTGGTCAAGGAACTGATGATGCTCAAGGTTCGCGTCCAGTCCGATCAGCGCACGGAACTGCTCCAGGTGGCCGAGCATTTCGGCGCACGCTCGGTGGACCTGACCGATGAATCGCTCACCATGATGATCACCGGTAATTCCGACAAGCTTGATGCCTATGTGGAACTGTGCAAGAAGTACGACATTATCGAGTTGGTGCGTACCGGCAAGGTGGTCATGGCACGCGGACCGCAGGAAACCTGATGTAAACAAAATGCGAAAAGAAGAATGCTATGAGTATACTGATTGTTTTCAATCGAGAACCCTACGATAACACGGACGTGACTTGGAATGGTCTGCGCCTGGCCGATACCCTGCGAAAAACCGGACAGGACGTGCGGATATTTCTGATGAATGATTCGGTGGATATGGCGCGCGAGGTCTGCAAGCCGCCTGAAAATTATGATCAGGACCTTGCCGCGATGCTCAAAGACTTGATCGCAAACGGGGTTCCTGTCAAGGTGTGTGGCACCTGCATGGCCCGGTGCGGAATTCATAAGAACCAACCGTATTTTCAGGGCGCGGAGAAGTCCACCATGCAGGCACTCACAGACTGGGTGATCGAATGCGAGAAGGTGCTCATTTTTTGACTTATTTACTATTTAAGGGCTGACCCCGATGAGGGGGCGGAAAGGACTGACCATGGGCCAGACTACGGCAGAGAAAATATTTGAACGGCATCTGATCGACAAACCATTCGGCAACGAGGTGTATGTCCTCCGGCTGGACGCGGTCTTTTGTCATGAAATCACCACGCCGATCGCCATCAATGATCTGATTGCACGCGGCAAGGATCGGGTGTTTGATCCGTCCCGTATCAAGGCGGTGATCGATCACGTCACCCCGGCCAAGGATTCCAAGACCGCCGAACAGGGCAGGATCATGCGCGAATGGGCGCGTCGTCATGAGTTGAAGGATTTCTTCGATGTCGGACGCAATGGCGTGTGTCATGCCCTCTTTCCCGAGAAGGGATTTGCGCGTCCAGGCTATACCATCATCATGGGCGATTCGCACACCTGTACGCATGGGGCCTTCGGGGCCTTCGCGGCAGGCGTCGGCACCACGGACCTCGAAGTGGGTATTCTCAAAGGGGTCTGCGCCTTCCGCAAACCGGAGACGATCAAAATCGAGGTGACCGGTGCGCTGAAGCCGGGCGTCTATGCCAAGGACCTCATTCTGTTCATCATCAAACAGCTCACGGTGAATGGTGCGACCGACAAGGTGGTGGAATTCACCGGGCCGGTGATTGATCGCATGAGCATGGAAGAACGCATGACGGTCTGCAACATGGCCATCGAGGCCGGCGGCACCTGCGGTATCTGCTATCCCGATGCAACCACCGTGGATTATCTCTGGCCGTTTATCTCGGGCGACTACGCCTCGAAGGAGGACGCCCTGAAGGATTTTCAGCAGTGGCTGCCGGATGCCGATGCCGTCTATGCCGAAACGCGCACCTTCGATGTCTCCACTCTTACCCCGCAGGTCACTTTCGGATATAAACCCGATCAGGTGAAGGACGTGAGCGAGCTGGAAGGCACCCCGGTGGACCAGGTCTACATTGGTTCCTGCACCAACGGGCGCATTGAAGATATGCGCGTGGCGGCGGCCATTCTGCGCGGTAAAAAAATAAGCGACCGCGTGCGGGCGGTGGTCTCTCCGGCCACACCGGGTGTCTTTTCCTGCGCACTCGAAGAAGGGCTGATCAAAATATTTCAGGATGCTGGATGCTGCGTGACCAATCCCACCTGCGGAGCCTGCCTGGGCATGAGCAACGGCGTGCTGGCGGCGGGCGAAGTCGCCGCCTCCACCACCAACCGTAATTTCAACGGACGCATGGGCAAGGGCGGTATGGTGCACCTGATGAGCCCGGCCACGGCTGCGGCCACCGCCCTCACCGGCGTGATCACCCGGGCCGAACCCGTGAATTAACCCAAAAGGAGCGACCCATGAAATCATTTGGCGGAAACGTATTGTTTTTGAATCGGTCGGACATCAATACCGATGAAATCATCCCGGCGAAATATCTCACCGAGAGCGATAAATCGGCTCTGCGTCCATACCTGCTCGAAGATTTGACCCTCGAGGGGTTTAATCCGAAGGCGGATGTGCAGGACAAGGCCGTCGTGGTGAGTCGCGCCAATTTCGGCTGCGGCTCCTCGCGCGAGCATGCCCCCTGGGCGCTCGAAGTGAACGGCATTCATGTGGTGATTGCCGAGAGTTATGCCCGTATCTTCCGGCAGAATATGTTCAACTGCGGACTCCTGGCCATCGAGCTGACGACGGAACAGGTTGATCTGCTCTTCCGCGAATATGCCGGTCACGCCACCGTGATGCGCGTGGATTTGGACTCGTCCATCTTGCACGTCGAACGCAAAGGTCGTAAGGACGATATCCTTTTCCGTGTCTCCGATTTTGATCGGGCGCTCGTGGAAGCGGGCGGCTGGGTCGAATACGCCGACGCACGCTATTCCTGACACCGAGTCGCACGGGGTATGATTCTGGAGGACGTCGGGCTCCGCCGCCTTGCGGAGAGTTTGGCTTTGCTTGCAGGAATTCACCACAGAGCGCGCAGAGAACACATAGACTCGGGTTGTGCTGGGGAGTTTTGAACCGCGAATGGACCAGCCGTCGCTGAAGCTATGGCCTGACACGCGCGAATGGATGCTCGGGCTTTGCGCACTTTGCGATCTTGAGCGCAGCGGGTGTGAAAAAGATTTTTTTTACAGAAGGTCGCGAAGGTCGCGAAGGCTCGGGCTTCTTGGCCTGCGAAGCCTTGGCGTAGCAGGCTGCTGGTTTCCCGAACGTAGCATGGACTTCCAGTCCGTGGTCTTCTGCGGAGAGGGGGGATCGCGGACTGGAAGTCCACGCTACTTTGTGGTGAATGTCTTATGCGGTGGATGAACAAAAATCTGCGAAATCAGCGTAATCTGTGGATAAAAATGCGGAGAGTTTTTGTTTGCTTGGGTTGTGCTGGGGAGTTTTGAACCGCGAATGGATGCGAATGGACGCGAATGGATGCTCGGGCTTTGCGAACTTTGCGATCTTGAGCGCAGCGGGTGTGAAAAAGAATTTTTTTACAGAAGGTCGCGAAGGCTCGGGCTTCTTGGCCTGCGAAGCCTTGGCGTAGCAGGCTGCAGGTTTCCCGAACGTAGCATGGACTTCCAGTCCGTGTCTTTCTTTGAGTTCCTTGTGATCTTTGGGGTGAATGATTGCGATGGGGATGCGTGAAGAGGTGGGCGTGTTGATGTTGGTGGACGTCATGGAGCGCCCGCTTCGGAAGCGAGGTTATTCACGGCGTCCTTTTACCATTTCCCGGCTCCCGCAGCTTGTGGTGCCCGGGCTTTTAGCCACAACATGCGGTATATAGAGGCCTTCAGGGGGATTTGTTTAAAAATAACTTCAATTATTTTGGACAAAAGGGTTGACCGATGGTGGGGCAAGGTGGGATAAAGTGCATCGAAGGATAAGTCATATGGAGCGACAGGACATACGAGAGAGGATAGAGACTTCGACCGTGGACAGCTTCTTCGGTACCTATACGCATTCGCTGGATTCCAAAAAACGCCTCACCATTCCTTCGGACTGGCGCGAAAAACTGGGGAATCCGCAACTCTTCGTTCTGCCGGGCGTGAATACTAAGTGTCTCTCGGTGTTCCCGGCGAACGAGATGGCGCGTCGGTTGGAAAAATTTCGGAATGTCTCGATTGCGGATACGCGTGCGCAGCAGTTCGCCCGGGCGATTTTTGCGCGTGCGAATCAGGTTCCGTGGGACTCGCAGGGGCGGATTCGCATCAGTGATGAATTGATGGGCTGGGCGGGGTTGACGGACCAGGTGGTTTTGGCGGGTGTGGGCACCCGGTTTGAATTGTGGAGTCCGGAGCGCTGGAGCGAGGCGCAGCCGGCGATGGATATGGCGGGCTTCGAGGAAGCGGCAAAGTATATCGGTTTCTAATGACCCCGGAAAGGATGTGTGTGTGAGATCACGTGACATTGTCAAAAAGCTGACGGTGAATAAGGCGATCGAATGCCAACGGGTGGGTGATCGCAAGATGCTGGCGCTGCCTACGGGCACGGCAGGTGGTTCGCGCCGTTTTGGAAGAGGACCGAGCATTCTGGCCAGCTGCTTCTGTTCACTTCGTGGTGGCGTGGGTGCCGCTTCGGAAAGTCATTCCTGGTTTTTTACAGCCTGATGGGCGGGTAAGGATGAAACGTGCATGTTTCCGTATTAGCAGAAGAAGTCATCGAGGGGTTGAACCCGAAATCGGGTGGACTCTATGTGGATGGCACACTCGGGGGCGGAGGGCACGCGCAACGGATTCTCGAACGGGGCGGACGGGTGATTGGGATCGATCAGGATGCGGATGTGCTCGCGGAAACAGCGGAGCGACTCTCGGTGTGGGGCGAACGGTTCTCACCGGTGCATGGAAATTTTGCTGATATGAAAAGTTTGTTGGAAAACGAAATGGATGAGGGCGTGGACGGGATTCTGCTGGACCTCGGTGTCTCCTCGTTTCAGCTCGACCGGGCGGAACGCGGATTTAGTTTTCAGCAGGAGGGGCCGTTGGATATGCGGATGGACCGCACGTCCGGGCGTACGGCGGCAGATTGGGTGAACACGCTGTCGCGCGAGGAGCTCGCGGATACTTTGCGGGCGTACGGCGAGGAGCCCGCCGCATGGCGCATTGCGGGCGCGATCGAGCAGGCACGCGACGAGCGTCCGCTGAGCACCACGTTGGAACTGGCGGAAGTCGTGTCGAAGGCCGCAGGCGGTCGGCGCGGGCGCCTTCATCCGGCCACCCGCACCTTTCAGGCACTGCGCATGGCGGTGAATGATGAACTCGGCGCGCTGGAGCGCGGCTTGGACGATGGCCTGAACCTGCTGCGGATGGGCGGACGGATGGCCGTGATCTCTTTTCACAGTTTGGAAGATCGGAAGGTTAAGCAGACGTTTAATAAACATGCAGGGCGCATGGAATCGTTGCCCCAGGGTGGAGCGCGCTGGGTTGGCGAACTTCCGCAGATGCGGAAGATTACACGAAAGGCCGTAACGGCATCCGATGGTGAGCTGGCGGAAAATCCGCGCTCACGGTCGGCGAAATTACGCATAGTTGAAAGGGTGTGAGTCATGGCACGCAAGACAAAGAAAAACTACAAAAAAGACCAGGGACGCAATGTGTTTCCGGCTCCGTTGGCGGCCATTCTGGCGCTGGTGGCGGTTCTTTCGCTGAGTTATCTGTGGTTGTGCGGGCAGTGCGATGCAGCGGGACGGCGCATCAAGGATCTGGAAAAACAGCGGGTCGAAGTGCGTAAGCGTCGTTTTAATGAGGAGTACAAGTGGCATAACATGAAATCGCAGACCAATCTGGAGCGGGCACTTGCCATGCACGGATTGAACATGACTTGGCCGGAGAAACGGCGTGCGGTGCATGTGGCCATGAATAACTGCCGTTTCGATGATGAAGCGGAATATAAGCTTACCCAGGATGATAGCGGTACCGCCTTCGGCAGGATGGCTATGCGATGACGGCCTTCAGGCGACATTGGCGCATCCTGTTGATTGCAGTAGTGACAGGTGTCGCATTTACGGGGCTGGGCGTGCGCCTGGCCTTTTTGCATCTGGGCGAAAACGAGGCGCTGCTGGATCGAATCAAGCGCACGAGGCATCTGGAGCAGACGATTGTGGCCGGGCGGGGGCGCGTACTGGACCGCAACGGGGTGCCGCTGGCGATGGACCTGGCGGTTAAAAATATTTGCGTGGACCCGAAGGTGATCAACGAAAAGGGATTTGTTTCCTTTGTGGGGCAGCATCTGGCTCGGGTGCTCGGGCAGGAGCCGGAAGAGGTGCTTGATCGGCTGAACCGCCCGGACCGACGCTTCGAATACGTGAGGAAGTTCGCTCCGTCCGAGTTGAGCGAACCGATTGAGAAAATGCAGTTGCCCGGGGTATTTTTTGAGGAAACGACGAAGCGGTATTATCCTCAGAATTCGCTGATGTGCCATGTGGTTGGATTTTCCAATGTGGAAGGCGTGGGTAGCGCAGGGATCGAGCAGCGACTGAACAGCTATCTGCGCAGTACGCCGGGTCTGCGGGTGGGCGAGCGCGATGGAAAACACCGCGAGATTTACGGGCGGCGCAGTCTGGAAATTGAACCGCTGGAAGGGGCCGATGTCTTTCTGACGCTGGATATGACTATTCAGCATCTGCTCGAGAAGTCGATGACTCAGGCGATGGAGCAGCACCATGCCAAAGGGGCTTGGGCGATTGTTCAACGTGTGCGCACTGGGGAAATTCTGGCGATGGCCAGCTATCCGAATTATGACCTGAATGACTACAGCAAGTCCACCCCTGAAGAACGGCGCAACCGGAACATTGGCACTGTCTATGAGCCCGGCTCCACCTTCAAGGTGGCGATTATCGCGGCGGCACTCAATGAGGGGCTCGTGACACCGGAGGATATTATTGACTGCGAGAATGGTCATTGGTTTTACGGCAATCGCCCGTTGCGCGATTTTCACCCCTACGGGAAATTGAGCGTGGCCGATGTCATTAAAAAATCAAGCAACATTGGTGCGGCGAAGGTGGCGGTGAAACTCGGGCCGACGGCCCTCGAACGCTACTTGCGCGAGTTCGGCATTGGACGGCGCACCGGGGTGGATTTGCCGGGCGAAGAGGGCGGGATTCTGCATCCGACCCGTAACTGGAGCGCCATCAGTATTACACGCATCGCCATGGGGCACGAAGTGGCGGTCACCGCGTTGCAGATGCTCAATGTGATGTCGGCCATTGCCAATGACGGTTTCCTGATGCGCCCTCTGATTCTCAGCCGGGTGCAGGACAGCACCGGGAGGACCATTTTTCAGGCCGAACCCGAGGTGCTCGGGCGTCCAATTCGTGAAGAGACGTCCCGGACCATGAAGGAAATACTCGCGCATGTGACCGAAAAGGGCGGGACGGGAACCAAGGCCGCCTTCGAGGGCTACCGCGTGGCTGGAAAAACCGGTACCGCACAGAAACCCGTACGCGGCGGCTATTCCGACAGCGCCAATATTGCTTCTTTCGTCGGTTTTTTCCCGGTAGAGAATCCAGAAGTGGCCATGATTGTGGTGGTCGATGAGCCGCAGCCGTTGCACACGGGCGGGCAAGTGTCCGCGCCCGTGTTTGCCGATGTGGGCGAACAGGTGGCACGTTATCTTGGAACTCGGCCCGGCGAATGGTCCGGCCTGATGGACGGTATGATGGCAAATCGCTCGACACGTCAGTACGATGAAAATGATTTTGCCGATTTGTTAACCGATTAAATGAGGAGAAAGTGGTGGTGCTGAGCCAACTTTATTTGAATGCCATGAAATGGACGAGTTTACTGCAAGAGGTGCAGGTCATCGGTACGCCGGGGTCTGTGAATCCGGATATTCAGGGGGTGGCCTACGACTCCCGGATGGTCCGCGAAAATTATTTGTTCGCGGCACTGGCGGGATCGAAGCAGCAGGGGAGCCGGTTTGTCAACGAGGCCCTGCAGCGCGGTGCGGTGGCGCTGGTGGCGGAAGTTCCGATGGCGCATCCGGCGCATGTAGCCTTTGCCCAAGTGGCGGATGCCCGCCGTGCGCTGGCTGATATTTCCTGTGCCTTTTATGAACATCCCTCTAAATATCTGCAAACGATCGGCGTGACCGGAACCAACGGAAAAACAACGGCCTCCTTTCTGACCAAGGCCATTATGGCAGCGGCCGGCCGGGCGCCAGGGTTGCTGGGGACCGTACAATATGAGATTGGACAGCGACGAATTCCATCGACCCGCACCACCCCGGAATCGGCGGATTTGCAGGCGTTGCTTCGTCAGATGCTGGTGGCTGGCTGCCGCAGCGCGGTGATGGAGGTTTCCTCGCATGCCCTTGCGCAGAAGCGGGTGTGGGGAATAGATTTTGATGTGGCGGTGTTTACCAATCTGACCGAGGAACACCTGGATTATCATCGCGATATGCAGGGCTATTTCGCGGCCAAGTCGGCCCTTTTCTGCGGGCTGGGGCATCGTGAAAAAAAATCTGTGGCGGTGATCAATCTGGACGATGACTGGGGTCGGAAACTGCTGGGCGGAGGGCACCCCCGGGTTCAGGAAATTACGTATGGGCTCGATTCTCACGCGCAGGTTCGGGCGGAAAATCTTCAACTGACCAGTATGGGCTCATCGTTTCTTCTGCAAACGCCCTGGGGGGCTGCGGAGGTGCGCTTGCCGCTGCTTGGCCGCTACAACGTCAGCAATGCGCTGGCGTCCTGCGCGGCTTGCGGTTCGCTGGGCATTGATCCGGCCTTGATGGCGGAGGTGCTCGGGCGCATGCCGTCGGTTCCCGGACGCCTCGAGGCGGTGGCCAACCGTCGGGGTATTCATGTGTTTGTGGATTATGCGCATACCGCCGATGCCTTGAAAAATGTATTGACCGCCCTCCGCGAATGCGCCGACCAGCGTATCATCTTGGTCTTCGGATGCGGCGGTGATCGCGACCGAAGCAAACGCGCGCCTATGGGATCGGTGGCTTCTCGCATGGCTGATTATTCGATTGTGACCACGGATAATGCCCGCAGCGAGGACCCTGCGGACATCGCGGGAGAAGTGCTGGCCGGATTTGGAAGCGACAGGCAGGTCGATATGATTCTGGACCGTTCGGAAGCCATCGCGCGTGCCATCGGCTTAGCAGAACGGGGTGACATCGTGCTCATTGCCGGAAAAGGGCATGAAACCTACCAAGAAATTGGACACACGGTCAGGCCGTTTGATGATCGCGAAGTGGCTCGAACGGTATTGGGAGAGGAAGCCTGAGGAGGGCGGCAGATAGCGGTTGAATACGGAAGGCCGAGGGTTTGCCCTCGGTGGGTTTTTGAGAGGGTGCGGTTCATGACACGGACGTCGGAAAATTTGGCCCGGTGGAGCGCAGGCGCTTGGTGTGGTGCGGAGCCGCCTGCCGATTTTACGGGGGTCTTCCACGATACGCGTGAGGTCCTCCCGGGTGGTTTATATGTGGCGATCAAGGGAGACCGGCTGGATGGCCACGACTTTGTGGAGCGTGCCTTTGAAGCGGGGGCATCCGGTGCCGTTGTTTCTCGTGAGTATGCCGTCCGTCACACCCATTTTTCCGGTGCCTTGCTTTGTGTTGACGACACGCGCCGCGCCCTGCTGGAATTGGCCGCCGGATACCGAAAGACCCTTCCCGGACGCATCATCGGTCTGACCGGAAGTGTCGGAAAAACCATGGTGAAGGAAATGCTGGGCGATGTCCTGGCGTGTGCCGGTCACGTGGCCCGTACGCGCGGGAACCGAAATAACGATCTGGGGTTGCCGTTGAGTCTTTTATCCATGTCGGCGGAGGATGCATACGGCGTGTTCGAGGTGGGCATCAACCATCCCGGCGAAATGGCACCGCTGGCCCGCGTGTTGCAGCCGGAGTGGGCCGTGATTACGCTCGTGGGGGCCGCTCATGCGGGATTCTTCACATCCGAAGAGCAAATCGCCCGTGAAAAAGCCGAACTCTTTCGGGCGCTTCCCGAAGAAGGAACCGCGGTGCTGGATATCGACCAGCGCTGGGCGGAGACGATGCTGCAAGGCATCTCCTGTCGACGCTTGGCGGTCTCTTCCAAGGGACGAACCGATGCCGATTACTCGCTGCTTCAGTCCGATGAGGTCGAGACACTGCGCCTGCGTGACCGCGCCAACGATCGAACGCTGACATGCCGTATGCCGCTGCCGGGACTGCATATCAAACAAAATGCGCTTCTCGCGCTGGCGGTTGGTTTATCGCTAGGCGTGGATGCGGAAGCGGCCTGCATGGCCATTGCATCATTTAAGCCGGTGGGGATGCGGTGGCAGGTCGAGCACGTCGATGGCGTATGTTTTGTCAATGACGCCTACAACGCGAATCCGTTGAGTATGCGTGCGGCACTGGGCACCTTTGCGGAACTGCCGGGATGCGGCGCGAAGTGGCTAGTGCTTGGTGGCATGGGTGAGTTGGGTGCTGCGGAGCGCAGCGAACATGAAAGCCTAGGCACTGCGTTGGCGACGGGTCCCTGGACGGGATTGATCTGCGTGGGCGAAATGGCGAAAGGCATTGCGGATGGTGCGGCGCGTGCCGGCATGGCGTCGGGCCGGATTTCTTGTTGTGCCGATGCGTACGGCGCTGCCCGGCTGCTGCGCGAATACCGCCTGGCTGAAAAAGACGCCGTGCTGCTCAAGGCGTCCCGCTCCGTCCAACTCGAAACCGTGCTTTCTTTTTTTAAAGAACAAGTACAAGGACCAACCCACGTTGAACCGTAAAGGATAACATGCTCTACTACCTCTCGTATCTTTCCGAGTACATTTCGCCCCTCCGGGTGTTCCGCTACATCACCTTTCGCGCTTTTTTGAGCGCCGGAACGGCCTTCCTAATCAGCGTTCTGCTTGGGCCTTATGTGATACGCCTGCTGCGCCGACTAAACTTCGGACAGGAAGTGCGGCGGGAAGAGGCCGAAAAACTCTATGCTATGCACGGGAAAAAACAGGGTACGCCCACGATGGGCGGCGTGTTGATTATTTTTTCCGTATTGCTTTCCACGCTGCTGTGGGCCGTGCCGACCAATGGGTTTGTTTTACTGACACTGGCTACGATGTGCTTTATGGGGGCCGTTGGTTTCCGGGATGACTATCTGAAGATACGCAAGAAAAACACCAAGGGACTCAGTGCGCACACCAAGCTCATTGCACAAACCGGCTGGGTCCTACTGATTGGCTTGATTCTTTGGTTCTGGCCCCAGACCGCCGCGCGCGTGCGTGAATTGATGCTGCCATTCTTGAAGGACCCGGTCTTGGTCGGGATGAGTTTTCCGGCGGTGCTGCTTTTTCTCTGGCTGGTAATGGTTGGTTCGACCAACGCCGTGAATTTAACGGACGGACTCGACGGGCTTGCCATCGGATGCACGAATTCGGTGGCGGTGGCCTATCTAGCGATGACGTATGTGGCCGGTCATGCCGTCTTCGCGCGCTATTTGCAGGTGCCCTATGTGCCAGAGAGTGGAGAGCTGGCGGTATTGTGCGGAAGCCTGTTGGGCGCGGGCCTCGGGTTCCTGTGGTACAACTGTCATCCCGCCCGTATTTTCATGGGCGATACGGGGAGCCTTTCACTCGGCGGGACAATCGCCATGATCGCCATTCTGATCAACCAGGAGCTGGTGTTGTTTATTGTGGGCTTTGTTTTTGTCATGGAGGCGGCCAGCGTGCTCATGCAGGTCTCGTGGTTCAAATATACGAAGAAAAAATACGGCGAGGGCCGCCGCATTTTCCGTTGCGCACCGCTGCATCATCATTTTGAACTGCTCGAAAAAGAACGCGCCAAGCAGGAAGGCCGCGATGTGGAGGTGATTGAAACGATGGTCACCATCCGCTTCTGGATTCTTTCCATCGTGTGCGCATTGCTCGGGTTGGCGACGCTGAAATTGCGATGAATCAAAATGAACAACAACATGGGCTGGTGTTGGGTCTCGGGCTTAGCGGTCGTGCCGCCGTGCGGTTGCTGTTGGCCGAAGGACGTCGTGTTTCCGTGCTTACGGAGCGCAAGGGTGGTGGCTCGCATGACGCTGAGGCGGCTTTGGTGCCGGGTGGGGTCGATCTCTATTTTGATGAGGCGAAGGTGCCCTGGGGCGACATCGACGAATGCGTGGTCAGTCCCGGCATCCCGATGGAGCATCCGTGGTTGCTGGGGATTCGTCGGCGCGGTATCCCTCTGATTCCCGAGTTTGAGTTGGGGTGGATGCGTTTTAAGGGGCAAACGGTTGCCGTTACCGGATCGAATGGCAAAAGCACGTTTGTGAAATGGTGCGTGGAAACGCTGCGCGAAACGGGGGTAGATGCGGTGGCGTGCGGTAATTACGGAGTGCCGGTGTGTGATTGCGTGATGACGGCAACACCGCCCGAGGCACTGGTGATCGAGCTGAGTTCGTTTCAGTTGGAAGCGGCGGTGAATTTTTCGCCCGACGTGGCCGTGCTGCTAAATGTCCTGTCCAATCATCTGGATCGCCACGGTGACATGGAACGATATACGCAAATTAAATTAAAGTTGTTTGAGCAGATGAAACCCAATGCTTCTGCGTTGCTCCCGCATTCCCTGAAAGGGGTGGCGGAGCGCCTTTTCCCGAGAAAACACTGGGTCACTTTTGGCGTGGAAGAGGGAGCGGACTATCGGTTTCAGGATAATCAGGTGACGCACGGGGAGGGTGAATCAGAAAACCTTTCGGGCACGATGTATGGCAACCGAAGCATGGGGCCTACGGGCGCGGTAGCCTGCGCTTGGATGGATGCCATGAAGATCAACCGGACAACGGGGTGGGGTGTCCTGCGTTCCATGAAGCCGTTGCCGCACCGACAGGAAACGCTGGCCCTCCTTCGGGACGTGCGCTTTGTGAACGACTCGAAGGCTACAAATCTGGCGGCGTTGTGTGCTGCCGTCGAGGCGTTCGGACCCCGCGTTCGGCTGATTGCAGGCGGGCAGTCAAAGGAAAAAGACTATAAATCGGCAAAAGAAGTATTGGCTCATAACGCAAGAAGAGTATATCTTATTGGCTGTGATGCGGAAAAAATGGCGGCAGACTGGGACGCGGCGGTTCCGTGCATACGATGCGATACACTGAAGCAGGCGGTGCAGGCGGCTTGGCGCGACGCGGTGGAAGGCGATACGGTGCTGCTCTCGCCAGGTTGCACCAGTTATGATCAATTCAGAAACTTCGAAGAACGGGGCAGAGCCTTTGCGGAGGCAGTGAGACATTTGGAGATGGAGGAATAAAATGAAAGAACGGTATGAATTGAATGGGGAAAAGCAGAGGACGTGCCGGAGTCAGTTAATCAAAACGTCGGCCTTGGCGCTGGTCGTGGTGAGTGTGCATGTGGTGGCCATCGGCGGATTCTTTGCAATTCAGGGATGCGGAACGGTTCAGCGCGAACCGCGCGTCGTCGAGCCTGCGCCCGCACCGGTCATGCCGCCCAAGGCGAGTGTGGCGCAACAGCAGCAGAGGGCACCACGCCGTGCGATACGGCCTCCGGTTCCGGTGGAACCCGCGCCGCCCATGCGGGATCAGCGTTCGACGGATTCCACCTATGTCATTCAAAAAGGTGATTCCCTTTCCCGGATTGCTCAGCGCTTCGACGTGAGCACCAAAGAACTATGCGAACTTAACGGCATAAAGAACCCGAATATGGTGCGCGTGGGGCAGAAGCTGACGCTGCCTGCCTACGCAAAGAAGCAGGGGGCCTCTTCGGCCGCCACGTCGAAAAAATCCGCTGCCCGTCCGCAGAGTCGTGCGGTGATTTCTTCGGGTGCGCCTTCCGCAACGGCTTCCGGCGATCAGTATGTGGTGCAGCCCGGAGATGTACTCTCGAAAATCGCCGTGAAATACGGCACCACGGTCAACGCCCTGCGCGAAGCCAACAAGTTGACGGGCGATAAAATCATTGTGGGGCAGAAGTTGAGTCTGCCCACCGGTTCTTCTTCCTCGAGCGCCGAGAAGCCCGCCGCGCCGACCATGGCTGCAAAATTGGCACCCGCTCCGGTTGCCAAGCCTGCGGAACCGATCAAGCCTGCCACCTCGGAACCAGCCGCCGCTAAAGATACAATCATGGCCGAAGAAATCGCCGTGGTGGAAACAAAGGCGACTGTGAGCGCCCCGACTCCACCTTCAGATGCCTACTACTACAAAGTGGGG
>CAZBEO010000049.1:0-24390 GCA_964490935.1 uncultured Verrucomicrobiota bacterium
GCCAGAGATCTTCTTAGGCCGCCGCCACCGAATTAGAAGATCGTCCGGCCCCAGTTAGGGGACCAGAGGGGACCAGGGTCAGCCCTTAAATAGTAAATACAGCCTTTTCGCTCAGTTTTAATGCGGGTGCAACACAGGTGCATGGGCTTTCCATTTCTTGGAATGGCCGGTTGAAATGATCGCGGACTGGAAGTCCACGCCACTTCATTCACCTCGTAGCGGATGCTGTGCAATGCCCCTCGTCTCTGGACGGCGCGCGGCTCGCGCGCCTCAATCGTCAAAACATCCCTACGCCGGAGAGACTTCTCGCGCCCAAGGCGTCGGAGCCCGACGCCCTCCACTGATTAGGGTGAGCCTCCCGAACAGCGGAAGACACCGGTGCCTTTCACTCCGGTGGATTGTGCGCTACTCCCCAGCGCACGACGGTCCGCAAACACCTCCTACCCTTCCCTTCCCTTTTCATTCTCCGCGCTAACTCGCCGCACGGCCCGTGGGGACGCGGGCGCTCTCTGTAGGAAAAAACAGATTCAAGCTGATTATGTTTTTCAGGCGAGTGCTTTTCTCCTATCGTTTCAACTCCATTCAAAAGGAGAACACATGGGACAGGCAAAGAAAAAACGGACGACATGCCCGGCAACGGGAAACCCAATTCAACCGACAGAATGCGGCACCAAACGGATGTCGCAATACGCCTGCCCGGAAAGCTGCCCTCAGAATCCGTGGTCGGTGGAAAACTACGACCGGCAACTGGAGATTGATAACCGGCAAATCCGACGCAGCACAGACCGCCTGGTAGAGGAAACCTTCCGCACCGGGCGATTGCTGAGCCCACCCTCCGAGGAAGTCGGGACTGAATTCGCGCTGCTGTCTTTCTATCTGAACCATTTTTTTCGTAATCGGGATGCACAAGGGACTACCTTTTTTGAGCGATGGGAAAAAGAGAACTTTTCCGGCCTGAACAACGATCAGGCTATCCTGCTCAAGTGTCAGGCCAACTTTTTCCCCGCCGTGGTCGAGGTGCTTCAGGTGATAGATGATAAGCAGGTGCTGGTCGTGGACCGACTCAATCCCGACCATAAGCCGATCCTGGTGGTGGATCGTTCGCTGGCCGAACGCGCCTGCCGCTTTACCACTCTTTTTACGTTTTTATACAAAACCCCATTTTTTTACCGAGTCCAAAGCGCAGCCAAGCCTCTGCCGGACATCGTCGGCATGGATGCCGAGGAGATCGTGCTGGAGGTGGTCCGCCATCACAACGGCCCAACCGAAAAGGTCGAATTTACGCGAGAATGGCTGTCCGAGAATGTCAACTTGGTGGTGGACAGTCTGACAGCGATCATAACGGCCCGGCAGGTGGCGATGTACCGCTCACTAGATGCCGTGTACACCAAATCGCTCTACCAACTAAACGCAAAGCCGTCCGCCGTAGTCGCCCTGCTCGCAACCCATCCGGACATACAATCTGAAGAACTGATTCCCGAGGACGACGATGAAGGCGTTGTTCTCCGCTGGGTTTGGACCCTGGAGAGCAGCTCGTCCAGAAAAGGCCGAACGATTCTCTGCTCTATACTGCTTCATAAGGGCACACATATCTGTCTGAACACCAGCTCCGCCAAACGCCGCGATGAGGCCAAACCATTGTTTGAAAAACTTCTGGGCGACACCGTTTCCTTCATCAGCGAAGGTGCCGATGACCTGGCGATGCAGCTGTTGCAGCAGCGTCGGCTTTTTTATGACGCGAAACTGGTACCCGAAAAGCTGCTGGAAGAACCTACGCTCATCGAAACATCGCAGACCTGCCTTCCGCCTGAGTACGCCGACCTTTCTCATGATGAAATCCTGCAAAAGGCCCACGAATCGTTCCTGCGTGATTATCCGGATCAGCCCGTTCCGGCGCTGGATGGTAAAACACCCCGCCAAGCAGCGGACGATCCCGCACTGCGCCCTGTGCTCCTCCGTATGATGAAGAATCACGTACACAGTTACGACGAAGAGGATCTGAAAAACGGCACGCAAACGGAGATCAACGGCCTGCTACGCGAACTAAAACTCGATGAAATCATCTTCCCGCCGCCGCCCTTGCGCAACCCTCCCCCGGAAGACGACGAGTGGGATGAGGAGGATCAGGAATACGAAGCCTTCATGGAGGAGATACACGAAAGGCTCATCCTGACGCCCGAGGAAGTGGAGTTCAGAATGGGTAAGCTGAACAGCGAGGACCAGAATATCCTGGTGCAAGATTTCATCTCCATCTATCCGGAAGCGTATGCCCTCCTTCAGGAAGAAATATTCGACGGTGAATACAAAGTGAAAAAACAGCTTCAGCCGCAAATTCTCTCCTTGGTGGCCAAAATCGCGTTTCTGTTTTTCCTGCCCGGACAGAACACCCCCAAAATTACCCGCGAAGAACTCGCCGATGCCCTAGGGTACGTCACAGACGAATGGCTGAACGATAATCCAGAATCGGACGCGGCCATTTCAAGTCAACCTCATGTACTCGACTACACGGCCCAACGTCTGGGGGAAATAACCGGTTCAAAAGTCACCAAATCAAATCTTGGGCCTCTCCTGTTCATTGCCTCGCTCGTCGAGGAACTGCACTTTGCGTTATATGAAAGGGCGACCGAGTGACTCCTCACATTCAAGGCGTCGGAGCCCGACGCCCTCCATCAGAAAAAACACTCGTCGTCTGGACGGTGCGCTGCCCGCGTGCCTGGACGTCAAAGCCCATCGCCCGCCGGCGCGGGAAAACATCTTAACGCTTGATTTTTCCAATCAGTGGTGCCTCCGACAAAAGTCCGCGTCATGGTGGCCCCGGAGGGGCCGGGGAGAATAGCCCGGGGTCATGGACCCCGGGAAGCCGAGGAATAAAACAACCTGCACCCCGGACTGGGTGCAGGAAGCGAACGGTGCAAGGCATTGTTTATCAAGATATTCCCGCACCTCCTCCGGGGTGCATGGGATATTGGAGAATCAAAAACCCAGGGTCTATCGACCCTGGGCTATATACCTTCACCCCATCCGGGGTGATTGCTCAACCATTGGAAAATCGCGCTATGTCCCGCCCTTACTGCGGGAAGTAGTACCAGTTCTGGAAGGCCAGTTCCGGAGTATAGAGCGGCATGGCCTCATTCCAGCCGTATAGGAAGGGAGTCAGCGGCCCATACCGGGAACTCAGCACGTTCCAGGAATAATCTGTGATCGACAGGACGGCCACGTCCACCTGCGCATTAACTGAATAATAGGCCGGCAGAGGGACACCGTAGGCCCATCCCCAGGAAATGTTTTTCTGCCCGCCGTCGGAATAGAGGATGTTCCAAGTTCCGGTGGCATAGGTATAAACGGCGATATCGGTCTTGCCGTCGCCATCGTAATCCCCCGGCACCGGCCAGGCCTGTGACCAACCCCAGGGAATAATCACCTGTTGCAGATCGCTGCTTCTGCGAATATACCACAGCCCGTCGGTTGGATAATAAACGGCCAAATCGGTTTTGCCGTCGTCATCGTAATCGCCGGGAACCGGAATCGCGCCCGACCAACCATAATTGATTGCCGCTTGATTGACACCGCCGCTGACCGGCTCCGCCTGCGAGGCCGCAGATCCATCCCGCGAGTAGAGAATATACCACCAACCGGCGTAGTAACCCGCAAGATCCGTCACCCCATCGCCGTCATAATCGGCGGGCACCGGAATCATCTCGCTCCATCCATAATTGATGGGTGTCAGCGGGCCGAAAGACGAACTATAAATATACCACAAGCCACCCTCGGGCCAAAAGAGTGCGCGGTCCGTGATCTGATCGCCATCGTAATCACCGGGCACCGGCATGGCCGCGCTCCATCCGTAATTCAGCGGATCAGGATTCACACCTCCCGAACAATGCGCATACCATGTGCCGCCCTCAGGCCAGTAGAGACCCAAATCGCTCACACCATCGCCATCAAAATCCACCGGCGCGGGCGCGGCGCGGGAGGGCAATGCGCTGAGAGAAACATCATCCAGATACACCAGCGCGCCCGCATCATTTCCGGTGTCCCAGGAAAAACGAATTTTCACCCGCTCCGCACCGAATGTAGAAATATCCAGTTGTTTGCGGAACCAATAATTTGGCGTACAGGAGAGCTTCCACCAGAGGGTCCAGTCAACACCGTTCGTGGAATACTCCAACCGCAGCATCCGCCACATGACACTATCCGTCACTCGGTAAAAGAACTGAAGCTGGTTGCCCGCTGTTTTCATGAACGGGGTGACCAACCAATCGCCATCTTGTTCGAGCAGGATGGAATGCGAGACCGAGTGCGAAAGGGTGTCAATGCGTTCGGCACCGTTGGCTAACCAGAGAGCGGGCGGGTACGCCCCTTCAAAGGTCTCTGAAAATTCCGTAAAGACCTCCGGCAGCGGCGTAGGAGTCATCGTTGGGCCCACCGTCGGAATCACCGTTAGAATCGGCGCCTGTGCAAAGAGCGCCGGGACCCAGCCGATCAGACAAACAAAAAACACTAGACATCCCACCTGCTTTTTCAATGAATTCATAATGCTCTCCTTCACACGGCGCAATAACAGTAACCACTGGATACACGATCTAATACAGACTCTCCATCTGAATGAATTCAGATGCTACCGCCTCCCCCTCCAAATGACAAGCGGTATCCCTACTGTAAATAAATGCGCCTTCAAATTGACAGCCTCTCCATTTTCTTCTATCTTCCGCACCTGTTTTACTGAACCACCAACTGTTTGAGGGGGTGAATCCAGAATCATGGTAGAAGTCAAAGTCCGAAAAGGCGAATCCGTGGAAAAAGCGCTTCGCCGCTTGAAAAAGAAACTTGATAAAGAAGGCGTGATGCGGGAAATGCGTTCGCATCGTCATTACGAAAAGCCAAGCGAGAAGAAGCGCCGCAAGCAGGCTCGCGCTCGTACGCGCCTATAGTTCGATGCCGCAGGCGACTCCGCCTTAGGCAAATGAATGGTGATTCATGAAAGAAAACTCTCCCCCAAACCGGGAGAGTTTTCTATTATCACCCCTGATTATGAAGTTTGCACTCTCCACCCGATGGAACGCCCATCGCCATGCCGATGGCGAAGCTCTGGTTCAGGAAATCCTGGATATGGGCTTTGACCGCCTGGAACTGGGCTATGATCTGCGACAGGACTTGGTACCCGGCGTTCAGTCCATGGTCGAGCGGCATCCGGGACTCGTGGATACCGTACATAATTTCTGTCCGATCCCGGCGGGCGTGATGCGTGGGCATCCTGAACTGTGGACTCTTTCGGACCTGCGCGACGGGGTCCGCAGTCTGGCCCTCACCCATACCATCCAAACGATTCGATTTGCCGCCGGAATCGGTGCGCAGGCCGTGGTCCTGCACTCTGGCAACGTCAAAATGCGGCGCTATACCCCCCGCCTGATCGACCTGCACCGGGCCGGCAAACTCTTCACCGCAAAATATGAACGCCTGAAAATGAAAATGCAGATTCAACGCGAACGGAAAGTTCCGGTCCAACTTGAGCATCTCCAGCGAAGCCTGGAACAGATTCTGCCCATTCTGGAGGAGTGCCAGATACGCCTCGGTATCGAAAACCTGCCCTCGTGGGAATCCATACCCACCGAAATGGAACTGACCCGCATCCTCGAACAGTTCAATTCACCCCGGCTGGGCTACTGGCACGACATGGGTCACGGACAGGTTCGACAAAACCTCGGACTGATCAATCATGAGCGCTGGCTCGAACGACTCCAGCCCTGGCTGATCGGCATGCATATTCATGATGTCATCCCCCCCACCGGAGATCATGTCATGCCGCCAAAAGGGGCCATCGACTTCACGCACTTCCGTCCTTTCGGCACACTAGAAATCTTCCGCGTGCTCGAGCCGAGTCCCTACGTCTCCCAGGCGGATGTGCTCACCGGTTTCGACATCATTAAGCGGGCCTGGACAGAAGGCCCCGCCCCACATGCAAACGAAAGTGTGAAAGTATGAAAATTCTAGTCACCGGCGCCAATGGTTTTGTCGGACGGCACATGGTGCAACTCCTGCAACAGCGCGGCCACGCCCCCATTCTCTTCGATCTGAACCCGCCACCAGAACCAACCACCGCCCCGACCTATGCGGGGGACGTGTGCGACATCCAATGCCTGGAACGGGTGATCGCCGAGTCACAACCAGACGGCTGCATTCACCTGGGCGGCATTGCCTTTGTACCCATCGGCTGGCAGAATCCCCAGTTGGTGTATCAGGTCAATCTGATAGGCACGGTGAATCTCCTCGAAACCTTTCGGAAAATCCGGCCCAAAGCGCGAGTCATCATGGTCAGTTCCGGAGAGATTTACGGGCGCTACCAGGCGGAGTTGCCCATGCGCGAGGACGACCTCATGCTCCCGGCTAATCCCTACGCCATCGCCAAGCAGGCCGCCGACCGCCACGCCCTGGTCTGCTCCGAACACTACAAACAACCCGTCCTCTGCGCCCGCCCGGATAACCATACCGGCCCAGGACAATCCGACCTCTTCGTCACCGCCGCCTTTGCCCGACAACTCGCGGAAATCTCGCTCGACAAAAAAAGCCCGCGAATGCTCGTGGGTAATCTGGAAAACATGCGCAACTTCACGGATGTGCGCGACGTAACACGGGCCTATCTCATGCTGCTGGAAAAAGGCGTTCCGGGGCAGGCCTACAACATTGCATCGGGTTCCCCGCAACGCATCCGTTTCGTACTCGATGCCCTCTGCGACATCGCCGGCGTACACCCGGAAATCGAAGTGGACCCGGCCCGCTACCGCCCCACCGATTGCCTCCCCACCCTCGACACCTCACGCATACGCCGAGAAATCGGCTGGTTCCCCGAAATTCCCATCGAAAAAACCCTGCGCGACATCTACGCGTATCTGTTGCAAACCTGCCGCGATGAATAAGTCCTCCCGAAGACAGATCTCCTTTCAACTGCTGCGCATTCTGCTGGCCGCGGTCATCTTCGCTTGGCTGCTTTATCGCCTCCCTCTCCGCACCCTTCAGGAGGTGCTTATCGAGGGGTTTCGACAGTGGCCGTGGTGGCTGGCCGGGCTTGCTGCAACCTTTGTCGGCCTGCTGGCGGGATGCGCCCGCTGGCATCTCATTCTGCGCACTCAACAATTTCACCTGCCGATGCGCACCGTGTTCCGCCTCTTCTTTATCGGTCAGTTTTTTAATTCCTTCCTACCGGGCGGCTGCGGCGGGGATGTGGTACGTGCGTGGTACGCCGCACGCCTGTGCAATCAGGAGAAAACCCGTGCCGCCTCTACTGTCTTGGTGGACCGGGCAATCGGCCTGCTCACCACGCTGTTTTTCGGCGTCTTCATGATCTTGGTTCATCTGCGTCTCTTTTTTGAACATACGCTGCTGACCGCCTGCGGCGGCATGATGCTGGCCAGTGCCTTCTGCGCGGCACTGCTGCTGATTCTGGCGCTGCGGCGCAACCTCTTTTCCGTCTATCCGTTTTTCCAACGATTGGAAAAATCCCGTTTCGGGCCGATGCTGCGGAAGGTCTATGAGGTGGCCTATTATTACAGGGCCCATCCAGCGGTCCTGCTGGTCTGCCTGATCTATTCAATGCTGAATCTGATTCTACTCACGCTCGCTTGCGTTTGCTTTGCGCGAAGCCTGATGATTGCCCTGCCGATCGGATACTATTTCACACTCTTTCCGATCATCACCGTGCTGACGGCCATACCCATCACGCCCGGCGCGCTGGGCGTGCGCGAAGGACTCTTCGCGGAATTTTTCAAAACCCTCGGCGTGGCCACCTACCGCACCATCCCGCTATCGCTGCTGGTCTATTTCGGTGGCCTTTTCTGGAGCCTGTTCGGCGGATTGCTGTACGTGTTTCAATCCGCAGACGAACGCATGCCGTTGCGGGAGAAATGAGGCATCGCCCTCAGCCGTGAATCAATTCACGCACCTGCTCGGTCGTCTCCCGACTTTCCTCGGGAAGCAGCAGTGCCGCGCTCAGGCGCTTGTTCTTCAACACCTGCCCGGCCAGATTCGCAATGTCCTCCGCCGTCACCGCATCCAGTCGATCGATAATGGTCTGAGGCTGGCGGACATTCCCGAAGGTCAGCAGATGCTCACCCACCCAGATCATCTGATTCGAGGTCCCCTCGAGTCCGATCCGAAGCTGGCCGCCCGCATAATCCTTGGCCATCTTCAGCTCGCGGGCCGACACCTTCTTCTCGGCCAGCCGATGCAACTCGCGCAGAATCAGTTTCATTGCGGGCGCACAGCGCGTACGATCCAGACCGGCCGTAATCAGCAGCGCCCCGGTATCTTCATAGAGATGCACTCCGCTGTGCACCGAATAGGCCATACCATGCCGTTCCCGAACCACCTGAAAGAGACGTGAACTCATGTTTTCACCCAGAATGACGCTCAACAGTTTCAGCGGATAGCGGCGCGGATCTTTCCGCCCGAAAAGACGAAGTCCCATCGCCAGATGGGCCTGCTCGATCGGCTTCTTCCGCACCGAAACATCCCGCTGCTCGGTGCTTCGATCCGCCCGAAGATACTTCGGTGCCGATCCGCGCGGCACATCCAACGCCTTTTCGAGATACGCGCAGCAGGCATCATGATCCACCTTGCCCGCCACCGCCACCACCGTGTTGCACGGACGGTACTTTTTCAATTTATACCCCAGAATTTCCTCGCGCGTCATGCGCATCACCGTAGCGGGCGTACCAATCAGCGTGCGGCCCAGTGGATGATTCGACCACAACAGATCACTGAGGTCTTCTTGAGCCAACTGATGGGGCTGATCCCGATACATCATGATCTCTTCCAGAATCACGCGCCGCTCTTTATCAATATCCCCTCCATCAAATCGGGGATTCACATACATATCCGCCAGAATATCCATCACGCGAAACACATGCTCTGCGCTGATGCGGGCGTAATAACAGGTGGCATCCTCCTGCGTGAACGCATTGAAATAGCCGCCACGTCCCTCGATCGCCTCCGAAATTTCACGCGCCGACCGCGTCTTCGTTCCCTTAAAAAGCAAATGCTCAATGAAGTGACTCACGCCGGACATTCTTTTCGATTCATAGCGTCCGCCCACGCCAACCCAAAAGCCGACCGCCGCACTGTCCACATAGGGAATATGACTGGTCACCACGCGAATGCCGCTCGACAAAGTTGTTTCAGAATACGTCAGATGCACAACAGCTCCTTCATGGTCACCGTACCTTCATACAGCGCCTTGCCGACGATTACGCCGGACAGATTTTTTCGCCCGAGTGCCGCCAACGCGCGCACGTCCTCCGCCGTCGTCACACCGCCCGAGGCCACCACCGAACAGCCCACCGCATCGCACATGGCCGCCATCGCCTCCGCATTCACGCCGCGCATCATGCCGTCGCGGGCCGTATCGGTATAGATAATTGTTTTTACGCCGAGCCGCTCCATGCGCTTCGCGAGGTCAAGGGCTGTAAGCGCGGTAGTTTCCGTCCAACCCTTCACCTGCACAAAGCCGTCGCGGGCGTCAATCCCCACCGCCACGCCGGCACCAAACCGATCCACCAGGCGCTGCAGCGCGTCCTCGGATTCACACGCCCGCGTACCGAGAATCACCCGGTCCACTCCGCCATCCAGATAGCGGTCCATCTGCTCTTCCGTCCGAATCCCGCCGCCAATCTCTACCGGAATCCTCAATTCCTTCGCAATACGCAACACGACCTCCGCATGGGCCGGCGCGCCCTGAAAGGCACCATCCAAATCCACCAAGTGCAGATATTCCGCGCCCGAATCCTCCCAGCGGTGCGCCATCGCCACCGGATCATCCGAATACACGGTCTCATCCTCCGCGCGCCCCTGTTTTAGGCGTACGCACCGCCCGCCCTTCATATCAATCGCCGGTAGTATCATCATGCCATCCCTCATCCCTTCTCCCATCCGCCGCGATTGACGCGACCTCATTCAACCACGCCGCACGCATCCGCGTGTTTTTCCGCCGCTGCACAGAAATTATCCAGCATCTTCAGTCCTACGCGATGGCTCTTTTCAGGATGGAACTGAACCGCCATCAGCCCGTCACGCCACACCGCCGAGGTATATGCCCCGCCGAAATCTGTGGTCCCAGCCGTCACCGCGTCCTCCGACGGCGCCGCATAATAACTGTGCACAAAATAAAAATGCGACTCGTCCTCAACACCGTCAAACAGCGGGCAATCCGGCTTCATCTGCTTCACCTGATTCCAGCCGATTTGCGGCACCTTGAATTCCGGCGACAACTGAAAAAGGCGCACCCGCCCCGGCAACACCCCCAGCCCCGCAACGCCCGGCGACTCCTCGCTCTCTTCAAAAAGCACCTGCAATCCAAGGCATATGCCCAGTAGCCAACGCCCCGAGTCCATCCAATCCACCAGTCGTTCCGCGAAACCTCGCTGCCGCAAATTCTTCATGCAGTCGCCGAACGCCCCCACCCCCGGAAGAATCAACGCCGTACAATCCTGCACCGCATCCGGCGACGAAACCACTCGGGCGTCCCGCTTCAAAAAACGGCACGCATTTTCCACGCTTCCCAGGTTTCCCATCCCGTAATCAACAATTCCAATCATAGAGCAAACCACATCCGCCGGTTCCTCACCGGCATGCCCAGCATCCATCGTCAAAAATACGAAAAGCATTCATAGCGCACCACCGCCCGCACCGCAAATGATAAGTGGAACCCTTTGCAGGAGTTTTTGCGCAGGATCAGAGTTTATACGGCTCGCGAGCCGTAGCCGAAAAAGGCTTATTTCTGGTGCCAGGCTTCCCAGAAAGCATCGGCCCATTTGCGGGCCAGGGCATGATTTCCGAGGCTGGAATAGGCGATGCTGAGAGCACCGCTGGATTCGGTCATGGTTTCCAGATCATGATTCGTGAACGCCTCCGCGTATTGGTCCTGCAGGGTCTGCAGGAAGAGGCGTATGCTTAGCTGATCATGTAGTGTCTTTAAGTTCATAACCTAGCAGTAGAGTACGCACCACCCCGCAAAAGGTTTAATTTTTATTTTGGGATTTCAAACAAAAATTAAAAAAGGAAGGGGCGGACTACCACCCCTTCCTATATTTTATTCTTTGCTGTCTCCGGAAGGCTCTCACACTTCCCAGCCACTATTCTGCAACAGGATATTCCACAACAGCGTACCCGCTGTTGTTCACTAGCAGGATGGCGGGCCTAAAGCCCGTCATTCTGCTAGCTCTTGATCGGCGATTTTTTCAGGCACATAAACCAGTCCAGACATTTCACATCCGGGTCCGGCGTGGTGGTGCGGTCTTTCGCGACTCCGCACGACCCAGGAGGCGGCACGATCACGTCATCCCCCGGACGCCAATTCGCCGGCGTCGCGATCCCGTATTCATCCGACGTCTGCATGGCTATCAAAAGACGCATTACTTCATCCATATTTCGCCCATTAGAGAGCGGGTAATACAGGATGGCGCGAACGATACTCTTCGGGTCTACCATAAACACCGCACGCACCGCCTGCGTACTGCTGGCACCCGGCTGCAACATCCCAAAAGCCTTGGCCACGTTCATTTTCAGGTCTTCAATCAGCGGGAAGGTGACTTCCACGTCTTTCATGCCCTTGTACTCAATCTTTTCCTTGATCGTACGAAGCCAAGCAATGTGCGCATAAATGCTGTCGATCGAAAGACCCAGCAGCTTGCAGTTTCGCTTGGCAAAGTCTTCCTGCATGGTGGCGAAGGTCATAAATTCCGTCGTACAGACTGGGGTAAAATCAGCCGGATGCGAAAAGAAGACCACCCAACTTCCCTCGTAATCCTTTGGGAAGTTGATTTCTCCCTGGGTTGATACCGCTTTAAATTCCGGGGCCTTATCGCCTATCAAAGGCATGTTTCTGACTTCCTGTTCACTCATTACTCCGTGCTCCTTTTGTTTTTGGTTTTTTCCTGTTCGCGCATGACTGACATATCCCGCGAATCTCTACATGAACCGACTTCGGGTGTCCAATTTCCGACACCTCCTTCGGTAAACGATCCAACCCGTTCTCTTCACTGTGAAAGTCCACGATTCCCCCGCACTGTTCACACACAAAATGATGATGCGGGCTCATAACGGGATCAAAGCGCGCACGGTCGGTTGCCGTGCTCAACCGGGTGATCATCCCGTGTTCCGTGAACGCTCGCAGAGTCCGATACACTGTATCAAAAGAAATCGAGGGGATACCGCGCCGCACACGGAAATACACCGTTTCGGCGTCCGGGTGTCCCTGGCTGGCCGTCAGTTCCGCATAAATAGCCAACCGCTGTGGCGTGGCTTTCAGGCCTGCCTCGCGACACCGCTCAAGAAAGGCGGCTTTAATGGATGCGCTAGTCTTCTTCATAATTATTATTTAATAGTATTTATTACTGATTGGATAGTAGGCCAGAGATATTTCGGAGTCAAGGCTTTTAAGGAATCACTTCCGCATCCGCCATTTTCGTTGCATGCGGTGCATACTTTCTTCGTCCGTCTTTTCTTTCAGGCGATCAATCGGCTGCCAGCAAAGAGCATGGGATTCTCCGCTCACCGTGAACTCCTCCAAGTCCGTGGTTCGTACGGCGAAGCGCACATCATAATGATCGTGAGCGGCTTCCTCCCCACGCGCCGGAATCCGATGAATGTCCAGGTCAAAGATTTCGTTGGTCACGGGAACAATGGATTCAATGCCGGTTTCCTCGCGTGCTTCCCGCTGCGCCGTTTCCATGACGCTTGGATTTCCATCGGCATGTCCTCCGGGCTGTAGCCAGCGATTAAGTTTGCGGTGATGGGTGAGCAGGGTATGCGTGCCGTCTCGATTCACCACCCACGCCGATCCCGTCACGTGACCGATAGCAAGGGACCGCTCAAAACAATCGGGATGCTCTGCGACAAATTTTTCAAAGGCATCAATACAGGCGCATTCTTCCGGATAGCGCATTCGATAGTCGGCTACTTGATCGAGCAGGGATTTTCTGTGCATAGGGGTTGTTCCTTTCCGATGTTATCCGGCGGCGTTTCGCTTGCCGCCCATCCGGTAGCGAATGAGGAAAAACAGCATCTGCGCGGCAAATAAAAGCCAGCATCCGATCAGCAGGGTTTCCAAAATTTGTTCGATCGAGCCGTGCCGAACGCACAGCGCGCCAATCAGCAGCAGGTTGCCCAGCATCAGCGGCCCGAGAAAGGCCCGCTTGTTCAGTGCCAACTCATAATTCAACAACACAAAAAGAAACGAGACCGGCAGCATGGCTGAAAGAAAAACCGGCATGTGTCCAATCATCTCATTCGACGATGATCCGAAAAGAATGTGGAAGATATACGGGCTGAAGACCAGCAGTACCGCCGCCAGCAGAAGAGAAGTCCCCGCGCCTACGGCAATCCCCTTGACCAGCAGGCGCCTCCGCACTACCTGATCGTTTCTCGCCGCCACCAGCTTGGGGAACATCGCCATCACCACCGGAAACGGCATCAGCCAAATCAGATGCGCCAGCATCGCCCCCCGCGAAAATTCTCCAGCAACCTCCGGCGGAAACCAATGCTTCACCGCCAGCACATCCATGTTGGCCAGGATCATGAAGAGCGCATAAGCCAGAGTCACTTTGGCAATGTAACGATAAAGCGGACGCATCGTGCCGCTTGATGGCGTTGCAACACGGCCGGCGAACAGCTCCCGATGCAAAAGCAGGCGCGGAATAATCACTCCCGCCAGTGCGCCCAGCGTCATCCCGGCCAGCGCACCCGTCGCCCGAAAACCGGCATACACCAGCAGCGCCGCAAAGAGCAGCCGACCCCAGAACCAGCAGTTCATCGACACGCCGTACCAGCCAAAACGCTCCGTCCCCTGCAACACCCCCTGAAAGGTCGTCATCGCCAGCGTCGAAACACACACCAGCATCGCGGCGTAGAGCGGCCCCGGGCCTTCCAGATGAAACACCCCGATCAGCCACGGCGCACTGCACGTCATTACCAGCAGGATAATCCCCGAGACCACCAGGAGCCGACGCATCACCTGCCGGTAGAGTCCGATCGCCACCTCGCATGACCGCCCGTTTCCCGTGGTCTCCCGTGCCGCAAAATAGGCCATCACCGTACGAAAGGAATCCGCTGGTACATTCAGAATATAGAGGATACCGATCATAGCCATCAGGACCCCGTAATCGGATGCCGTCAGCCAACGCCCCATCAGAATCTGGAAGATCACATTGGCCAGATTGGCCGCGCCCATGATGATGGTAAGAAAGACGCTCTCGCGGATCAGGGAAGTCGAGCGGTCTTTATCGGCCCGCACCTCGCTGTCCTGGTCGGAAAGATTTTCATTGGCTTGAAAGGCGAGCCGCATCTACTCTCCCACCCCGGTCATCAGCCGGAATAAGTCCGACGCCAGAAAGCGCGACACGGCCCAGGCACCGCCCGACAGCAGCAAGGCGAAAATCAGCCAAAGCAGGTTTCTCCGGTTGTTCACATTGCGACTGGTGCCATAACGCCGCTTCACGGCACCCAGTTCCGCCTCCCGCTCTTTCACTCGCACTTGAAATCGCTCGAGTTCCTCCCGCTCGCGGGCCTCTCGGATTTTTTGTTTTTCTTCTTCGTCCATGAGTAAAATGCACTCCATCAATGCCGCTTGAGCCAATGCCCGAGCGTCAGATCATACAACTTCACAATAAAACGAAACGGTGAATAAATCAGACGCAGACGCACCAGCGCCACCGTCATTTCAAGCGAGGCCCGAACCACATCCACCTTCGATCCGCTCACATCGTGCCAGCGCGTCGGATACTCCTCAATGCGAAATCCGTGCCGCTTGAATTGATACAGCAAATCCACATCAAACGCCCATTGCGTAATTCCCACATCCGGACGGACCTTCCTCAGCGCGTCGCCCTTCATCAACTTCGCACCGCACTGCGTATCGCTGATTTTAAAGCCGAACATCCACCGAACCATTGTGTTAAAAATACGCGACGCCACGCGGCGGCTCAGCGGCTGCGGCGGCTGCACATCGGCCCCCGGCATCCAGCGCGAGGCGATGATCACCTCGGCCCTATCCAGGTGCTGAATCAAATCCATGAAGGCATCCGGTGGTGTGGCGCCATCGGCATCCACAAACCCAATCCAATCGCCATCGGCCTGATCAAATCCAAGCAGCAGCGCACCGCCCTTCCCCACCTTGCCTTCTTCTACCATCAGCTTGAGAAACGGATACGTCTGCATGTAGTCGCGCACGATGCTTTCGGTCGCATCCGTCGAATGATTCACCACCACGATGATTTCCACATCGCGCACCGCCGTTTGCTTTTCGGCAAAATACGAACAGTAGGAATCCAGAAACGGTCTGATGCGTTCCGCCTCATTGTGCGCCGGAGAAATGATGGAAATTTTCATGGCTGCTTTTCCAGAGGCGCGACGGAGGATTTGCGTTGATAAATCGTGAGCGGGGTATGACCCTGCCCGAAGTCGGACACGGTTCGCACCGGTTCATAAGCCTCTTCAAGAGCGCCGCGCAGTTCCGCCTGCTCCGCCGGGGTCAATTCCGTGACTTCCGGGCTCCGAATGGCCAGCCCATAGCCACTGAACGCCGCAAACTCCGCCTCGGCACTACGCAAGATATCCAGCAACGCTTCTCGATTCAACACGCCGCCTGCCGATGCCGCCTCCGACGAGGTAAACCCCGGATAATAGCAAAATGGACCCATCTCCATGCCGTGTGGCACCATCGCATCCGCCTCCACGGCCAGATACGTATCCTGCGTAAGCAGCAGGCGATCATCCCCCAGCCTCACCTTCAATTCGCGCCCCGCATCGCGCAGCTTAAGCACGTCGGGTCGATCCTTCATACGCCACCAAATCCGATCGCGCCCAATCACCATCCAGTCCTGCAGCACCGGCGAAGAACCAGCCGACAACACGCAGGCGAAGCCCAACGCAAGCAGCAACCACACGCGCCGCACCGGTGTCCAAAATGACGAATCCACCAACAGGCCAGCCAGCGAACACACCACCGCACCCGTCAACACCGGCATGACCATCACCTGATAATCATCATACGGAAACGGCGCCGCCAAATGTACCGCCGTCATCGCCAGACCAGCCGACCAGAGCACCCCCGTGCCAACACGCTTTCCGATGGAGGCCCCCCGCCCTTTTCCCAAGACCAACCAAACGATCACAAGAAGCGCCGTCAGCACCGCCGCCGGATAATAGCCCTGCACCAGACGCGAAAGAAATCCCGCCTTCAAAATCAACGTCTGCGCTAATCCCGGCGCCTCACGCAGAGAATGATAATCCAGCAAACCGAAACGCAGAGCCTCCGGCGCCTGCAACAGACCGCGTCCAAACACCCACGCCAGCCCCACCAAACCGCCCACGCCCAACGACACCCAGCGTGCCACGCTCGACCGATCACGCACCAGCAGATAAATCCCCGCAGCACCCAGCGCCGCGCCCGCCGAAAGCCGCGTCCCAGTCGCCAACGCCAGCAGCAATCCTCCCGCAACGCACAGCACCGAATCGCGCAGGCGCCGCGCACCATCCGTCCATGCGATCAGCAGCAAGCCCCCAAGCAAAAACACGCTACAAAGCGAATACGTTTTGACGATGGCAGAAAAATAGGCGTGATACGCATTCAGCCCCAACAGCATGAACGTTGCCAACCCCGCGAACCGTTTCCAACCCGGCAAAGCCAAACGTGCCGCCAGCCCCGAGGCCAAACCGCACGCCGCCAGCCCCAGCAGTGCCGTCAGTACCCGCGCACCCAGCACCCCCTGCGCCTGAACCACGTCATAAAACAAAGCATATACGCGCGGCAGCATGGGCCCCTGTGTAAAAGCAAAATCACGATACGGCTCGAATCCCCGGGCCATCATCCCCGCCGCGTACAGATACCACCCCTCGTCCTGATTCAAATTCCCAAACAGCACACTGCCGGAACTCAGCAGCAACGCCGCCAGCAACGACACCCCGAACAACCCGCCGTATGACCATGAAAGCTTCTTCAATACCTTATTCCATTCAAATTTAAATTTTTCCAACCATTGGAAAAGTAAAAAGATGCCCTCAGGGCACTTTTCCAATCGTTGGAACTTTTTTTTTCGCTCTCTTGCGTTATGCTGAGCGGCATGAATACCTTAAACACCCTCGTACATAAAGAAGAATTAAGCCATCGATTGAGTCGCCTGCGCGTGCGCCTGGACCTCGACCACCCCGAGTGGCACTGTGCCACCTTCCTCGGGCGCGTCAATCTGTATTATCTCACTGGAACCATGCAGAACGGAATCCTCCTGATCCCGCGCGACGGCGAGGCCGTCTTCTGGGTCAAACGCAGTCACTCCCGCGCCTGCTCAGAGTCCGCCTTCCCCGACATTCGGCCCATGTCTTCGTTTCGCGATGCCGCGGGCGATGCCGCCTCGTATGGCGACACCATTCTGCTCGAAATGGACACCGTCCCGTTGTCTCTCTATGCACGATTCAACAAGGCGTTCGGATTCGCCAGAACCGAGTCGATTGATGGTTCGATCGCCGCCGTACGCTCCGTGAAAAGCGACTTCGAGTTGAATCTGCTTCGACAGGCTGGTGCCATTCATCGAGCCGTGCTGGAGGACGACCTTCCCCCGCTGCTGCGTGAGGGCATGAGCGAGGCGGAACTCGCCGCCGACATCTTTCACGCCCTGCTCCAGCGCGGACATCACGCCATTTCACGCGTACACGCCTTTAATTCCGAACTGATGCTTGGCCAAGTCTGTTTCGGCGAGAGCGCCCTCTACGGCAATCCCTTTACCAGTCCCGGCGGCGTGCGCGGCATCGGCCCTTCGGCACCCTTCTTCGGAAGCCCCGACCGCTTCCTGCGCCCCGGCGACATTATCTCCGTCGATACCGGATGCAACATACAGGGCTATCACTCCGACAAAACCGTCACGCTCGTCTTTCAGGGGGCCTTCTCACCCGAAGCCGAAAGGGCACATCGAACCTGCCTCGAAATTGAGCGTCTTGCTGCCGAGCGTCTGCGGCCCGGCCAGATCCCTTCGGTCATCTATGAAGAAATCCTAGCGGATCTGGAGCCGGACTTTCTCTCCGGATTCATGGGTTCCGGCGCCGAGCAAGTACGTTTTCTCGGCCACGGAGTCGGCCTGGAAATTGATGAATATCCCGTGATAGCCAAAGGCTTTGATGAACCGCTCGAAGCCAACATGGTCATGGCCCTCGAACCCAAGGCCTGGATACCCGACCAGGGCATGGTCGGCACGGAAAACACCTTCATCGTCACCCCTGAAGGTGGCGTCTGCATCACCCGGTAAATCCTTCGCTTTCTCATCTGGACGGCGTCGGGCTCCGACGCCTTACGGTGTGTGAGATCGTACGGTGGAGACGCCCGGGGAATGGGTTCGCAAAACAATGGGCATCTGGTTCTGACGCGCAAGGCACGCGAGCCGCGTGCCCTCCAGCAGGTGGGGGCCGGGAGGGACGTTGTCTCCAACGTCCTTTTATTTTTCCCCAAATCAGTCCTTATTTCTCCTGCTCTCCGCGCTCACTCTCCGCACGGCCCATGGGGACACGGGCCCTCCCTATACAGCTCGCGGGACGGCACGCGAATCATCGAGCGGGACAGGCGGCGTACCGAAGATGACAAATTTCAGGGGCGTCTCCGAATCCGACTCAAGGGCGTGCGGCATTCCGGCGGGGATCACAACCACCGCGCCGGGACGAAGCGGATGCCGCATTCCGTCCAGCTCCAGCTCCCCCGTACCCGAAAGAACGTAATACACTTCATCGTAGCCCTCATGAACATGAGGACGCCCTTCGGTGACTTCCACCACATGCACGTTGGCCACGCCGCCCGCACCGCCGGTCACAATCCGCGTGGTGTGACCGTAAGGGCATTCCATCGGCGCGGTTTGATCTTCATAGGCCACCAGTGCCGCCTTCACAAGCGCTCCCCGGCAACCGTATTCCACGCCGCCTCTTTCGGGCGCGTTGGGCGCGGTTTGAAGTGCGGCGATTGACCGAGAAAATAGCAGGGATTGTTGTAAAACACCGTTTCGACATGTTCTTCGGTGTGACCGCGCCGACGCATCTCGAAAAGGGCATCGTGCAGGGTGCCCGGATCGGAGGGGCCCCAGTCGCCCGAGGCATCCACCAACTGATGATCAAGCCCGAAGCGCTCGACGGCGTCCACCACGCGCTGGGCGGAATTTTTAGTAACGGGATAGATGGTCATGGCCGTCCAGAATCCGGCGTCGCGCAGCATGGGAATCGTATGCTCTTCGCAATGATCAAAGCAGACGCGCTCGGGATCGACACCTCCGTGTCCCTTCAGATAATCAAGCATCATGCGGGTTCCCTTGAGTTTGTCGTGAAGGTGCGGCGTGTGAATCCAGATGAGTTGCCCCCGCTCAAGGGCCATTTCCACCTGCCGCTCGAAGACGTTCATCTCGTTGCGCGTATTCTTGTTCAGTCCGATCTCCCCGATACCCAGCACATTCGGCTTGTCCAGAAATTCCGGAATGAAGGCGAGCACCTCGCGGGCCAGTTCCTGATTTTCGGCCTCCTTGGGATTCAGGCAGATCCAGCAGTAATGCTCGATGAGATACTGCGCAGCACGCTTCGGCTCGAAGGTGGTCAGGTGCGTAAAATAATCGTGAAAGGCCAACGCGGAGGTGCGGTCGTATCCCGCCCAGAACGAAGGTTCGCAGCAGGCCACGGTATGCATGCGGGCCATGCGTTCATAGTCCTGTGTGGTACGGGCGATCATGTGAATATGCGGCTCGATCACCTTCATGACGCCTCCTCCGAGAGGAGCCGCAGAATCCGCTCCGTGCGGTCCGGCTCATCGCCAGCCGCCATGCGGCAGGCCTCGCGCAGCAGCGCGACGCGCCGATCATCCGCCATCGACCCGCCGCCTTCGGCAAGCTGCACACGGTCGAACGCCGCAGCCGCTTCGAGGATGCCCGAGCGCATATCCAGATAATACATATCCAGTAATTCGCCCGCCGTTTTCACCGGTGGCGGGATGGACTGATACGTCTCCTTCATCCACGTTCCTCTCCTGCGCTCCACCCCGTCATTCCACGGTTGGCGCATCGCTCCACAGGCGTTCCAGACTGTAATACTCCCGCACCTCAGGCAGAAAAACGTGAACCACCACCGAGAAATAATCTAGGACGATCCAATGGCTCTCGAAGGTACCTGAGCGATGCGTGCACTGAATCTGCTCCTCCTTCTTTAGCACTCGCTCCACCTCGCTGCCCAACGCCTTGAGGTGAGGCCCGTTTGCACCCGATGCGATCACAAAATAATCCGTAATGCTGGATATCTTGTCCACATCCATGATGACGATGTTCTCGCCCTTTTTGTCCGACAGAATATCCCTGATTTTCTTGGCCAGCTCTAATGAGTCGATGAGAAACCTCCCTTTACCGTTACGTTAAACCTTATGAACAATACAAATGATGCTCCGCGACATACATCTCGATCGCAGCAGGCACAAGGTAGCTGATCCGCATCCCCTCGGCAATACGCATCCGGATGTTGGTGGAGGATATATCAATCAGATGAGCGGACCCCAACCGACTGCAGAGCCGCTCGGGCCAGGGCGCACACAGTTGAATGCGTGCCCGCGCCGCCTCGTCGATTTCCACACCGGGACGGCACACCGTCAGTACTTCACACCGTTCGAGCAGTTCATAAATCCGGTACCAGGTGTGCAGTTCAAAGAGGGTATCCGCGCCAATGATGAAGGCATACTCGTCTTCAGGATGTTGCTCCTGCAACGCAGCCACCGTATCCACCGCATAAGAACCACCCGAACGAACCCCCTCCACATCCGACACCGAAAAACACAAATCCGACTCAATGGCCGCCTCCACCATCGCATAACGATGCTTAAAAGGAGCCAATGCGTCCGGATTCTTATGCACAGGCACACCGCACGGCACAAACAGCACGCCATCCAGCTCGAATTGCTCCAGCGCATCCTGCGCCACAATCAGATGGCCCTGATGAATCGGATTGAACGAACCGCCGAAGATGCCGATGCGCCGTCTGGTCATGGAGCAACCCCATAGCCGGCATCGGAAAAAAGCGGGTCTTCATCGGAAGCCTTCTTTTCGCTCTTTTTCATGGCATCGACCTTCACCGGATTGGAAAGGGCCAAACAAATCGCCTCCGCCCCCGTCTCGACCGAGGCCACCCGGTAATAATAGGTCTTGTCGCTGACGGCGCTGGGGAAGAGTACGCACTGACTGTAGCCCGTGCCAGGTAGCCACTTCGTATATTGATCCACCGTGTCCGGCTTGAAGTCCGGTTCAAACGCACGGGATATCTTCACGCCATCAGAGGGCGCTTGATTCGGGGGCGTCCACAACAAAATAATACGCCCCTCCTGCACCATGACCGAAAGCTTAATCGCTGCCTCCGCGCTTGGTTCCTCCGCAGCGGCACGCCCCGCCCCGCAGCACAGCACGAACAGCAGCAAACCGACCGGCGCGATCCAACGGACCCACCGTGCTCTGCAACTCACACGAAGACGCCATAAATTGTCCAATAACGTAGTCACGAAACCTTAAATAGCACCTTTACCCACCCCTGTCATGTGATTTTTTGCTGCAAGCCCGACGCCCTCCAGAAAGCGTTCCGCACGCAAGGCGCACGCACGTGCGACTCAATCCCGCCCACTGGACGGCGCACGGCCCGGGCGCCTCGGGTGTCAAAACATCACCCCACCACCGCTCGAACCATCCCACCGCAAGGCGTCGGAGCCCGACGCCCTCCAGAAAGCGTTCCGCACGCAAGGCGCACGCATGTGCGACTCAATCCCGCCCACTGGACGGCGCACGGCCCGGGCGCCTCGGGTGTCAAAACATCACCCCACCACCGCTCGAACCATCCCACCGCAAGGCGTCGGAGCCCGACGCCCTCCAACTCACAAGCAACTCTGCTCGATGGTAATTTTGAGAGCGGGGGTTTGATCATCAGGAAGCTCCCAACCTTTCCCTACCTGATAACCGGGAATCCAGATGATCTGTCCACGGCATTCGAGCAGCGGCCAGCGACTCCGACACTCTCTCGGTACTTTTCGATTCACAAAAACATCCTGCACCTTTTTGTGCCCCTCCATGCCCAGCGGACGGAACACATCGCCAAAACGCCAGGCACGAACCGTCACCGGCGCATCTCCAATCACCGCCGCATTCAGCGTGGCGCAAAGCGGAAGCGCCCCGATTTGCGCACCCTGTTCCCGTACGATGCCCTGCGTCAACTCCGTGGTGATCAGCAGGCCCGCTTCTTCCAGCTTGGTCACTCCTGAAATCACCAGAGGCACCTCGTATCCGTTTTTCCGGTTGCCCCCCCCCCGTTGAAGCACCAGCTTGTTGTATACCCGGGTTACCCGCCAGCCGGATTTGAGGGGCACACTCTTGGAGCCCTGCATCGCCAAAGCCAACCGTTCAATGCGCTTGATGGATTCGGCATCGAGGTTTTTCTGATCCACCTGCTGCTCGGCCAGCCACTTCATGATAACACGGCGCTGTTCAGCCAACGGCAGGCGATTAAGGCGATCCAGACTCAACACCGGGTCCTCTCCCGGGCCAACGCATTTCTTAAAGGAATGAGCCGCTGCGCCGTCCAACCATTCATTATCCACCCGCACAATATCCGACATGCGCAACAGCGCGCCGCGCACCCGAGGATTCAGTCGCTTTTCCAACAGCGGAAGCACCTCATGCCGCACCCGGTTGCGCATGAATTCCAACTCCTGATTGGTGGCATCCTCCCGCCAGGGATGCTTGCGTTCCTTTAGAAAGGTCTCGGCCTCTTCATGGGTCCTGTCGCGAAGCGGACGTATGATGCGCATGCCTTTAAGCTCATTGGTATGGGGAATCCCGGAGAGACCGAGCAAGCCGCAACCCCGGAAAAGACGAAGCAGGATAGTTTCCACCTGATCATCGGAGGTATGCGCCACCGCCACCGCATCGGCCTTCTCCCGCTCAACCACCCGACGGAAAAAATCCAAGCGGGCATTTCGTGCGGCCATTTCCAGGGATACGCCGGATTCTCTGCTCATGGCCGGAACATCCGCCTTTTCCGTGACACAGGGAAGCTCCAGAGAGGCGGCCAGTTCGCGCACGAAGTCCTCATCGGCCTGGGCATCCTCTCCCCGAATCTGATGATTCAGATGCGCCACGGTCAGCGCCATCGGATAGCGACCGCGCAGATGGTGCAGCGCAAAAAGCATGGCCACAGAATCCGCACCACCGGAGACGCCGACCACCAGCCGGGTCACGCCTTCCAGCAGCCGATGCTCCTGCACCGTCTGCTCCACACGTTCCAGAAAGACATGCCGCACCATTTCATTCCTCCCGGATAATCTTTACGCAGATGGAAGCCTGAACGGCAAGCCGTTCAGCCCACATCCACCACGCTGGGCGTATACCCTTCCGGCGGTTCGAAGCCCATCAGAGTCAGCACCGTGGCCGCCAGACTGGCGATGCCCAGATCCTGCGCATTCGAGAGGCGCGCCTTCGCACAGCCAGTCGGATCGTAGACGTACACCGGCACCGGATTGAGCGAGTGCGCGGTTTTCGTTTCGATAGCGCCGGTCTCGGCATTTTTCAGCACTTCACCCTTCTTGTTCCGCTCGTACATATCATCCGAATTGCCATGATCCGCCGAAATGATCAAAATCCCCTTCGCTCCCTCGACGGCCTTTTTCAGACGCGCCAGACAAAGGTCCACCGTTTCCACCGCGATTTCCACCGCTTCGCACACACCGGTATGGCCGACCATGTCGCCATTCGCGTAATTCAAGCGGATATGACGGTATTTTCCGCCCTTCAGGGCGTCGATCACGCAATCCGTAATTTCCGCCGCCTTCATCCAGGGGCGCTGCTCGAAGGGAAGCACATCCGAGGGGACTTCGACGTACTCCTCCAGCTTGTCATCAAATTTTCCGGATCGGTTGCCATTGAAAAAGTACGTGACGTGTCCAAACTTCTGCGTTTCGCTGATGGCCATCTGCGGAACACCCGCGCGGGCCAGATACTCGCCCATCGTCCGGTCGATCGCCGGCGGCGTCACCAGAAAGCGCTTCGGCAATTTCAAATCGCCGTCGTACTGCATCATCCCCGCATACACCACGTTCGGACGCGGGCCCCGATCAAATTTCTCCATGGTTTCATCTTCAAACGCGAGACTGATTTCGATAGCCCGATCCCCTCGGAAATTGAAATAAACGACGCTGTCGTGCTCTGTGATCGGACCAATTGCTGCGCCCTCTTTTCCGATCACAAACGGAGGCAGATCCTGATCAATCACCCCCGGATTATCCCGACGGTACTGCTCAATCGCTTCCCGCGCCGTGGCGAACTGCTGGCCGACACCCCGCACATGCGTATCCCAGCCCTTGCG
>CAZBEO010000050.1:0-23644 GCA_964490935.1 uncultured Verrucomicrobiota bacterium
GAGAGTGAGCGCATCCCACGAGGCGTTGGATATGAGATCGCCCAACGCGCCGCCTCTCCTCTGGACGGTGCGCGGCTCGCGCGCCTGGGCGTCAAAGCCAAAACCACCAGCCGTCAAAACATCCCAACGCCGGAGTGACTCCACACGCCCAAGGCGTCGGGGCCCGACGCCCTCCAGAATTTGTCCCGGGAGCGCGGTGGGAAAAAGAAATAAGGAATGAACTGGAGAAAAATAAAAGGACGTTGGGGACAACGTCCCTCCCGGGAGGGCCCGTGTCCTCACGGGCCGTGCGGAGAGTGAGAGCGGAGAGTTGGCCGCGACAGAACGCATAGGGCGCATGGAAAGCGGGTGGAGAGATTTTCACACAAAGGCACGGAGGTACTATCCGGCGTTTATGGTGATTCGAGTTGCATGAGGATGGCATCGAGTTGTTTGGCGGTGAGTTTGTTTTGTTCGATCAGCGATGCGGCCTGATCGCGGAACTGTTGCAGGATACTGCTTCGTTTCGCTTGGTAGTCGGCGTCATCTATTTTTCTTTTGCGGTGGAGGATGTTCAGCCGTTCCATGCTTCGAAGGGAAAACTCGTAGGTGGATTTGATTTCATCGGGCATGCAGGTGATGCCGAGCCCCTGTTTCAGGCGGATTTGTTCTGAAGGCAGGAAGACGGACAAGGGATATTCTACCGTCCGGGAATTTTCCGGGAGTTGGAATTCGATGCGTTCTTCGTGCAGTGCGATGGGCGTTGCGCGGAGGAGGTGTCCGGCGCGGTTGGTCCAGGCATCCTGCTCACCAGCCGCTGCGTGGAACGTGTAGCACATGGCACAAAACAGGATTGTCGCAGGCAGCTTTGTTCGGTTCGGATGAGGTGGCATGGGTTTGAAATGCATAAGGCACGATAACAAGGCAAGTTTCATTTGCAAATGGGAAAACATCTGCTTTAATGCAAAAAGGTTTTTACGGGGGTTCCTGCGTGTGGGACATTTTCCTTTTGTAGAGTGGAGATGCAATGTCCCGTGATTCCAATGTGAGGGGTATGAAATGAATCGGAAGCAGATTCTGTCGGTCGTTTTTCTTTCCTTTCTTCTTACAACGGTACAGGCCCAGTGGGTACAGCAGACGGTCACGCTAACCAACGGCTGGAATGCGGTCTATCTGACGGTGGCACCGTATCCGCAGGATGTGGACTCTCAAATGGCCGGTTTGCCGATTCGTGCGGTGCATCGTTGTGCGCGGGTTTTTTCGGTGGAGCAGTTTTCCTCGTCGTCGGATTCTCCGTTGGATCGTGCGGCGGAATGGCTGGTGTGGTATCCGCCGGATTCTCCGCATCATGTGGTGAACACGCTGTCGGCTTTTCTGGGCGGCACGGCGTATCTGATCGAGTGTTATGCAAATCAGGCGGTGTGGACGGTGACGGGTTATCCGGTGGCCCCGCAATACACTTGGGTTCCGGAGGCGTTGAATTTTGTGGGCATGCCGGTGAATGCTACGAATCTGCCGGCCTTTTCATCGTTCTTCCGCGGGGCATCGGGGATTGATCTTACTCCAGATCCGAATGGGGGGAAGGTTTTTGAGGTGCTGGCGGATGGGGAACAGTTGGATATTTCGTCGCAGACGGCGACCTACAAAATCCAGGCGGGCAGGGCGTACTGGATTTGGGCGGACGGGATCAGTGATTACACGGGGCCGATCAAGGTGCATATGCCGCTTTCGGGTTTGCATTTTAACGGGGACCGTCCGCTACTTTCGTTTTCGGTGCGTAATGATTCGGGTACTAATCGGGTGGTGACCATTCGGCTCAAGGCTTCGGCTCCGCCGCCTGCCGGCATGCCCTCCAAAATCGGGGATGTCCCGCTGCTGCATTTCAATCAGGCGGACGATGGAACGTATGGCTGGGTCTCGTTTAATCGCGATAGCGTGCTGGCGGCCACGTTGACGACGAACGATGAGGAGGTTTTCACGTTTGCGGCGGATCGGTCCGGGATGTCGGATCATGGGACGAACGAAATGTGGCAGAGTATTCTGGAAGTGACGGACGATGCGGGCACGCTGGTTCGGTTGCCTGTTTCGGCGGTGTGGTCGGAGGATAATCCGTACAATGCGCTGTGGCCGGAGGGTCTTTGGGTGGGGTTGGTGACGGTGACGGGCGTTTCGTATGTGGCGGTGGATGGGGTGACGGCGCCTCAGCCGGTATCGTCGCCGTTCACCTTTCGCTTGATCATGCATCAGGGGAGCGATGGCGTGCTGCGGTTGCTTCAGCAGGTGGTGATGGCGTGGGATTCGGTGAATGAGCGGTATGATCTGTGGGTTTCGAATGCGGTTCCGACGACGGTGGAAGAGGCATCGCGCGTGAGTTCGGCGGTCTTTCCGCCTCGGTTGAATGTGGTGATGAGCGGGAGCTTGCTTTCGTCGTGCAGCGGATCGTTCACGCTGGCGGCGGATGATCCGTGCAATCCGTGGCGGCATGTGTTCAGTCCGAATCATAATACAGTGGATGATGCCCTGAGCATTGAAAACACGATCACGCTGACGCCGGACGCGCCGGAGCAAAACATGAACAGCGCGGCGCTTTGGAAGCCGGAGGAGTCTATGGAGGGAGCCTTTACCCAGGTGATTGGGGGTCTGCGCAAGCAGTCGGTCACCATTTCCGGCTCGTATGAAATTCGGCGGGTCGGCAAAGTCGGCTTTGTGAGATGAGGACGAGGATTCAGAAAACCCTTAAAAACAGGACGCTGATATGAAGAGGAGACGAAGACTTGCGGGGTGGGGTATTGCGTTACTGATCGTGTTGTGCGGGTGGTGCCGGGCGGCCACCGTGCCGTTGATGTTTAATTATCAGGGCCAACTGCGCACGGCGACCGGAGAGCCGGTGGACGCCGGAATCTACACGGTGACGTTTCGGATTTATGATGCGTCGGCGGGTGGGCATCTGATCTGGGGGCGGTCGCAGGTGGTCCAGGCGGATCCCGAGGGCTATTTCAATGCGCTGATCGGCGAGGGCGGCAATGAGTTGTCCTCCGAAAAGCCTCAGGCATCCAATCTGGCGGATGTGTTTACGGGGGATACCGCGGGCGTCCGACATTTGGAAATTCAGGTGGCGGGTGCCAAGCCGTTTTCGGCGCGTCAGCGGCTGCTGTCTATACCGCAGGCCTTTGTGGCGGCCAATGCGGCGGGATCAGCCGGTGATTTTGCGGTGGGCGAAACAATGACGGTTTCGAGCAACACCTCGGTGGCGGGGGTGATGACGGTGGATCAGTATGCTGTGTTTGACGGGGCGGTGCAGGTGAGCGGCGACACGATTGTTTCCAATGCGTTGCTGGTGGATGTGCCCACGGATTTTCAGGGCGAAACCGATTTCAATCAGGCGGTGACCATGGGGCATAACCTGCAACAGGAGGGGGCAGCCACCTTTGCCAAGCCGGTCGCCGTGGGCGGAAAGCTGACGGTGATGAGTCCGCTGGCCTGGTTCGGGAGCATGGTTAGCCTAAAGTCGAAATGGAATGGAGTCTATTCCGTGACGCCGACCAACGATGGGTTTTATGTGGCCAATTTCTTTTTGGATCAGACCGATAACGACATGGACAAGCACGATTCCACCATCACCACGCAGGGGAAGGTGTTTCATTTCAAGACGTGTTTCAAGGTGGTGCTGGCCAATCCGAAGCTAAGGTATTACCAGATTTTCATGTTGCCAGCCAGAGCCGGGCAACAGGTGGATTTCAGCATCAACAGCAAGCACACGCTGAGTCTGTATTGGCGGCCTATGTACAGGTGAAGGATCGAACCATGAGCGGGGTTTTTATGATGAAACATTCGAAGTGCGGGTTTATGCGAAAAGGTATCGGAGCGGGGCTTTGCCTTCTCTGCTGGTTGGCGGGAGCCGTGCCGGTCGGGGCGTCCGATGACACGGTGCCGTCCGCGATTAACTTTCAATATCAGGTGCAGGCGGTAAACCTTTCGCTCGTCCAGAAGCCGGGAAACAATGTGAAATATTCCATTTTGGATGCGGACAAAACGACGGTGCTGCTTTCGGGATTCGTGACGACCTATATGGACACCAACGGGGTGTGCAATATCGAAATCAACAACAGCTCCTTGAAAAACGTGCTGACCGGGAGCGGGTCGGACGAGCGGTATGTCCGGCTGGATTTTCAGAATACATCCGGCGGTTATATCGCGGGCGAGGCCTTGCGGCTGGTTACGGCACCTTACGCGTATATGGCGGATGAATTGGAGGGGGCCTCGGGCAATTTTGCCGTGGGTGGAGGTTTGACGGTCAAGAGTACGGCGTCGGTGCGGGCGTTGTCGGTGAGTGGGGATTCGACGGTGTCGGGCAATCTGATCGTGCGGGGCATGAACAACACGCCGGAGCCGCTGTGGATACAGACGAATTCGGCTGCGAACAACGCGTTGGAGGTTGGGAAATCCGCGAGGTTTGAGAGCAGCGCGGGGTTCAATGCGGATGTGACCGCGGGGTTTACTTCCACCTTTCACGGAAACGTCACGGTGGGAGGGGATATGATGTGCAGCAACGGCGCGTCTGTGAAGGGTTGTTCTCCGGGATTTGGAAACATACAGAATGCGTCGAGCAGCGGAAGCCCTCCGAACGGTCGGTCGGGCTTTCTGCTGATCTATATGAGTGTGACCTCGAAGAGTACGAGCGGCATGACGGTGACGATTGATTCGAAGACGTACTCCCTGCGCAACAGCCAGGAGGCGACGAGCGCATCGGATGATGGATATCAGTCGGTGTCGTACACGTTTTTTGTGCGGGCCAGCGGTTCGTGGTCGTCCACGGCGGACGATGATGTGTCGCCGACCTTTTACTGGTGCGACATGTTCTAATCAGTCGGGGATGTGAAATGATGAAAAAAAAACAGGGCATAGGGATGAATAAAAACGGAATGCGGATTTTAGGAGTCGGTCTGCTTTGCATCGGGATGGCGGTATCCGCGCAGGCATCGTCGGACATTGCCGATACCATGAATTATCAGGGCGTGTTGACGCGAACGATGACGGGCGAAGTGGTGACGAATGAGCAGGATGTAACGATACGCATCTATGATCAGGCGCAGGGCGGCAAACTGCTCTGGGGCGAGACGGCGCACATTATTCCGAAAACGACGGACCCGCAGCCGGGGCTGTTCTCGCTGGTGCTGGGCAACGGTACGCCGCTGAGCGGCGCAGCGTATACGACCCTGCGCGAGGTGTTTGCCATCGGCGGTGGACAGGATGCGCGGTATATTGAGTTTCAACTGGATGGCGAGGCATCGCCCAATGCGCCTCGTCAGCGGTTCCTGCCGGTGCCATACGCATTCCTGGCGGGTGATGCGGCGGAAGTAGCCAGCGATTTCTATGTGGATGGCCAACTGACGGTGTCGTCTTCTTCGCTGGGTACCGCGACGCTCACCGCCCAGAGCGACTTGGACATTGCGGAATATGCGGTGATGAGTGGCGATGTGACGTTTTCGGGTCATCTGACGATAACCGAGGGTGCGAACTTTAACGGTCCGGCGCTGCTCAGTGGTACGGCGGATTTTGCGCAGACGGCGGCCATCAATGGCAGCATGACGTGCAGCTCATCGGTTAGTTTTTATCAGGGCGTCACCTTTGCGAGTCTGGATGCGGTAGGTGCGACTAATCAATCGGTCAAGGTCGGCACCACCTACACAGCGGCGACCGACGGTTTTCTGATCATAGAGTTCAAAACGACCGACAAAAGTAACGATGCGACGGGCATTGTGAATGTGCAGGTGGATGCGTCCGTGTTGCAGATGCGTCATTACGAGCATTACACCGGTAACGGCGATATGGATTATTATGATGTGGCTACGGTTCCGGTGGCAATGGGGGAAAGCTACATGGTTTCTATTGACGGTGATCTGGATGGAAAATCCACGATTTCGGCGGAATTTATTCCTTTGGGCAAATAGCAGGCTGATCAATGGGTGTGTGGAAAAGAAGCGGGAAGGTCTTATGAAAGTTTTTGATCGTCTTATGCAGTTCGGCGGGGCAGGGCGTTTCTTCCGATGGGGGCTTGCTCTGTTTTTGGCCGTGGTTGGCGCAACGATGGGCTGGGCGGATGGAACGAACGTGATTTCCATTACCTTTCCATCGGAAATGCCGCTGCTTGTCGGCGGGGCGGACCCGGCGTTTTCTTCGAATAATTTAACCGCCTATCAGCAGGGCGGGGGCAGTGCAGCGCTGAATTCCAAGAACGGGACGCTGCAGTATCCTGTGGCTACCAATGTGAGCGGGCAGAATATCCTGTATGCGCTCGCGTCATCAGACTTCGGTCAGAATATTGAGCATGACAAGCCGGACAGCTATCTGGGCGATCCGCTGAAGTCGCCTTCCGTTTCGTCGGGCAGTGTGATTGATTGGACGTTCATGGCGTCCAACGGGATTCCGGATACGAATCTGGCCTATTATGTGGCTTCGGTGCCGGCGGTGTACGCGGCGGCGGGCGGAGTGTTGTATCTGAACTGGCGTATTGTGGATACGAACAATGTGGCAACGACCAGCCAGGTGACGTATGTGGTGGCCAACACGTCCACGGGCAGGCCCTATCGCATCTATTGGACGGATGATCCCTACAATGCGCCGCCGGTCAGTCTGCAGGGAAAGTTTTTTAAGATTCACTATACGGTGGATTGCCCGGCGGCGGTCTATCAGGTAACCACGAATGCGAGTGGCGCGGTGCTCAGCAATGTGCTGTACGGGATTTATGTGGATGACTCGGATAACCTGCGCGTGGCGGTTACGGATGACCATCGCGTGGAAGGTATGTTCCTGCTTCAGTATTTCAAAACCGGGGCTTACAAGGATCAAATCGGCGTAATTGTGGTGGAAGTGCTGGAGCCGGATGTCGCCACGGTGGATGCGGATATTGGCAGTCCGATCTGGCCGATGAGTGCGGGATACGATACGGCGGGGTTGCAGCCGAAAATCACCAAGAGCAGTGATGGGGGGAATACGACCTATGTCTATCAGCAGTCGGGCGGGCCGAAAGATGGATGGGTGTTTCCCGTGGCGTCGAGCGTGGCGCAGCCGTGGAATATCGAGATTTACTGGGAATCGCCGGACTTGATGGGCACTTATTGGCCCTTTGAGGTGGACTGGTATTCGGCGGACTGGCCGGACGAGCCGCAGCGTTATGTGCGCGGGGAAGGTTCGGGCGGCGACTACGGGGCCAATGTGTATGTGCCCTCGAGTATGGTGGCCACCGTGATGTCCTACCAGGAACCGCCGGGGCATGGGGTGATTGTCTCGAACAGCATTTTTATGACGACGACCAATAATGGACAGTGTCTGTTGCAACTCAGTACGTCGGACGATATATGGTTTGTGCCGGTGCGTTCCGTGGCGCGTACCTACAGCCGATTTAATCTCAATCTCAGGGATTGGACGATTGGCAGTGAGATCAGTCCGTATGAATCGGCGTGGAGTCTCGGCTTTCCCTATGCGCAGTCCTGTCTGAAAACGGAGTCTATTAAGTTAGGTGACAGCTTTTCGGTGGATGGCTGGTTCTTCACGCCGAATCTGGCGGTGATGACGACTGGTGAACTGATTGTTTATGATCAGAATATGGACCAGAGCGGTGCCTTCCATGAGTACAACACGATTTTCCGTTTGCAAATTACCTCGACCGGCGATGCGGACAGCCCGTCATCTCTGAATGGGTATATGTGCAATGGGGAATCAACGTCCTACGTGGTGGCCGATACGTTTTCGGAACCGTTGGCCTCCTTCACCTGGTATCATTATGCCTTCTGCTATGACGATTCCGAGAAGGAGGCGCGTCTATATGTTAACGGCAGTCTGCGCGATACGGAATATGTCACGAAAATCAGATTGTCCGCCAGTAAGCCGCTGTATGTCGGCAAACAAAGCAATGCGACCACCGCGACCAATGCAATAAAGAATATCGCGGTGGATGAGTTGCGTATCTGGGACGTGGCGCTGGGGGATACGGAGGTATCGGCGATCTACAACGGAGAACTCAAGGACCGAAACGTGGATGATCTGAAGAGCGCTGGGCTTCAGGCGTATTGGCCGATTCGCCCGGAAGATGTGATCCCGCAAGCGGGTGCGGAATTTCAGATGGCCGACTGGGTCAACGGCGTGATCGCCACCGCCTGCTCGAATGCGGTCATGCTGCCCGGCGGCGCTGTGGGACTCCAGGTGCTGGACGGATATTCCAAACTGCACGGCTATATCTATCGGCCCTTCGGTACGGATTATAATGCGGATTTGTATGTTGAGGCGTCCTCGTCTGCCCCGAATAACAACACCTATATTTTTGGAGTGCAGACGAACAGCCCACTAGAAGTGTGGTGGGGACAGGAAGTGCAGCAGGAGGATATGCCGGACCCGCTTCACATCCCGGCGCAGGTGCAGCGCTATAAGAATACCTGGCCGGAATCGCCGCCGGAACTGGTGCTGGCCTCGTTTGCGGGCAGCAGCGCGGGTAATGTGGATGAAACGGGTTGTGCCATCTCCATTGACGGGGATCGCGGCAACTATGTTGAGCTTCAGCCCGGGGTCTATTTTTCGGGCGATTTCACGGTTGAGGGATGGGTCTTTGTGCGCGAATTCACGGCCTATGCGCCCATGCTTGAATTTGGGAATGGATACCGAACTAACAGCGTCACCCTTGGTCTTTCGCAGGGTTCCGACTGCAAGCCCTACCTGGAAATAAGCGATGCGGAAGGGCACGTCACGACAGCCTATGGCACGCAGGCCATCCCGACCGGGCAGTGGGTGCATGTGGCTGCAACGTACAGCGCCGGCGAAGCCACCCTCTATATCAACAGCAGCAGCGCAGGCTCGCAGATGAACATGCTCGCGGCGGCGGATGTGACCCGTTATGTGAACTTCATCGGCCACAGCCTTCGGGAGGATGCCACCCATCCGCCGATGAATGGAAGTCTCGATGAAATACACATCTGGGATTATGCGCTGAGTCAGGATGATATTATAAACAATATGTATGAGAACTATGAGCTGGCAGCCAGCAGCGGTCTGGTTCTTGATCTGCCCTTTGATGAAGGCCGTGGAGCCTTAACGCGCGATGTGGTGAGTGGTAAATATGCCTGGTTCCGGCGTGCGGTATGGACTACTCCGGGCGCCCCCAAAGTGGAACGTCTGGTTTATGCATCGGCAGAGAATCCGAGCATTTATTACCGCAATGATTCGACGGCATACGGCTTCAATCCCAACGAGGAACACGCCTTCGTTTCGCAGTATGCCGGCGGCCAAACGGTGTTTGCACTGCGCGATGATCTGAATCGTGCCGGAGTTTCTCCCCCGTATGTGCTGGTGAATGTGCAGGACCCGTTGACGGGATACTGGGGGATGGATGTCTTCAAGGTGGTGCGCACCAACGAGGTGTTTACCGAATTCAAGCTGTCCATGACGGCGGGAACCGTTCAGCCAGGTCCTGTTCCATTGACGCTTCTGCCCAATCACTGGAATGCGGAAACCATCTGTGATCAGGGACCCGGCTGGCAGGACCGCAAGCTGGCCTGGTGGGCTGTCTCTGCCACGAGTACGAACGACTGGACGTACCTGACCAATCAGATTCCGGGATACATGGTCATGCGCAATTATTATCCCATGCAGTCCTCGTTCTGGTTCCCGAAGCTGGGCTCCAATGCACAGCCCGCCGTGCAGACCTCCATCCCCTGGCTGTATGACACGCAGACCAATTTCTGGAAAGTCACGGATTACCCCACCAAGTTTAAGCCGATCCCGGTGTACTGGACGGTGGATTGGCTCACGAATGCGCCGGAGATGAATATCGGACAGACGCTGACCGATGCCACGGACGGCCTGCCGGAAATATGGAATCAGAACAGTGTGGACGTACTCTATGATCAGTCCAAGCACCGCTCGGGATATGCCAGTGTCGCGCTGTACGATCCGGTGCAGGCACAGGCCATGACCCTCGGTTATTCGCTGGAGGAATATGGTCTGGAGCCGGGCGGAAAGGATGCCAAGGTTTATAACCGCAATGGGCGGTATTATTTCAACGGCCTGCCGCCCGATATGAGTGATCGGCTCTACATTGATCCGGCGCTAACAGAAAACAACATCCGTTTTGAAGGGGAATTGGTCGAAGGCCTGACATCAACCTATCTCCTCATCAACGCGATGAACAGTCGTCAGCGCGATGCGATGTGCGGTATTGTGGTGCCGGACAGAGAGGCCGAACTGACCGATGCCCAGAAGGATTGGATCAACCTTTCGGACCAACTGGCGCTGAGCCTCGTCTATGTTCAGACCAACACCCCGTATGAAAATATGGCGCTGACGGCGCTGGGGCAGGGCACCGGGTATGTGACGCTTGTGATGAATAACGCAACGGACCCCGCTACCGGCGTGTCACCATCTGATCCGATTACCATGACCGTGTTGCGCGTGGGCACCAATATGGAAGTCGGGGTGGTCATTCCGCTTGAAGATCAATACAACACCCTGTCCGATCAGATGACCATGCTGCATTCCCTAGACTTTGCGGGAACGGAGCAGCATTTTGAGTACGATTGGCGCTGGCAGAGTCCGAATGCAGACGGCACTACGCCCACGGATCCGTCCGCCAGTCTGGCATACCTTCAGGCGACCGGTGCCAACGCCGTGGTGATCGGGGGCGATTCGGCGACGCTGGATGATATGGTGAATCGGTTCTTCGCGGTTCGTTATCGCGCGGTAACTGAGGTCTCACAACAAATCTGCGGAACCAACTGGAGTCCGTTCACCGCCTTTGCGCTTTCGGAGGGTTGGGTGCAGCGCGTGCTGAATGCGCTGACGCCGTTCGAGCAGCGGATGCGTGATCTCAGCAACAACGAAGTCGAGCGCGATCAGTCGATGATCGTGCAGGCTGGCCCGCCCTATGAAGGGGATGTCGCGTTGACCATGGATAACGTGGAGAATGTCGGCTTGATTCAACTTTATCAGACGGTGCTCAACCGCGCGATTGCGCTTAGTCTGGATCAGGGAATCGACAGCATTGACGCCAATCAGCAGCTCATGCTCGCGGCCACACGCCTCAATGATCTGTATATGATGCTCGGGAATGAAGCCTACGGTGATGCGCAGGACCCCACCATCGGCTTTGGTTCCACCCAGACCCCCGCCACCGGTGGCAGTCTGGACTACGGACGCCTGTCCTCCTCGCTCTTCTGTTTTGATAATCAACTCGCGACCCTGCTTGAAGAGGAACTCTGCCTGTTGCGCGGGACGGGCAGCACCAACCTGTCGCCGGGTGTCGGTGTTTCCCCGGTGTACAATCGCCTGTGGTGGAATTTCACGAAAGGGATTACGGCGGGCGAGGTGGCCTACGCGGTGAATTACAACATCGTCGGGATCAGCAACGCCATCATTGATGCCACCACGGCCAAAGCCATGTATCCGCAGGGGCATGGCGATGCGTGGGGGTATTATCTGGATGCGCTCTGGGGCTATTACCGTCTGATGCAGTATACGAATTTCAGTTGGGGAGTGCCCTCCATCACCCCGATGCTGATGAATGATTTGACCATTGACGCCGACTATTACGACGAGGCCAAGTTTGCTCAGGCGGCCGCTTCGATGGCCCGCACCGGCAAGGATGTGGTCAACCGGACCTATCGCAAAGCCTACGTCGAACAACCGGAAGGCAAACTCTTCCCGGGCTATTTCGATAGCAAGCCCGACCGCGCCTGGGGGGCGGGCGAATGGGCCTGCCGCGCTGGCATGGGGTCGTTCTATAATTGGGTGGCCGCCAATTCGCTCCTGCCGATTCCGACGCAGTGGACCACCAATGCCACGAGTGATTACGACGAGGAGGGGATCACAAAAATTGATCGTTCCACGGTTCCCGCACTCAACGAAATCGCAGCAACCGCCCGCACTATCCAACGCGAACTGGATAATGTGGATCAGGGCCTGAACCCTCTGGGCCTTTCGCGGAATGCCGTGCCATTTGATATCAGCCCGGCGGCGCTGGATTCCGGCGACTCGCATTTTGAACAGATTGAGGGTCGTGCCGAACGGGCGTTGCTCAATGCGAGAGCCATGTTTGATGCCGCCGCCGAGGCTGGCAAAATGCTGCGTCAGCAGGATGAGTCCTCGTACAATTTCGAAATGGCGGATATCGCCCAGGAACGCTCCTATAAGCAGCAGTTGATTGAAATTTATGGCTATCCCTATTCCGATGATATCGGCGCGGGATGCACGTATCCCCAGGATTATGACGGACCAGACCTCTATCACTACATGTATGTGGACATGGAGGCGCTGGGATGGAGCGGCACGGAAGTTGAGCCGGTGACGGTCTATTCGCTGGAGTTCGAGTGGAACAACAAGAACTCCGAACTGTTGACCCTGGGGTTCGCCACCAATGCGCCGCCGGGCGAAGAAGAAACGGGGCTGACGAATGTGTTGTCCTTCACCTGGGCGGAAAACGGATTGCCGGTCATTCCGTCGGATTGGACGGGGCAGCGGCGCGCGCAGGGCAAGCTGCAAACCGCGTGGTCGGATTATCTGAAAGCATTTCTGACCTATCAAAAGGCGCTGGAAGTCTATGAGAACAAATGTACCATCGTGAAGAATGCCGTGGATTATTACACCGAGACGTGGTACGGCAACAAAAACACGATCAAGGGCGAAGAAGAAGCCCTGGCGGCCTATAAGATGACCATGAACACGCTCTTCCTTACCGCTGAATTCGCGGAAGGCGTTGCTCATATCTTAGCGGAAGTCACGGAGGAGGCGGTGAACGATGCGGTCGCAGCACTCCCGACATCCACCATTGCCGGTCTGGCCGCAGGCGGCGATGTCTTTTCTGCTGTGCGTGCCGCGCTGGAGGTCGAGAAAACAGCCGCCAAGACGGCGAATGCCTGGGCAACGCTCTTCAAAAAGCAATGGAAAGAAGGCGTCAAATACGTGGGCGAGATGATGGAGCTGGGCATTGCCATAGATAAGGCGGACTGGGAATTCAACAACGAAAACCACGAACAGAAACTCGAACTCGAAGAGAAGACGCGCGCGGTCAATGAAGCGCTCTATGATTTGAAGTCGGCTTTCGAAGGGGTCAACGCTGCGTTCTATAACTACCAGACCATCCTGGCCGAGGGGCAGCGCCTGCTTCAGGAGCGCGAATACAACCGCGGGGCGGGCTCACAGGGCGTTGCGCTGGCGCGATATTACGATATGGCCTTCCGCATCTGGCGTAGCGATCTGCTGCAGAAATACGCCTCCTCGTTTGAATTGGCCGCCATGTATACCTATCTGGCCGCCAAGGCCTATGATTATGAGACGGCGATGCTCTCCACCGAAGCGGTGAATGATCCGGGTAGCGAGTTCCTGGCCTCCGTGGTCAAGGCGCGTACCCTCGGACAGATCAGCGCCGACGGCGTACCGCTGGTGGGGGGGAACAACGGGGATCCCGGCCTGGCCGATATTCTGGCCCGCATGAAGGCCAACTGGCAGGTGCTGGATGGGCGACTGGGCTTCAACAATCCGGAATGCGAAACCAGCGCCATGTCACTGCGTACGGAACTGTTCCGTATTCTGCCAGGCGCCGAAGGTGATGAAAATTGGCGGCAGGCCCTCCAGCAGTGCATGGTGGATGACCTTTTTGAAAACGAGATATTCCGGCGCTACTGTCTGCCCTTCGACAGCCAGACGGGGCTGCGCTCGAAAGAGCCTGGACTGATCATTCCGTTCAGCACCACCATTGACTTTGGGCGCAATTTCTTTGATAAACCGCTGGCCGGAGGTGACCACTCCTTTGATTCCTCGCACTTCGCCACGAAAATACGAAGTGTCGGCATCTGGTTCAGTAACTACAACGCCAACGTGTCCTCCAGCGGAAGCGGGTTGTCGGAAACACCGCGCGTATATCTGGTGCCTGCCGGACTGGATGCGCAGCGTTCACCCACCGCCTCTTCGGGCGCGGTGCGCTACTGGAGTGTCTTGGATCAGGCCATTCCCGTGCCCTATGCGTTGGATGCCGATGACCTAGAAAACACCGACTTCATTCCGCTCTTTGATTCGCTGAGCGGGAGTCTCGCCGCGATTCGGCGCTATCCTTCGCTGCGTGCGTATCACGATAGCGGGTCCGCTGGCGCCGCCGAGATGAACACCAGCTCGCGGCTGGTCGGGCGCAGTGTATGGAACACCCAGTGGTATCTGATCATTCCGGCCGGCACCCTGAATAACAATCGCGTGCTGGCTCTGGAAGCCTTTATCAATGGTGTACATCTGGATGGTAACGGGGTGAAAGATGTCCGAATCCTTTTTGAAACATACTCCAACGCAGGAAACTGAGGTGCGGCCCAATGAACTATGCTGAACGATATGTGGTGCTCTGCGCGAATCTGATGCTGGCGGCGGTGACGTGTCGCGCGGGCATTCCGGAACCGTCGTTTCGGTACTACGGTCAGGTTCGTAATGAATACGGCTGGCCGGTGACGGGTGATGATGCGCTGACCCTTGAGCTTCGGGTGGATGGTCGGTTGATTGATCGGGAACAGGCCTGTGAACGCTCGGGAACAGGACTTAATTTCATGCTGGAGGCCCCGTGTGAATCGACAGGAGGGGCAACGAATTATGCGACCTATGCAGTACGGGAAGGCGATCAGGTATCCGTGATGGCCTTCGCGGGAGCGGTGGCTGTTCCTGTGATGCATGCGGAATCCATTCCGTTGGTTGGATCTGCCGGCGATTGCGTACGGATCAATATTCAGTTGGGAACGGATCAGGATAACGACGGGCTGTCAGACCGCTGGGAAATGCTGATTGTGAACAACCGGCAGAATGATGCCATCACGACGATTGAAGACGTTAACCCCGAGGATGATTACGATGGTGACGGCGCAGGCAATCTCGAAGAATTTCGATCGGGGAGCAGCCCTGTCTTTAAAGGAGATGTTTTTGAAGTGCTGGAGTTCATGAAAACGGACACGGGAATGCTCTCGTTATGTTTTTTAACCATCAAGGGCACCACCTATCGCCTGACGGCGACCGCTTCGCTGGATGCAGGCACGGCGGATTGGCAACCCGTATCGTTTCGCTTGTCGCCTGGCGGCGCGGCGATGGAGAGCTACACGGAAACCGTCCATGCGGATCGTTACTTCTATGTGGAATTCGGTCCTGCGATGCGGCTCTTTCGTCTGGAGCAGTTGTAAGTGTCGATGATTCAAAATGTGATCTGTTAACGAGACCTACTGAATAAGGAACCGAAGTGATGAGTAAATACACGCGTAGGTGGAGCGGAATGCTGGTGGGTGCGTTCTGCGTGTGCGGCAACCTAGGTTTTGCGGAAGGGCTGGGGACTTTCTATCGAGGTCACACGCTGGCCGGTGATGTTCCCGGCTATGATGCGGCTCTGGCGGATTTCGATGGCGATGGGGCGTGCGATATCTTCATCGCCAATGCCGGTGAAAATGCGCTGTATCTGAATGCTGGCACGGCAACCTTTGTGAAAACCGAACAGGCGTGGGGAACCGCCGATTCACGTGGTGTGGCCGCAGGGGATGTGAATGCCGATGGATATACCGATTTGGTGGTGGCCAATTACGCCTCGGTTAATGAGGTTTGGATGAATAACGGTCACGGGCTGTTTACGCGCCGGTCAGAGCCGGGATTTACCAATTTGTTTTACAGCCAGGCCGTAAAATTGGCGGATCTGGACGCGGACGGGGATCTGGATTTGTTTGTGGCCAAGTCGGCGCCGGAATTCGGATTACGAAGCCGGGTCTATCTGAATGATGGTGCCGGCACGTTTACGGAAATTGCACAAACAGGTATGGCGCTACTGCATTCGCAGGATGTTTTACTGCAGGATATGAACGGCGATGGCGCACGGGATGCCCTCCTGGCGAACAACGGGAATAATTCGTTTTTAAAAAACAATGGCTTTGCCTCGTTCTCGAGTTATGCCACCGAGACCTATTTGGACGACTCCAGACATTTGGCAGGCGGCGATTTGAATGGGGATGGATACCCTGATTTCATCGCGGCCAACGCCTGGCCCGGACCCTGCCGCGTGTATATCAACAAGGCGGATGGTTCTGGAACCACGATTCCGGCTCAGGAGTTTGGCGCGGTGGATGCCACCGGCGTGGCCACGGGCGATATCAATAGTGACGGGAAGCTGGATGTCGTGCTGGCAAGTTGGGGGAGCCATGCCATGGCCATGACCAACAGCGGGAATGGCGTGGACTTTGGAACCAGCGGACAGATTTTATCCACCAACAACAATCAGCAGGTCCTGATGGCCGATCTGAACGGCGATCTTTCGCTGGACCTTTTTTTTGTGAATTATAATGCACCCCACGAAATCTGGTACAACGTACTCAACACGCTCGTGATCACGTCGACCAACGGGATTCAGGTCAAGGATGATGATGCTTCCTCGGTGCAGAATGGAACCTGGTTTGTCAATGTGCCGTATAACCGGGCGGTGACCAATCATTTTGTTCTTCGTAATATGGGAAGCGCCCTGCTTGAAATTACGGGCGTGACGACCGGCGGACCGTGTGCCGCCGACTTTCGCGTTTTGGGCATGCCGCCCTCGCTGGTTGCTTTTGGTTCGGCACCATTTGAGATCGTCTATACACCATCGGTGATCACCTCCTGTGTGGCCGGCGTGAGCTTGCTGTATTCCGGGGGCACGGAGCCGTTCGTTATCAACTTGGCGGGGAGTTCCGTGAAGGCGGATCAGCAGATTGATTTTCCGAATCCGGGCACGCAGACATGGACAAATCATACGCTGCTGGTGGCCACGGCAGACTCGGGGCTCCCCGTGTCGTATCGCCGCATTTCGGGGCCTGCTGTGCTTCAGTCGAGCAATGAGTTGGTGTATACGGACGTGGGTTATGTCACGGTGGCGGCGGATCAGGCCGGGGATGCCCACTTTAACAAAGCGGTTTCGGTGACAAATACCTTTCTGGTATCGCGGGCGCTCGTGGACATCACCTTGTACGGCTTGAATCAATATTACAATGGCTCGCCTTGCGTGGTCACGGCGGCTACCATACCGATGGTCAGCGGGACGATCCTTACCTATTCGGGGGATGACTACGTTTCGCAAACCAACCCGCCGATTCTGGCTGGCTCATACAGCGTGCTGGCCATCCTCAACGGCTCCGAATGGTACGGAGAAGCATCGGACACCCTCGTGATTTCGCCAGCGCCTCAAACCATCACGTCCTTCACGCCCACCTCCGGGGTGCAGTGCGCGACCAATGTGCTCACGCTGTCCGCCACGGCCTCCAGCGGTTTGAGTGTGACGAATTTTGAGGTGGTCTCGGGAGCCGGGGTGCTGAGCAGCGGGAACATCCTGCGCTTTACCAACAGTGGCGCTGTGCGGGTGCGTACGATGCAGCCCGGCACGCGCAATTGGCTGGCCACGCCCTGGGTGACGAACGAATACACCGTGGAAAAAGCCGTGGCGCAAATCATCCTGACGCAAACACAGCAGGTCTACAACGGCAGCGCGCGGGCTGTGGCCTTCACCACGGTTCCGGCGAGTGTGAGTAATGCCGTGACGGTTCGCTATGACGGCGCGACGAATGTGCCGGTCAATGCCGGAACCTACCTGGTGACGGCTCTTCTCTATGAACCCTTGTGGATGGGAGGGGCCACCACGCAACTGAACGTCGCTCAGGCCGATCCGGGATTAACCTGGAGCGCTCCGTTAGCGCAGGTGACCACCAATGTGGTTCCGCTCAATGCATCGTCGTCCTCGACCGGTCTGATTTCCTACGCGGTATTGTCCGGGCCGGGAGTGCTGGTTTCTAACACGCTCACCTTTTCCGGCTCGGGAACCGCTTCCGTCCGGGTGGACCAGATGGCCACGCTGAACTATACCGCCGCCGTCATCACACAGCAGTTTGTCGTCGCCAAGGCAACCGGAACCATCACGCCGAATCAAGCGCTGACCGTAAAGATGTATGACGGATTGCCGTCCGTGATTCCCTATACCACGGCGCCGGTAGATAGTATGGATGTGGTCTGGGTTTGCAATGGAAGCACCAATCTGCCGAGTTCAGCCGGGATCTACTCTGCAACGGGTACCTTGAATAATGCACTGTATCAGGGCAGCACGGCGGCCGCGTTCCAGATTACGCAGGCCGTCCAAACCATTTCGTTTGCGCTGCCGGCCACGACTACGGCAACATCGACCCTGGCTCTTTCGGCCACGGCGTCTTCCGCCCTCGCGGTCACCTTCCGCGTGGAGAGTGGTCCGGGGGCCTTGACCGGCGGAACCAATCTTTCCTTTGTCGGGGAGGGCGCTGTCGTGGTACGGGCGGATCAGGGCGGCAATCAGAATTGGTGCGCCGCGCCGTTCGTCCTGCAAACGGTGCAGGTCTCAAAGGCATCAGCCACATTGACGATCTCAAATACGTCCCAGGTCTATAATGCGTCCGCTCGTCTGGTCACCGTCTCCACCGTGCCGGACGGACTCACCACGGTCACCACGTATGACGGATTGACTTGGGCGCCCACCAATGCCGGAACCTATTCGGTGACCTCATCGATCAGCGATGCGATTTATGCCGCCACCAATACGGCCACCCTGACCATCACACCCGCGCCTCAACTCATTACCTTCACCAACTCCGGGATCGTTGACGCTGTAGCAGGAACCAGTTTAACCGCCACCGCCTCCTCCGGGCTGCCAGTCAGTTATATGATTCAGTCCTTTGTGCCGTCGAATGCGCAAAACCGGGTCTGGCTGACCAATGGAAACCAATTGGCCTTTTCGGTGACTAGCTTGGTCTCTGAAGTCGTCGTGGTGGCCATGCAGGGCGGTAATGCAAACTGGCAGGTGGCCGACGACGCGACCAACGTGTTCCTGGTTTTCAAGGAACATTCCAGAGTCGTACTCAGCGATCTGTCCGCCGTATATGATCTGCTCCCTCATGCGGCTACGTGGTCCTGCACCAATGCGTCGGTGACGAATGTGGTGATCTATTATGATGGCTCGGCACGAACCGAGACCAATCCGCCCACGGAGAGTGGGAACTATCCGGTGTGGGCGCTCATTGCTCAAGCGGATTATGTGGGGGGCGGTGTTGGCGAAATGCAAATAGCCAGGGCGACTCAGGCTGTTTCCTTTGTGAGCTGTCCGACCACGGCGCTGACCACCAACGTGGTGACGCTGTCTGCCACAGCCACGTCGGGATTAACCCCGGAATATTCCGTGGGATTCGGTCCGGGAGTGCTGAACAGCAACATCCTGACGTTCACCAATTCGGGTGCCGTGCAGGTGATTGCCACACAGCCCGGAAACAGCAACTACCTCTCCGCATCCACCGCCCGCATCATCACGGTTTCCAAGGCGGGAGCGCCGTTGTCATTTGATGCCACCACGCTGACCCAATCGTATGCCGCCGTCGGCTTGTCCGTGACCGTGGATACGGTTCCGCCTGGGCTGACGGTGCTGTATACGTACAGAGGCAGCACGAGTCTGCCGGTTTATGTGGGTTCTTATGTGGTGACCGGACGAGTGGCGGATGCGATGTATCAAGGCTCCATCACCGGAATGCTGACGATCATTAAAGGCGTCTCCACGGTTACGCTGCACGGGGTCACCGGGCAGGTATACAACGGATCAGCGCACAACGTATCGGCCACGACCGATCCGGTGATATCCGGCGATGTGGTCATTACCTATGACGGATCGAATGCCGCCCCCACGCAGGTTGGGACTTATGTGGTTTCGGGGGTGATTAGTGATACGCAGTATGCGGGCTCCACGATCAGTACCATGCTTATTGCGCAGGCCACGCAGCAGATCAGTAATGCCGTGCCGACGAACGGAGCCTTCATCGGCGTGGGCACGGTGGTGACCTGCTCGGCGGAATGCACGTCGGGCCTCACCGTGCAATACACCAACCTCAATGCCGAGGCGCCCATTACCTGGCTTTCCGCCACGCAGTTCCATGCCTATGCCACCGGTGTAGTCGTGATCGCCTTCACGCAGGCGGGCGATGTCAACTGGATCGCAGCACCCACCGTCGTTCACACTGTCGAAGTAGAAACCGTTTCCGCTGAATTCCATGTCGCGCTGAGTGGCGACGATCATAACGACGGGTTGTCGTGGACCTTGCCCAAGCGCACCATTCAGGCGGCGATGGATGCTGCCGCACCCGATTCCATGGTGTGGGTTTCCAACGGCGTGTACGAGACCGGCGGGCGCGTGGTGGAAGGTCAAGCATTGACCAACCGGGTGGTCGTCCCGAGTGGAGTCATGCTGGTATCGGTCAACGGGGCGGCGGCGACCACCATTCGCGGCCAGGCGGGAACCGGCGTGGATGCTCCACTCGGAGGAGACGCCGTTCGTTGCGTGTATTTGCATGAAGATACACTCATGCAGGGCTTCACGCTCGAAGAGGGCGGCACCTTGGCCGACAATCAACCCATTCCCGATGCTCTGGGAGGCGGCGTTTTCGCATCGAGCGAGGCCTACATCAATTTGTGCCTTTTGCAGCACAATCATGCGTCATTCGGCGGTGCCATGGCTGGCACGAACTTGTATATCGTCTTTGATTCCCTGATGACGGAAAACACGGCCCTCCATACGGCCGGAGCTGCTTGGCAAGCGGCACTCATCGCCTGTACTGTCAGCAGCAACACGGCATCCAGCGCAGGCGGCATCGGCGGACTGGACACCAACCAATATGCGGTTGCCATCAGCAGCATCGTATTCGGCAACACCCCCGACGACGCAAACGAATTCACCGTGGCGTTGGCCAGTTGCTTCGGCTCGACCAACGGATTGATGGACGCCGATTCCTGCATCACCAATGCGCCCAATTTTGTGGACCCGTCCGCCACGAACTATGCGCTTCAGGCGAATTCGCCCTGCATCGAAAACGGCATGTTGTTCATCGAATTGAATACGAACGATTTGGCGGGTAATCCCCGCATCGTGTTCGATTATCCGGACATGGGCGCTTACGAATACATGGGCGTTCCGGCTGTGCCCGCGAACGTCGCCTTCTCCGAGGTCCAGCCTTGGCAGGTCAATCTGTCGTGGACCAACGGCGGAAATGTTCCCGTCACGAATTACGCCGTGACCGTCACGAATGACTCCGCCATCGTGTTCCAGGGCAATCTCGCGAGCAACATCACCCAACTGGCCTTGACCAATCTGACGCCCAATAAAACCTACTACGCATCCGTCCAGGCGCAGAACGAATATGGCGCCAGTGCGACGTCCACCGCCACGACACATACCCCCAAGGCGGATCAGGCCATTACCTTCACGCAGTCCGGCGCCGTGAATGCCTACGACGGACTCAACCTCAGCGCCACCGCCGATTCCGGCCTGACGGTATCGTTTTCCATCAGCGAATTCACGCCCTCGAATGCACAGAACCGCTGCTGGATCACCAACGGGACTCAAGTGGTCTTTTCGGTAACCAATCTGGACTCCGGGTTGAAGGTCGTCGCGATGCAGGCGGGGAACACGCAGTATAATCCGGCACCGTCGGTAACTAATTTGTTCCAGGTGACTCCGGCGCCGGCGAACGTGGGCCTGAGCAACCTGACCGCCACTTACGATGGCACGCCCCATGCGGCATCGTGGAGCTGTACGAATGCGTCGGTGACGAATGTGGTGCTGTATTACGGCAGCGGGAGCGACACCAATCCGCCGGTCAATGCGGGGAGCTATGACGTCAACGCCCGCATCCAGCAACCCAACATCGCAGGAAGCGGATGGTCCACCTTGGCCGTAGCCCGCGCCACTCAGCAGATCAATAGTTTCCCCTTGCCGGCCACCGCCAACACCACCAATCGGATTGAGCTGTCCGCCACATCCACAGCGGGCCTTACCGGCTTTACCTACACGGTCCTCAGCGGGCCCGGAAGCATCACCACGACCACCCTGACGTTTACCGCATCGGGTTCCGTGGCCGTTCGTGCCGCGCAGGCCGGAAACAGCAACTACCTCTCCACGGCGGCCACGCAATCCGTGAGTGTCAGCAAATCCCCGGTCACCAGTATCACGATAACGTCGAACACGCTTTCTCAGCCGTATAACGGATCGCCGCGCACCATCACCGCCACCAGCGATCCGTCGGGCCTAGCGATGATCTACCTGTACAATGGAGGACCCAGTGCGCCGGTTCAGGTCGGAACCTATTCGGTACGCGCCACCGTAAACGACGCGATGTATTCCGGCACCACGACTGACCTGATGACGATCGTGAAAGGCCACGCCACTATCACCGTGCTGCATACCAATCAGGTCTATGACGGCACCGCCCGCGCCGTGATCGTGGCAACCCTTCCGATCGGACTGAGCGTGGACATTACTTACGACGGATCGGGAATTGCTCCGGTGAATGCCGGAACCGTCACCGTCACGGCGGCCATTTCACCCTCCGAACCTAGTTACACCGGCGCGGTAACCACGCTGCTGCGCATTGCCCCGGCGGATCAGACGATTGATTTTCCAATGATTGGAAGAACGTTGCAGGAGTCTAGAGTTGGTTTGTCGGCAAGCGCTTCCTCCGGTCTTCCGGTGACGTTCAGCGTGACCGACCCCGGCGCGCTGAGTAACGGAACCAATCTGTCCTTCACCGGCACCGGCGTAGTCACCGTCACGGCGTCGCAGGCGGGCAATGAAAATTGGAATTCCGCGTCCACCCGGCAGGATGTCGTGGTGTTTGCCGCTGCGGTGTATCTGGATTTTGACGGCGATAGAAAGGCGGACATCACCGTCTATCATCCGACCACCGGATTCTGGTACATCCTGCAGTCCTCCAACATGACGGGGCGCGCCCTGACACTGGGTGGCCCGGACAGTGTGCCGTGCCCCGGTGATTATGATGGTGACGCTATCGTTGATCCCGCCGTGTACCGTCCGGAGAACGGCGAGTGGAGCATTCTCTTGAGCGCCACGCAGGAACAAACCACACAGTATTGGGGCTGGGCGGAAGCGTTGCCCGTTCCGGGGGATTATGACGGGGACGGCATTACCGACGTGGCGGTGTGTGATATCGCCGATGGCGTGTGGTACATGCTGCTTTCCTCCACGGGCGAATCACGTATTACCACATGGGGCTGGGGTGAGTGTGTGCCCGTTCAGGGCGACTACGATGGTGATTTAATAACGGACATTGCCGTCTACTGGCCGGAAGGTGGACAATGGTACATACTCCAAAGCGCGACACAGGCCGAGAGAACTCAGGCGTGGGGATGGGCCGAAGCCGAACCAATGCCGGGCGATTACGATGGCGATGGCAAGACCGATGTGGCCGTCTACTGGCCGGAACGCGGCATGTGGTACGCCTGGCTCTCGGCCACGCAGGCCGGCAGCACGCACCTCTGGGGCTGGAATGCGGCCTGGCCGGTGCCTGCGGATTACGATGGCGACGGGAAGTCCGATCGGACGGTCTACGTCCCGAGCGAAGGCCAGTGGTATCTCTGGCAAAGCGGCTCAAACACCCCGCGTACGCAGTCCTGGGGTTTTGAAGAAGCCGAACCGGTGAAGTAGTCGTAATTCGGTGCCGTTGTATTCTGGGAGGGCCCGTGTCCCCACGGGCCGTGCGGAGGGTGAGCGCGCAGGGAAAGAGAAACAAGGAATGATCTGGGGAAAAATAAAAGGACGTTGGGGACAACGTCCCTCCCGGGAGGGCCCGTG
>CAZBEO010000051.1:0-22905 GCA_964490935.1 uncultured Verrucomicrobiota bacterium
CGGCGGCAAACACCGCGACGATATCACGCGGCACATCCATGGAGAGGCTCAGCGGATTGTTGGTGGACTCCGCCGCCGTCACCTCGCCGGTCCAGCGGACGAAGCGGTTATTCGCGTTGGCGGTGGCAATCAATTCGACTCGTCCGGTGGCATCGTACCATCCATTGGAGGGCACGTTGAGACTTCCCGCCCCGCTGATGCTCACGTTCATCAGATGCTGGGTTTTCCAGTTCCAGGTAATGATGGAATTATGCCGCATGACAATCGAAACATTGGTCTCTGTGCCCGTAGCCGGAACGCTGCCTGTGCCTGTCCAGCGGGTGAAGATGCGCCGGGTACGTCCGGTATTCATCAACGAGGGCGATCCGCGGAGCGAACATTCCACCGGCAGTCCCGCATCATACGAATACACCCCATTGCTCGGGCTCGGGTCGCCGTATTCACTCTGCACCGTCAGCGAGAATTTGTTTTCACCGAACTCGACGGAGAGCACGGCATCCTGCGAGACGTTGGTAAAGAGAAAGCTCATGCCGTAATAATTCGTGACGGGAACGCTGTTGCTATCCACCAGCACGCGCAGGATGCGGTTTTTGGCGGTGGGCGTGAGTTGAAAGAGTGCCTCGCCGCCCGGCGCCACGCTGGCCGAAGTCGGCAAGACGTCGCCCGGCCCGGTCACGCGCGTGGTGAGCGACACCGCGTTCGTCGTGAAATTCGCACGAATGGTTTTGGCGCGCGTCATCTCGAGGGTGATGGGATTCTGATTGCTGATCGAGGCGGGCACATCGCCGCTCCATCCCGTGAATTTGTAGCCGGTGTCGGGATAGGCTTGTGCCGAAGCGTTGGTGCTTCCGACAAGGTGCCAGCCGCCGGTGGGCGAGACCGCGCCATGCGTGGCGGCATTGGCGGTGAGCCAGTAATTGGTCCGCCAGTGCCAAGTGATGGACGTGTCTTGGTTCAGGACAAACGGATCGGCATTCGTCGTGGTGCCCTCCGCAGCCACGCTACCCGTACCGCTCCAGCCCGTGCAGACATACTGCGTTTTCGTTCCGCCATAATCAGGGCTTCCACCCAACGCGCAGGTCTGCACGCTGCCTGCCTCCGGGGTGTGAGTGCCGACGGGGGGCGAGGGGGCTCCGTGCGGACTGACCACCGAGAGAAAGTATGAATCATCCACAAAGGCGGCCTGGATGGTGTGATTTGAGACCACGTTGGTAAAGGTATAGGCGGAAACTGCACCCACTGAAGCCGAGTCCACCATCACTCCATCAATACGATAATTGGTGGCGGATGTAATCGCAAACGATTGTGACGCGCCATACGCCACAGTGACTCGACCCGATGGCGTGATCGTTCCTTTTTCCCCGGCCCCGGCGGTGATCGTGAAGCGCTCGGGTTCAAAAGCGGCAACCAACGCGCGCGGGCGCGTCCACGTCAGCACCAGCGGATTCGCATTCGTGTTCAATCCGTCGATCTCGCCCGACCAGCCTGCAAAGGAATAGCCCACCGAGGGAAGCGCCTGCAAGCTGACAGACGTCCCCGCTTCCAGCCATCCGTTGCTTCGGCTCAGCGCGCCGCCGACCGAACCCGTCACCGAAAGCCAATACTGCGTCACCCAGTTCCAAGCGATGGAAGAATCGCCGCGCAGCAGGAGAAGCCCGGTATCCAGATTCGTACTCGAGGCCGGTACGCTGCCGCTGCCGGTCCAGCCCCGGCAAATATATTGCGTGGAGATCCCGTTGGTTTCGGGAGATCCTGAAAGCTTGCATTGAAAAACGCCATTGGCGGCGAGCACATTCGTCCCGGGCGGTGGCTCGGCGGTGCCATGCGTACTGATCACCTCGAGGAGATATGTGGCCTTCGTGAAATTCGCCACAATCGAATGATCGGCCACCACGTTCGTGAAGTCATAACGATTAGGCACGCCGACAGAAGCGCCGTCAATCAGGACCGATTCAATCCGATAGTCCTCATCCGGGGTGATGATAAATTCGGGAGTGGAGCCATAGTCCACCGAGAGATAACCGCTGGGTTCGATGATGCCGTGATTTCCCGCCGCCGCATTGATGGTGGGGCGAAACAGGCCGAAGGAGGCCGTCAGGTTTTTCGTGCCGGTCATGCGCAGCGTGATCGGATTATCCCGTTCCGCGCCATTGGGCACATCCCCGATCCATCCGTTGAACACATACCCTTCCGCCGCTTCAGCCGTGACCTGAACTTCCGAGCCCACATCGCACCAGGCACGCGAAATATCGCTCGTCCCCGAACCGATGTAGAACACCTCAAGAAGGGCCTGCGTTTTCCAAAGCCAGGAGATGGTGGAATATTCCGTAATGGCAAACTCCGGTGTTTCCACCCCCGCGCCCGCTGCCGGAACGCTGCCGGTGCCCGTCCACCCAGAGCAGACCATCTGCGTGTAGAACCCCACGGAAATCGGCGAATTGAGCACGCTGCAACGTGTCGTGGCACCACCTTCGTAAAAGGTGGTGATTCCCGACTCGGGCGACGTGGTGCCGTACGGGCTGCTCACCTTCAGCGCCACCTGATCCCGCTCAAATTCCACCCAGAGCGAACCATCCTCGCGCACATTCGAGAACGTCACCAAATCGCTGACGCCGCATTCTACTCCATTCATCACAATGCGGGCAATGCGCCATCCCGGATCGGGCGTAATTTCAAAACTCTGCGACTCGCCGAAGGCCACCAGCACCTCGCCGTCCGGATTCACGCTTCCGCCGGGCCCAGCCGATGCCGTAATGATCCGCCCGTCCGTACCGAAATTAGCCTTCACGGTCACGGCATTGGTCATGATCAGCGAGAGCGGGTTGTTTGTGGCGATTGCAGAAGGCACGCCGCTCCAGCTCACAAAAACATACCCCGGCGTGGTCGGCACCGCCAGCAAGCTCACTGAATCGCCGCTGGAATACCAGCCGCTTCCAAGCGTGACCAGTCCATGCCCATCGTTGGTGACGGACAGATAAAAATTCACCATCCAATCCCAAGCGATGGCAGAGGGAGCCGCTACGACCTGCGCGCCCGTGTTGGTGCCCGTTCCGCTCACAATCGAACCCGTGCCCGCCCAGCCACGGCATACCCACTGCGTGCCGCCCATAGTCACCGGCGAATTGGTCACCGCGCACAGCATCGTCTTGCCGGATTGGATGCGGTTGGTACTCACGGTGGAGGACAGAACCGTGAAGGGCCCCAGCCCGTACACCGGATCGTTGCCCCAGGTGTGAAGAGACGTTTGATAATAGGAAGAAGCCGCCACCTCGGGCAGGCCGATCCCGTTGAAATCAGCGCAACAGACGCTGGTGGCGCCGGTGGTGACGGCGGAGTCAGTCCATTTTTCCCAACTCGAGCTGCGCTGCTCAAACCAGGCCGCCTGATGGGCGCCAAAGGCCGCCGCCGCCACATCCATATCCCCATCGCCATCCAGATCCGCACACCACACCGAACGCGCATTGGAAAAGCCCGAAGAGACCACCGTCTCCAGCGTCCAGACGGTCCCGTTTCCATTGTTGCGCCAGACGCTTATCAGGCCTGGATCATCCGCCGAGGCCACAATATCCATATCGCCATCCCCGTCTAAATCCGAAAGAGCGAGCGAATAGGCCTTCGTAAACCCGGTGGCCACCGTGTGCGGTGCCCAAGTGAGCCCATCGCCGGTCAAATTTTCCCACCATTTCACTTCACCGCTGCCATACGCCACGCCGGCCACATCGATATCTCCATCCCCGTCGATATCTGCGCACTGCGCATCCAGAGCCTGCGAAAAGCCTGAGGCGATCACCTGTCGGGTCCAACTCGTGCCCAGTCCGTTCGCATTTTTCCACCACGCCACCAAACTGTCACCCGAAGAAGAGGCCACCACATCCCGATGCCCATCCCCATCCACATCCTGCACGACAATGGAAAACGCATTGTCAAAATTTGAATCAATGACCTGTCCAACCCAGTTCGTTCCCGATCCATCCACGTTGCTCCAGACCATGAGCGTATTGGAACCGGACACCGACGCTACAAGGTCCATCCACCCGTCCGAATTGAGGTCGCCCGCACCCACTGCACGCGGCTTGCTGACTCCCTGCGCCACCGGCTTCATCTCCCAGGCCGATCCAGCGTCTGTATTCTTCATCCAAAACACGTTGTTCCCGTTGTAGCCCGCCGCAATCAAATCCATCGCGCCATCGCCATCCACATCCGCTGGGAACAGCTTGATGACCGGGTGACTCAGGCCGGATGCCACCTGCTGCGTGGTCACCGTCACCGATACAATTTGTTCCTGCGCCAACACCGCCCCGCTCCAGCGGTTGGAAACCACCAGCGGATACGAAAGCGCCGCACATTCCGCCGCCAAAAAGCAGCAAAACAGAAGGCCGCTGAGCCAAGACCTGAATATTCTCATGGAACCGTCTTTGTTATTTGTTTCATATCAACAGGTTGCAACCCGCATCATCGCGCAGGCTCTTTTTAGCAGGATAAATGCCAACAGATAGATACTATAGCGATGCCCCCTCGAAAGTTGTAGCTCTTTTCGCCGGGTTATTGCTTTTCATGCGGGGCCCAGCGAACTAAACTGCCCGCCTTGTTTTAATCCTCAACACCATCGAACAGCAGCAGGAGTGAATTATGGGCGGTTTTTTCGGCGTGACCTCGAAAGAGGACTGCATCAGGGAGGTCTTCTACGGGACGGACTATCATTCGCATCTGGGCACCCAGCGCGGCGGTATGGCCGCACTCAGTACCGACGGATGCTTCACCCACTTCATTCACGACATCCGTAACGCGCAGTTTCGCTCCAAATTTGAGCATGATCTCGACCGCATGAGCGGGTGCAGCGCCATCGGCGTGATCAGCGATTACGAGGACCAGCCCCTGATCATCAATTCCCGCCACGGACGCTACGCTATCGCCACGGTGGGTGTTGTACAGAATGCCGCCGCCCTCGAGACCGAGGCCTGCCGTCATGGCGTGCATTTCTCTGAAATGAGCGGCAACGAGGTGAACCCCACCGAACTCATCGCCCACCTGATCAATCAGGGCACCGATTTTGCCGATGGCATTCAGAAGGCACAGGCCGTTATCGAGGGTTCCTCCTCGATTCTGCTGCTGACCCGTGAAGGCATCTATGCCGCACGCGATCGCCTAGGCCGCACGCCCGTGATCATAGGAAAAAAAGACGGCGCCTATGCGGTCGCTCTCGAAAGCTGCTCCTTTCCAAACTTGGAATTCACCTACAAGCGCGAGTTGGGTCCCGGCGAAGTGGTGTGTATTACCCCCGATGGCGTCGTACAGAAAAAAGAACCCTCCGCCCCCATGCAGATTTGCGCCTTTCTCTGGATATACTTTGGTTATCCAGCATCCACCTATGAAGGACAAAATGCCGAAGATGTGCGCAACCGCTGCGGCGAAATGCTCGCCCGGCGCGACAAGGTCGAGGCTGACTGCGTATGCGGCATTCCTGACTCCGGCATTGCCCATGCCATCGGCTATGCTCATGCCTCCGGCTTGCCTTACCGCCGCGCCTTCGTGAAATACACCCCCACCTGGCCGCGCAGCTTCATGCCCCAGAATCAGCAGGAGCGAAAACGTGTCGCCAAAATGAAGCTCATCCCCGTCCGCGAAATCATCAATGGCAAGCGCCTCCTCTTCTGCGAAGATTCCATTGTGCGCGGCACCCAGCTTCAGGACGCCATTAAACGCCTCTATGCCGAATACGGCGCCAAAGAAATCCACATGCGCCCCGCCTGCCCACCCCTCCTTCACGGATGCCGATTCCTGAACTTCTCGCGCTCCCGTTCCGTGGATGATCTCGCCGCACGCACGGCCATCAAAGAGCTCGAAGGTGGGGAATACAAACACCTGGATGAATACGCCGACGCCACCTCCGAACGATATCGAAACATGGTGGAAGTCATCCGAAAACGACTGAACCTGACCTCCCTACGCTTTCAAACCCTCGATGATATGGTACAGGCCATCGGCCTGCCCCGCGAGAAACTCTGCACCTACTGCTGGGACGGTCGGGAGCCGGGGAGATGAAACGCTGCTAGGCAAAAGGGACCGCAAAAGCCCCCCCGCCCAACAAGGCGCGACACCACGCGCCGGCCCTCTACATCCGACGGCAGCAGTTCTGCTCGGAGATGCAGCCCATCGGAGGTTTTTTCCACCATCAGGCGTACATCGTGAAATCCGAGACGCTGTTTCACAAGAGGTGTCACCGCCTTGTATAAAGCCTCTTTGGCACTGAAAAACAGAGCGGCCAGGGGCAGAAAAGTTTCTGAAGAGGTGGAAGCAAAGTCCAGCTCCGTCGGCAGCAGTACGCGACGGGCAATCGGCTCATTCATGCGTTGAGTTTCTTCCAAATCGATACCCAGACGCAGGCAATCGGTCGTGTGGGCCGTTGCCGCGACGCACCAATCCTTTGTATGAGTGATGCTGCCGGTCCATCCGTCGGGCCAACCGACGGCCCCAGACGCATCCTGAAGCAGAGGGCCGCAAGGGCCGTCAAGCTGCCGGAACGCCTCCCGGGCGGCACGCCGCCCGGCCAGGTATTGAAGCCGACGCGACTCGCAGGCACCCTCCACTGCCTCCGCCTCCAGGGCATACTCCGCATCAACAGACGTGGACGGATGACAGGGCACAACGCACGTCGCGATAGGTTTTGGGAACAGCGTCCGTGCGCAAGAGATCAGGGCGTTCAGCCTCTCCGCGCCTTCCGCCTCGCTAGATTGGCTCATCAGAATCCGCCCGGGAAATGTTCATCCGATTCCCGGATCACGTCTTCGGCCTCGTCGTCCTTGCCGATCAGGGTATCCAGATCATCCACATCCGAGAAGTCCGGGTCCTCGTCCAGCTCGTCTTCGTCCACTTCCGCAGAACAATTCGGGCACAAGCCGGATGCCGGAAAGCACTGCGCGCAGAACTCGCCGCCGCACACCGAGCACTCTCTCATGAACTCTTCACCATGAAGCGGGCATCCCTGATAAAGTTCGTACAGATTTTCTTCGTCTCCCATGCGCTTCTCCTTAATTCACACAACGCTTTGTATACCTACTAAATAGAATAGGGCCATAGCTAACGGTTCTTTTACAAGCTGTCAAGTTTTTGGATATCGTGTTTACATTTTCATGTTTTTCTTTTAGGTATGGCCTCCGAAAGCATCCGGATGTCCCGGGAAACCGGACCTCTTCAACGCACGGAAAATCAATATGAAAAGCCGCTTTATCGACAAGGTGATTGACCGCCTGGACCGCATGGACCCCGGCAGCCTGCAAAGTTATTTTCTGCGCCTCGCGCAGGAAAAGGGACTCATGGAAACCATCCTGCAGGCCGTTCAGGAAGGCATTGTGGTGGTGAATGCCTCGGGCGAGGTGATCTACACGAATCACTCGGCGGGTCGTCTCCTCGGTTTTCAACCGGAAACCGCCGAGGGCAATCCCATCGAACGCTACATCCCCGGCATTGATTGGGAGGGCATCTTCAGCATGGACGAGCGCGAGTGGTCACGCCTCATCTCGCACGACATGGAAACTAGCTACCCCGAACACCGCTTTCTGGATTTGTACGTCGTACCGCTTTCCGTGGCCGATCCGCAGACCGGCGGCGCGGTGGTCATCCTGCGCGATGTGACCCGCGAGCGTCTGAACGCCGTACAAACCATCGAAACGGAAAAGCTTCACGCCATCACCCTGCTGGCCGCTGGCGTCGCCCATGAAATCGGCAACCCACTGAACTCCTTGACCATTCACCTCCAACTCCTCGAACGCGAACTCAAGGAACTCCGCGGAGGGGACAACACCGATCACCTACAGGAACTCGTGGGCGTGGCCCGACAGGAAATCACCCGCCTCGATCAGATCATCAACCAGTTCCTCCGCGCCCTCCGCCCCGCCCCCGTCAACCTCGCCCCAGCCCATCTCGGCGAAATTCTCAAACAGACCCTCGAATTCATGCAACAAGAAATCGAAGATCGGGGCGTCAACGTACACCTCGCCATCCCGGACGACTTGCCCGCCGCTCGCGCCGATACCGATCAGATGCGCCAGGCCTTTTTTAACGTGATAAAAAATGCCATGGAGGCCATGCCCGACGGCGGACGCCTCGATCTGACGCTCGATGCTTCGGACCGATTCGTTACCGTTTCCATCAAAGATACCGGCCCCGGCTTTTCCCGTGAACGGTTCGGTCGAATGTTTGAACCCTTTCAATCCACCAAGAGCGAGGGCTCCGGCCTCGGGCTCATGATCGTACAGCGCATTGTCCGCGACCACGCCGGCGAACTGGAGGTCTGCAGCGAACCTGAACACGGGGCCACCATCATCCTGCACATCCCACGCGAAGACCAGCACATACGCCTGCTCAAGGCCCATCGCTCCCAGTCCGAAGGAACCGACGAATGAAAAAGAAACACACCGTACTGATTGTCGATGATGAAAAAAACACCCGCGAAGGGCTCGCACGCGCCCTGCAACGAAAGTATACCGTCCTCCTAGCCGACAACGGACAGACCGCCCTTGATCTCCTCGACCACCATCACGTCGACATCCTGCTCAGCGATATCCGTATGCCGGGCATGGACGGCATGACCCTCATACGCCGCGCTCTCACCCGCTCTCCGCAGCCCGTCTGTATTCTCCTCACCGCCTACGGCAGCATTGAAACCGCCGTGGAAGCCATGAAGGCCGGCGCTTATGACTTTCTCCCCAAACCCGTCAACCTCGACAAGCTTGACCTGCTTATGGAACGCGCCCTTCGATCGCGCGACATAGAAGACGAAAACCGTGAACTGAAAAAACAACTCGATAAAAAATACGGACTCGAAAGTCTTATCGGCCAAACGCCTGCCATGGAGCAGGTGTTCGATCAGATACGTCAGGTCGCTCCCTCGCGCGCCACCGTGATGATTGAAGGCGAAAGCGGCACCGGCAAAGAACTCGTGGCACAGGCCATACACCGTTTGAGTCCGCGCCTGCACGGCCCCTATGTCGCCGTCCACTGCGCCGCACTCCCCGAAGCCCTTCTCGAAAGCGAACTATTCGGCCACGAAAAAGGGGCCTTCACCGGGGCGGTCGGCCAACGTCAGGGCCGCTTCGAACGGGCCGATGGCGGCACGCTCTTTCTTGATGAAATCGGCGAGATAGCTCCGGTCGTTCAAGTGAAACTTCTGCGCGTACTTGAAGAGCGCGTCTTCGAGCGCGTGGGAGGCGAAGCCCCGCTCGAGGTGGATGTGCGCCTCATCACCGCCACCAACCGCAATCTCGAAGCCATGGTCGCCGAGGGCACCTTCCGCGAAGATTTGTTCTACCGGCTCCATGTTGTGCGCATCACTCTCCCGCCCCTCCGTGAGCATCGCGACGATATTCCGCTGCTAGCACATCACTTTCTTAAACTCGCCTCCAAGGAAAATGGAAAAGACGTGCAGACCATCACGCCCGAGGCCCTCGAGGTCCTGACCGCCCACGATTGGCCCGGCAACGTGCGCGAGCTACGCAACCGGATTGAAAGCATGGTGGTCATGTGCCGCTCCAACAAAATCGGCCTGCGTGACCTCCCCTCCGAACTGCGCGCAGGCTCCTCTACCGCGCACCAAGGCACAGCCACCTCACTACTTGATACGGAGAAACGACTCATCATCGACGCCCTTCGACAGCACGGAGGCAACAAAACAAAAGCCGCCGAGCAGCTTGGCATCAGCCGCCGAACCATTCACCGAAAGGTCAAAGAGTTCGATCTAGAAAACTAGCAGGATGGCGGGTTGTCGAATTTTTGTAAGGTCGGGATAACGACGAAGGTGGCGACCCTTTTCCTTCTCTCGGGAGGGCCCGTGTCCCCACGGGCCAAGCGGAGAGTGAGCGCGTTTCGGGAGGGCGAGCGTCCCCGCGAGCCGTGCGGAGAGTAAGAGAAATAAGGAATGATCTGGAGAAAAATAAAAGGACGCTGAGGACAGCATCCCTCCCGAAATTCGCAATACTCGCTTCTCTACGTTCAGAGCCTCTTCAAGCTATCGCCACGTCACTCCTCACGAAAACGCCGGAAGAACCGAATGTTACCACTTGTGCCACTGTTGGCCGGAGAAAAGGATAGCTGTCAGGGCGGTGCCCTGATACAATCACGCCATGAAACTTTTTGAGAAAAACGGACAAGCAATCATATTGGGCGACGCTATCGAGGCACTGGCCGTCGAAATTCCAAACCGTTCCGTTGATCTGATCTTTGCCGATCCACCCTACAACATCGGCAAAAACTTCAACGGTCGCAAGGATCGGTGGCCATCCGTCGAGGCATATCTGGCTTGGTGCTACCAGTGGCTTGAACTTTGTATTGCGAAACTCAAGCCCACAGGTAGCCTTTACGTAATGACTGCGACGCAGAACATGCCATTCTTTGACATCTTTATGCGGCAGCGCATGACTATTTTGTCTCGTATCGTTTGGTCATATGACAGCTCAGGGGTACAGGCCAAGAACTACTTCGGGTCCCTTTACGAACCCATCCTGTTCTGTGTGAAAGACAAAGACAATTACACATTCAACGCCGATGACATCCTTGTTGAAGCCCGGACGGGCGCAACGCGCAAATTGATTGACTACAGGAAATCAGTTCCGACGGTGTACAATAGCAAGAAGGTTCCCGGAAACGTCTGGAGCATACCGCGTGTCAGATATCGAATGGACGAGTACGAAAACCACCCCACGCAAAAGCCAACGACACTGTTGGATAGAATCATAAGGGCGAGTTCAAATCCTGGAGACTTGGTGCTTGATCCGTTTTCAGGCACGTTCACAACGTCATCTGTCGCGCAGATGCTGGGGCGCGATTCCATCGGCATTGAGGCCGAGGAGGAGTATGTGAAGATCGGTCTTCGCCGTTTGGCCATTCAGGAACAATATAATGGGGAGGTCTTGCGGCGGGAGCCGAAGACATACGAACAACAGAACTCACCAGCACAGCAGCATCTAGCCCTCTTTGAAAGGCGAGCACAATGGAACACGACTTCACGCCAGTAATCAACGAGATACTTGCTCGGCGCTTTGGATCCGCCGCACAGGACCTTTTTGAAAAGAGTCCGCTTCTGCAGTACATAAACCTCAAGACCATTTCTGCAACACGTGGATCAAAGGCGCGAAGCAGTTTTGCAAATCTGTACGCGATTTTTGTTCTGGTTGAAGACTACGTGGCACACGGCTTCCATAAGAAGGGTGATTACTCGAAGTACGAAGGTGCGCAATTCTCGAAACTCTTCAAGCGGCAGCGCGAATTGCCTTTTGGAAGCAAACTGCAGAACCACGGATTGAATGACCGCTTGAACGGCGAGTTTCGCAAATTCTTTCCGCAAGTGGACGCGCAACCCATTTTGCGGGTAGTTGAGACGCGCAGATACTGGATAAACCGGAAACTCCTGGCGCTTTCTCTTGGCAAGAAGAAGTTTGACATTGCGACAGCAGTAATCGAGATCATAAACGAATACGCCAAGGTAAAACAGGCGTCATTTGCTGGCTTCATCAAGACCTGCGAACAACTACAGGACATTTCCAAACAGAAACGCGATAAGGTTGAGTCTTTCGTTTTTGGATTGTTGGCGCCGACCGTTGACGCCCGCATATTCGAGATCGTCAGTTACGCTATTCTCAAGTTCTTCTTTCACGATCAGACGGTCTACTTCGGTTTTCAGTTGGATGAGTTGGAAAAGTCACCACTGGTGCTTTACAAGACCGGCCGCACAAATGCCAATGATGGCGGTATTGATTTCGTGATGACGCCTCTTGGTCGATTCTTCCAAGTTACGGAGTCCCTTGACGTCCGAAAATACTTTCTTGATATCGACAAGATCGAGCGGTACCCAATTACCTTCGTCATCAAAGCAACGGAGGCCGTTGGAGAGCTTCGCACGAAATTGCGCGAAGGCGCGGAACGCCAGTACTCTGTTAAGGCAATTGTCGAGAAGTACATGGCCTGCATTGAAGAGGTCATCAACATTCCGATACTACAAGAGCGATTCAGGGAAGGCGTCGCGCAAGGCTACCTCAAAGACATAATGGCGGAGATCGTCAAGCAAGGCAAGGTCGAGTTCAACTACGAGGAGCCGGAGGAAGCAGACGACGAGGAAAATTATGAGGAATGAAATCAGCCAATAACCCCGTCCTCGGTAAGTCGCTCCCGCGAGCCGTCTCGGTGTACATTTTACTCCATTGCTTCTTCCATTCAGAACGTCGCAAACAGATGTTTGCATAAAGCCATTCTGGAGCAGGTCACACCCCTCATCCTTGGCAGCATCTATTGCGTCGGACTACGTCCCAAAGTCCGACGATTGCTTAGGGGCAAAGCGACAACCCCAGGGGCAGGGGCGCCAGGCAACGCCAACCCTTTTCCGTCACCACGAAGGTATCCTCCACCCGAACGCCGCCGATGCCCGGATAATACAGCCCCGGCTCCACAGTAATCACATGCCCCGCCAACAGCGTGCCGCCGAGTGTGCTGAGGCGCGGCGTCTCGTGAATATCCAACCCCACGCCATGTCCTGTGCTGTGGATAAAACCGCAGGGTTTCTTCCCGTCCAGTTTCGTCTGAAATCCCTTCGCATCAAAAACTTCGCGCACCCGCGCATGGATGGCGCGGGCGTCAGCACCCGGATGGATCATGGCTAGTGCTGCGCGCCGCGACGTGCAGACGGCCTCGTGCATGCGGATGATCTCCTCCGGTGCCGTTCCTTTCACCACCGTGCGCGTCATGTCGCCCCAATATCCCGTCTTCCGCGAGCGGGGAAAAATATCGAGAATGATCGGACGATGCGCATACAACGGTCCGGCGCCCTGGCCGTGAGGGTCCGCCGTCTCCTCGCCGCAGGCCGCGATCGTTCCACCCGCCGCCGAACAGCCGTGCATAAGCAGTTCGGTTTCGATCAGGGTGCGCAGCCGCTCTGAGGTCAGGACCCGTCCGTCGAGCCGAAGCACATTGTTTCTACCAACAGAAGCAACAGCGAGGGCGTTCATCGCCGCCTTCATTGCCGCCACCGCCGCACGCTGCGCCTGGCGTATCGCCTTCAGCTCCACCGCCGACTTCACCGCACGTTCCTCCACGAGCGCACGCTCCTCCACCGTCACTCGGATGCCGCGCTCCTCCAACGCCTTCACCACGGCCACCGGAGTCCACCCCGGCACCGCGCACCGCCGGACCCGTTCGCGCCGAAGCAGGGCCGCCGCCCAGTCCGTCGGCGTGCCGACTGTTTCTTTAGATAGAAACAGTTCCCGGGAGGAAATCACCTTCACACTGCGGACCTCCCGGCAGGCCCGCCCGTACTCCATGGGCGAAGTCACCAGCAAGCGTTGTGGCCCCCGTAAGAAAACAACCACCTCGTCCGGTGCCAGAAAGCCGGCGGCATACAGCACATCCGCCTGCGCCTCTGGTATACCGATGAGCAGCAGCGGGGTTGTTAGCTTTTTTTTCATACTGTCCAGTCCTTTTTAAAATAAAGTGGCCGTCCGCCTAACCTTTTGCGCGGTTTATTCTCTGTCCGTATCACACCGCATCGAACCCAAATCAATCACGCCTCGAATCGTATCTGAATCTTCAACACGCATGTAGTATAGTTTCAAAACACCCCCTACCACGGATTGTGGCAGGCGATTTTATCCGGTAATATTTTTTATTTTCCTTGTTGCGACTTACCTGTTTGCCTACCTTACACAGGCAATGCAGAACTGGACGACAAGCCCTCTGTTAATAAGCTGTTAATAACTTTATTGGCAAGGGATTATATTAAAAACCTTTTTATCGGATGCGGGATGATCGAATGAACAATACGGCAACGGAATTATGGTCAAAAAGCTGCAAACAACTGGCAAGTATCCTTTCAAGTGATGTGTACGATCGCTGGATAGCTCTGATCGAGGCCCGTACCTGGGAGGGCGATCACTTGCAGCTCGCCGTACCCAACGGCTTCTACCAACACTGGCTCGAAGAGAACTATCTGCCCTTAATTAAGGATGCCGTCGCCACCGTCTGCGGGCAGAACCTCGACATCTCCATTCTCGTAGAGCAGATTGAACGCAAAACCACCACCGAAGAAGTGGAACCCCCCCCCTCTCCCTCCGCTCAATCCGCTTCCGGCAGGCCGACCGCCAAAGCCGCGAAGCCCACCGATGATCTGAAGCTGAATCCTAATTACACCTTCGAATCCTTCGTCGTCGGCCCCTCGAATAATTTTGCCCACGCTGCTGCGTTGGCTGTTGCCCAGTCCCCGGCCAAAGCCTACAACCCACTGTTCATTTATGGTGGCTCGGGACTGGGCAAAACTCATTTGATGCAGGCCATCGGCCATGCCGTGGTCGGGCGCCGAAGCCGCGCCAAAGTCTCCTACATATCGAGCGAAACCTTTGTGAATGAATATATCGACGCCCTGCAGAAGGGCCGACTCGTGGACTTCCGCAAACGGTATCGCAACGTCGATGTACTCCTGATAGATGACATTCACTTTCTCAGCAACAAAGAGCGCATGCAGGAAGAGTTCTTCCATACCTTTAATGTACTCTTTGACGCGCACAAACAAATCGTCCTCACCTGCGACCGGCCCGCCAGCGAAATTCCCAACCTCGAGCAGCGCCTCGTTTCCCGATTCGAGTGGGGGCTTGTCACCGATCTGAATGTGCCCGACGTCGAAACCAGCATTGCCATTCTCCGCAAAAAGCAACTGCTGCTCAACATCCAACTCCCGGACGAGCTGCTCACCTACATGGCCGAGCGCATTCGGTCGAACATCCGCCGCCTCGAAGGCGCACTCATCCGCGCCGCCTCCTACAGCTCGCTCACCGGCTGCCAACTCACCATTGAAAGCCTCGATGACCTGCTCCGCAGTATTTTTGATCAGGAGAAAAAGGAAGACCTTACCCTCGAGCGCATTCAGCGGACCGTCTCCGAACATTACGACATCCGCATCAGCGACATGTCCCGCAAATGCCGCACGCAGGCCGTCGCCTTTCCCCGTCAGGTCGCTATGTACCTGTGCCGCACGCTGACCGAACAATCCACGCCGGTGATTGGTAATGCCTTCGGACGCGACCACGCCACCGTGATCTACGCCTGCCGCAAAGTCACCGAGCGCATCAACAGCGAACCGGCCCTGCGCGAAACCATCTCGCGGTTGAATCAAAAACTTCAGGCCTGAAACACGGATTCGAGCGCCTGAGCCGACCGGCACCCAACACGGTGGACATGCATGACCCATGAAGCATCACTCTTGGTGGCAGGCGGCGGGCTCGCCGGAACCGAAGCAGCCTGGCAGGCTGCCGAGCGCGGGCTACGCGTAACGCTTGCAGAAATGCGCCCGGAAAAAACCACCGGCGCACACCGAACCGATCAGCTCGCTGAACTCGTCTGCTCCAACTCCCTTGGGTCAGCCCTGCCGGACCGTGCCACCGGCTTGCTCCACCACGAGCTGCGCCGCATGGGGTCTCTGCTAATGACCTGCGCCGATGAATGCCGCGTTCCGGCGGGCGGTGCCCTGGCGGTAGGACGTGAAGCCTTTGCTCAACGCGTCACTGAACGTCTCACTGCTCATCCGAACATCACCCTCCTGCGCGAGGAAATCACCGCCATTCCAGAAGGCCTCTGCATTCTCGCCACCGGCCCATTGACCTCGGACGCCTTCGCACAAGCCCTCGCCCGCTTCACCGGAGCCGACCAGCTATTCTTTTTCGACGCCCTCGCTCCCGTGGTAGAAAAGGACAGCGTGAACCTAAACACGGCCTTCCGCGCATCCCGCTACGAACGGGGTGAAAGTGAAGCAGGCGATTATCTGAACTGCCCCATGAACCGTGCCGAATACGACGCCTTCATCAGCGCCCTTCTCGGCGCGGAACGCATTGTGCTCAAGTCTTTCGAGCAGGCCATCGAGGGCGGCGTACGCGCCGCCCGAAAACATTTTTTTGAAGGATGCCTGCCCATCGAAATCATGGCCGCACGCGGGCACGACTCGCTGGCGTTCGGCCCGCTTCGTCCGGTGGGCCTGACGGACCCGCGCACGGGGCGCCGTCCGCACGCCGTGCTGCAACTGCGCCAGGACGACTTGGCCGCATCGCTCTGTAATCTGGTGGGCTTCCAAACCAATCTGAAATTCCCGGAGCAGGAGCGGGTGTTTCGTCTGATTCCCGGACTCGAACAGGCCGTGTTTGCACGCTACGGCCAGATGCACCGCAACACCTACCTCTGCGCACCCGCCGTACTGCATCCCACACTGCAAAGCCGACTCCGGGAGGATGTCTTTTTTGCCGGGCAGCTCGCTGGCATCGAGGGCTATGCCGGAAACATCGCGAGCGGACTGCTCGCCGGCATCAATGCCGCACGCCAATCCTGCGGCACCCCATTGCTCGAACTGCCGCGCACCACCATGCTCGGCGCGCTCATGCAGTATCTGGCCCAGGCCCCAGCCGATCACTTTCAGCCCGTTAAGGCCAACTTCGGAATCCTCCCGGACCTGTCCAGCACCGAGCGTCTCGGCAAGCGGGCGCGGGCCGCCGCCTGCGCCGAACGCGCCCGGACCGATCTCGAAGCCGCCCTGGCAGGCTGACAAGAACACTCGTCTCCGTTTGTCCACCCTGTCCATCAGGTCAACCCGGTCAAAAACTTCCTCCCGGGAGGGCCCGTGTCCTCACGGGCCATGCTGAGAGTGAGCTAGAAAAATAAGGAATGATCTGGGGGAAAATAAAAGGACGTTGGGGACAACGTCCCTCCCGTCCCACGGCGCTACTCAATCGCTGACGTATTCTGCTTCGGGCCAGACGGTATAGTAGCAGGTTTGTCCGGGGGTTCGATTGGTATGAACGAGTACGGTTTCCTCGCCCGAATAGATTTCCGTGCCATCGATGATGTTGGAAGGATAATCCGAGGTGTCGTAGCGCACGTACACCAGCGACGACGTGTAGCCGCAGGCCGCCGGATCATCCCAGCGCAGCACCACGCTGTTGGTCAGCGCCACAGCGTTCAAGCGAAAGGTTTGCTGCGTCCAGGCCGGACAAAACGCATTCCAGGCCGTATCCATGAAATTGCCGGAGCGTGTGGCGAAGAACCAGGTGGAGGTGGCGTTCGCCTGTCCGTTGGGGTGCGAATCCGAAGAGGTCCCTCCGTAGGCCGCCTTGAGTCGGTTGGGTTGATTTTCCGCGCTGTCGGCATTGGCCAACACGTCAAACCAGTCGAATACGGCCACATTTTTATGGTTGGGATAGCGGGCGGTGTAATTGGTGTACCACTCGGTTTTGAGCCAGTTATTGAACAGGCGGGCGCGGTGCCCATCGGCATCGGTGGTGCATGAATTGCACAGGGGCGGGGCGGTGACGGGTATGAAAAGAATCTCCGGGTGCTCGGCGAAAACATCTTCGAGCGGTTTGTAGACATAGCCATTGTTCGTGAAGCTGCCGCCCGTTCCGCCGGGATGCCGGTAGAGCGCCTTGTAATTGGCCAGTGTTTTGGAGGACGAGAATGGATTGCCCGGCTCGGTTCCGGCGCTGCCGATGCCACTGATCGGATAACAGCTTTTGAACAGGATGATGCGGTTGGTTCCATCGGCACAGCCGTGCCGAAGCATCTCTTGAAAATAGTCGTTGAACCAGAGAATCCAGTGATTCATATCAGTGCGATCGCCAGGCGTGGAAGCGAGCGAATCGGGGCGACCGGCGTCGGGCGCAAGGTCGGTTCCATAGGTGATGTCGTTTCGTTCGTTGATGTACCCCTTCGCAAGCAGGACGGGATGCAGACCACTGGAGAGCCAGTTCGCACCACAGGAATGATGAATAAACAGTAGGTCATCTTGTCCGCTCGGCCATTGACTCAGCGCGTCAGGCGGAAGAACGCCCCCGACAGGAAGCATCAGGGCTACAAACAGAAAAAAACCAGTCGCCACACATCGACTTAGCATAAGCCGCCTCCAATCAGAGAATAAGGGAACTTTACCCCGTGGACCCGTTTATTTACAGCACTAATCAAGAAGAGTTTGAATTATAGAGACTCAGGATGTATACTCAGCTCTGTAAACGTGAATTAGAGAATCCAATCCCTGGTTATTCAAATGATTGCACCACATGCTGCAAAATATAAACTGTCTCGACAGGGAAGTGATACATCATATTGGCTAACCAGGACTCCGGCGGAACGATTGGATGTTCTGGAAGTTATTCGCCGAGAATATAACCAATGGAAATACGGTCATGCTGAGCAAAGATTTCAGCGAGTTTATCGAATCACTAAACTCAAATGATGTGCAATATCTGGTAATCGGTGGGTACGCGGTTGCGTATCATGGACATCCACGATACACAAAGGATATTGATCTTTGGATACGGAACGATGTCGAGAATGTTAGCAAGTTGTTGAGAGCCCTTGATCATTTTGGATTCTCTTCTTTGGATTTGAAGGAATCCGATTTCTGTGAATCTGATTCGGTAGTCCAACTGGGGTATCCTCCCAATCGCATTGATCTGATTACAGGTATCGAAGGTATCGATTTTGATGAATTGTACCGCGGCCGCGAAACGGTGGCTCTGGATGGCGTAGAGGTGACCTTCATTGGTAAGGCTGGTTTAATACAGTCTAAAACGAAGGCAGGTAGACTTCAGGATATTGCTGACATCGAAGCGCTGACAGATGATGATGCGCCATAGCAATCTGTGATTCACCCGGAGAGCTTTTGTCGATAAAAAGATATTGCAGAAGCTGCGAGGAACTGCAGGAACAGGCGGCAGTCTATCGCGGTGGCGAAGTGAATCCATCTCCGCTTCATATCGGCAAACGATGGTTTGCCTCTTATCCCATCCGGGCGAAACCGAACTCGAGTACGGGCAGGGCGGGGCGGGAGATGCGGGCGAGGCGGGTATCCATCTCCTGAATAGCACGAACACGTTGAAAAGCGGCGGCGGCGTCCAGCTTGGCGGCCTGCGCGCGCAGCACCTCGAGGTGTTCTGCATGAAAAAGCAGGCTCTCATTGCATCCCGTCACGAGCAGCAGCAGATCGCGCTGCCAATGCAGTAGCGACTGAAAGATGGACGCACGAACCTTTTTCAGTCGCGCCTCGGCGCGCGCATCCAACACTTCCTCTTCGGCATCTGTGTCTTTCGCGCGTTTCTTTTCTTCCGCCAAGATGCGTTTCTTTGTTTCATCGAGCAGGTCATTCAGTCGGTGTGCACAGGCCGCGTGTACGAGCGGATCACTCGAGGGGCCGACCTGAAGAATGCCATCCACCGCTGGCGTCCAGTCCTCGATTTTTTTGCGTTCCGGTTCGGGCAAGTTCACGCGCTGGCAGCGGGAAATCACCGTGCGCAGCATGGTTTGCGGCGAGTCGGTCAGCAGCAGCATGAGCGTGCGCGGCGGGGGTTCTTCCAGCGTTTTCAGAAAGGCATTTGCGGCGTTTTCGTTGAGCCGGTCGGCATGCAGCATGAGCCCAATTTTCCAGTCGCCTTCATAGGCGCTTTGCTGCAGGTTGCGGATGAAAATCCGCATGGCGTCGACTCCGATGATCCGGCTCTTCTTTTCAGGCTCGATGAGGAAGACGTCCGGATGGCGTCCCGCAGGCACCCGCACGCACGACTTGCAGATGCCGCAGGGGCGGCCCTCCGGCGCGGTGCAAAGCAAATAAGACGCCACCTGATCGGCATAGCTTCGGGCCACGCCTTCCGGATTTCCGCACACCAGATAGGCATGAGCCAGACGGCCCGATTTCGCACTGCGCCGAAAAATGCTCAGCCACTGTTCCAAGCTGTCAGCCGTGGACATGTTGTATGCACTCCCACACCAGCGCGGCCACTTCGTCGGGCGATGCGACTCCATCCAAACGTTGGAAGCGTTCGGGCCAGCGGGCCGCCAGGTCCAGGTAACCCTGTCGCACCCGCTCGTGAAAGGCGCGCGCCTCCTGCTCGATTCGGTCTTTTTTGGTGTTTTCCTGTTTGGTTCGTTTGGCTAGGCGTTCAAATCCGGAAGTCACCGTCACGTCGAGCAGGATGGTGAGATCGGGAACGGCCTGCCCGATGGCAAAGGCATTGATGGTCAACATATCCTCCACCGAGAAACCGCGCCCGTAGCCCTGATAAACGGTGGTCGAATCCGCAAAGCGGTCCGAGATTACCCAAGCACCGCGTTCGAGGGCCGGCAGAATCACCGCACGCACCAATTGGGCGCGGCTCGCCGCAAAGAGAAGCACTTCGCATTCATCGGCAATGGGTTCGCCGGCGGCATCGTACTGCAGAATCTGTCGGATGGCCTCGCCGGTCTTGGTTCCACCCGGCTCACGGGTATATACCACATCGCGCCCTTCGCCTTGCAGACGCTCCACAAGCCGTTTGGCCTGCGTGGTTTTTCCGCTGCCTTCCGGTCCTTCAAACGTAATGAATGTGCCTCGCATGGTTCTTCCCCGTCCGGGTGAATGAGCCCGGTTTAATTTTCCCTTTTTAACTTAGGGCCTTCCGCCGTGTCCTGCACTTCCCAGCCCTGGGAAGCCAGTACGTCGCGTATCCGGTCGGCCTCTGCCCAGTTTTTGTTCTTCCGCGCCTCCTGCCGTTGTCGGGCCAGGTCCAATAGCTCCTGATCCAGCGCCGCGTCCTCCGGTTCCAGAAGAGCCAGTACCCGATCCATTTCGTTCAGACAGGCCTCCGCGGAAGCGGCCGCTGCGGGCGACACCGTGCCCGCATCCATCCGCTTGTTGCCGTCGTGAATCAGGTCAAACAGCGCCGCCAGCGCCTTGGAAATGTTCAGATCATCATCCAGCGCTTCGCTGAACGTCTTTAGCGCCAAGTCCACCCAGTCCGACGGCGCTTCCGAAGAAGCCACCGCCGAGGCGGCGGTGCTGCGCATCCGCGAACGGAATTCATCCACGCGGGCCAAGGCTGCACGTGCGCTGAGCAGCGCCTCGAAGCTGAAATTCAGGCCTTGCCGGTAGTGCGTAGCCATCAGGGCGTACCGAATTTCGCGCCCCGTAAAGCCTCGATCGAGCAGATCACGCAGAGTGTAGAAATTGCCGAGTGATTTCGACATCTTGCGCCCCTCGACCCCGAGGTGCGCGCAGTGCATCCAGTATTTTGCAAAAGGCTTTCCGGTTACCGCCTCACTCTGAGCAATTTCGTCCTCGTGGTGCGGGAAGATATTATCCACGCCGCCCGTGTGAATATCGAAGCTCTCGCCGAGATACTTCATGCTCATGGCGGAACACTCGATGTGCCAGCCGGGGCGTCCGCGCCCCCAAGGAGAATCCCAAACCACCTCGCCATCGACCTCGTCCCACGCCTTCCAAAGGGCGAAATCCGCTAGGTTTTCCTTCTCGTATTCATCCTGTGCCACTCGGGCACCCGCCTGTAGGCCCGACATGTCCAAATGCGCCAGCTTCCCGTACTCTTTGAACTTCGCAATGCTGAAATAGACCGATCCATCCTCCGAGCGGTAGGCATACCCCTTTTCTTCCAGGATGCGGATCAGCTCGATCATTTCCGGCACATGATCCGTCGCCGCCGGATACTGTTCCGCCGGCTCGATATTCAACGTTTTCAGATCATCGAAAAAGGCCTTCTTATAGATAGCCGTGAAGTCGCGCAGGGGCAACCCTTGTTCGCGCGCACCACGAATGGTTTTGTCGTCCACGTCCGTCAGATTCATCACCTGATTCACCCGGTACCCGGCGAACTGAAGGTGGCGGCGGAGTAAATCCTCAAAGATATACGCCCGAAAATTGCCGATATGTGCGTAATTATAGACTGTCGGCCCGCACGTATAGAGGCCGACCAAACCCTCCTTCAGCGGCGCAAAATCCTCCACCTTTCTCGACAGGGTATTATATACGCGAAATCCCATAACCGACTCTCCATCAATAATATACACAAACCTCTTTGGCTCATAAGAATGCGACATTATAATCATTCAACCCCGGCATTCAAACCCCAAAGCAAAGAATTCAGCGGGCAAATAATATGAGAAAGTGCCATACACAAACAGCTTGCTGTGTATAATGGCGCACTTATTCGACACGGGAAACGCGTGTCGCGCAACAGAAGGAGTCCACCATGACGATAGACGCCCAACGCACCATCGCACGCCTTGCCCTCATTCTCTCCCTGGCAGGCGCCACACTTGCTCAAGCAGCCAAAACCCAAAACAACCCCTGCCCCCCGAAAGACAGCACCAAAGTCTCGGACATTGTCTTTGTTGCTTACGACACCGAAACCACTGGTTTCAGCCCCTACAAAAACCGCATCCTTGAAATCGGTGCCGTCAAGTTCCTCAACGGCGAGGTTCTGGAAGAAAAATCCTGGCTGATCAACCCCGAGCAGCGCATCTCCTACTGGGCACGCGAGGCCCATGGCATCTCCAACGAAGAACTAGCCAACTGCCCCTTGTTTCCAGACGTTTATGCCGAGTTTGCGGAATTCACCAAAGGCTGCGTTCTCTTTGCCCACAACGCCCGCTTTGATGTCGGCTTCATCCGCGAAGAGATTGACCGCAATAAGCTCGACGTCGCGCAGGAGCCCACCCTTGATTCCATGCGCCTATTCCGCACCTGGTGGCCCGATCTCCCCTCGCACACCATCGGCAACCTCACCGAAGCCCTGAACATCAAGGCCGACGTCTTTCACCGGGCCCTGGCCGACACCCTCTACATCGTTTACATCTTCAACGAAGGCATGAAAGACAAGCCCGCCGACTACTCCTACGGCCAGCTCAAAGAGGAATCCGCCGGCGAATTGTTTTTTATTAAAGAGAATTGACGCAGTAAGGCAACTGCACTAACGTGCGGCCTTTCCTTCCTGAATTCGGGGTGTGGCTCAGCCTGGTAGAGCGCTTGGTTCGGGACCAAGAAGTCGCTGGTTCAAATCCAGTCACCCCGACCATTTTAGATTTTTCGAGATTTCGCCGGTTTCCGCATGAGCGGAACCGGCG
>CAZBEO010000052.1:0-21558 GCA_964490935.1 uncultured Verrucomicrobiota bacterium
TGCTCGCGAAAGGCACGGCAGGTGTCGCGCGTGCTGTACTGCACAAAAGTGGACCACATGCAGGTCGGCATCATGAGGCGGGGCGGGCGCTCCGCTTCGCTGCGCAGGATAAGGGCAAGTTGCTCGTCACTGATGGCTTCGTAATACTCGTTGTTGCTTTCTTTCAGGAGTTCCGTCTGCCGGTCGCGCTCCTGAATCAGTTCGGCAAAGAGAGGCATAACCCGGTTCAGCGTCGCTTCGGGCGCGGCGCTGATCAGCGTGAATACGTGCGGAAATTCCGGATGCGCACGCAACCAATCCACCTGTTCGCACGCTTCTTCATACCAGAAAAGGCGCACGCGGGGTGAGGCAAGCAACGGCGTCAGGTCCACCGCGTTCAACAGGCCATAGAATATAATGGTCGAATCCAAACAAACCCAGATGGGCTGAGGACAGTGCGGTGTGGCGTCCTGTTCCGATGCCTGAAAAATGGTGAGCAGTTCATGTCCTGGATAAAGACCCAACAGAAATACAGGCCGGGTGTAGTTCCGCAATGAAGCCGCCGATTCATCCACCAGTTGCTGAATGCGTGCGAGAGGCGCGACCGGATCGGTCAGCGGGGAGATCCCTTGAGCCGTTCGCAAGCCATAATACAGCCCGCCATCTTGTGCCCTGCCGATGTGAATGCGCTCTTTGCGCGGCAACGCATCCAGGCGGGCGGCTAAGGACGGATAATGCTCGAGCAAACAGGCGTAATTCTGTTTGTAAACTGCCTCTTGGGATGGCGATGAGGATTGCATGGGTGCTATTGTGATTCTTTTAAGGAGGGTGGCAAGCGGTTTCCTATATTATCAGCACGTTTTCATGAAAAAGGACTTGCAAAAGAACCGAACTGCACTAATCTGTGACCGCTTTTTAGAGAAGCCGGGGTGGTAGCTCAATTGGTTAGAGTCCCAGACTGTCGATCTGGTTGTTGCGGGTTCGAGTCCCGTCCATCCCGCCATCTTAATAAAATCAGGCCTTGGGCCTGATTTTTTTTTGTCGTCGAATGAGTTTGGCAAAACCATTGCCGAACTGGATGGTGGTTGTTACAATCCGGTTTTTCAAGAGTGTTTCAGGGTGGTTTCCGTTGGGGATAACCTGTGGACAACCGGGAAAACAACAGGTTAATAAGTGTCGAGTTACTAACAGGGTTCGCCGGAAACTAATAACCCCGTTTTTGGACCCTTGATTTTGAACAGGTTTATGAACAAATAAATGTTGAAAAAACCTACGGAAATTGAGAAAAATCGGGTTGCTGATAGTTTGAACAGGGTATAATAAGAAGATTATTTAAAGATATTTAAATATAATACCCTTAATACAAGAGAGACATTGTCAATAACGTCTGGGAGATCAACATGAGGATCAAACTGGAAAAGGCACAAATTTTGGATGGCTTGCAGAAGGTACAGTCCATTGTAAATCCACGGACCACCCTGCCCGTGCTTTCTAATATCCTCTTTCGGGCGGAAGGCGATGAACTGACGCTCTTTGCCACGGACATCGAAGTCAGCGTACGTAACCGTGTGAAGGCGGAGGTGCTCGAAGCAGGAAGCACCACGATGCCGGCACGTCGAATCGGCAGCATCTTCAAGGAACTTTCCGATCAGGAAATTGAATTGTTTGTGGATGAAAACGACATCGCTACGATTCAAAGCGGTACGGCGGTGTTTAAAATTGTCGGTATTTCTGAAGAAGATTTTCCGTCGATGCCTGAGTTGCAGGGTGATCGGTCCTACACGTTGGATCAGTCCGTCTTCCGCGAAATGCTTCAAAAAACGATGTATGCCTCTTCCATGGATGAGACGCGCAGGATTCTGAATGGCGTACTGGTCAGCTTCAAGGATGAGAAGATCACCGTGGTGGCCACCGATGGACGCCGTCTGGCCCTCGTCGAACAGGAATTAGAATTTCCCCAGGAAAATGAGTACGAGTTTGTCATTCCCACCAAGACGGTCAATGAGTTGGTACGCACACTGGGCGATAAAGAGCAGATCAAAATTCAGGTGCTTGATAAGCAGGTGGCGTTTGAATTCGGAAGCATGCTGATCATATCCAAGGTCATTGAAGGGAATTTTCCGAATTTCAGGCAGGTGATTCCCTCGCATTGCGAAGTACGCATCCCCGTGGAGCGGGAAAGCCTCCTGACCGCCGTCAAGCGCGTGGCGCTCATCGCCAAGGAACAGGAGAGCACGGTCCGCCTCAGCTTTGGAAAAAACCTGCTGGAAATCAGTACCGAAGCGCAGGATATCGGAGAAGCCCATGAAACCATTCCGGTCAAATACGACGGAAAAGAAATCAATGTCGCCTTTAATCCCGACTTCCTCATGGAACCACTGCGAAACCTCCAGAGCGACGAAGTGTTCATGGAACTGACGGACGATCTGAGTCCAGGAGTGATGAAATCCAACGTTCCGTTCATCTATGTCATCATGCCGATGCGTATTACCTGAGCGGAGTGCCGCCGGTTACTCCGAAAGATGGTATGCATCCACAGTATGAGGCATTTTCAGGAAAACGGGTGGTCCTCGCCCATGACTGGTTAACGGGGATGCGTGGTGGGGAAAGGGTGCTTTCCCTGATTTGTGAGCAGTTTCCACAGGCGAAACTCCATACACTGATCCACAAGCAGGGGGCCGTGGATGAAAATATCGCCCGCCAAGTGGTCGCCACCTCGTTCCTTCAGCATCTGCCGGGAATAAGTAGGTGGTATCGTTATGCGTTGCCACTTTTTCCCTACGCCATTGAGCACATGCGTCCGCCAGAGGCCGACTTGATCATCAGCACCAGTCATTGCGTCGCCAAAGGCCTGCCCACGCATGCTCCGGCAAAACACCTATGCTATTGTTTCACGCCCATGCGCTACGCATGGGTCTTCTACGAAGAATACTTCGGAAAGAATCCGGCAAAAAAATGGCTCTTGGGCCTCATCCTGAACTACCTGCGCGACTGGGACAAGCAAACAGCCGAGCACGTCACCCGGTTCGTCGCCATCAGCCATCATATTCGCAAACGAATCGAAAAATACTACGGACGGGAAGCCGATGTGGTCTATCCGCCCGTGGATGTGAACCGACTCTTCATCACGGGAAAGTCGCCGCAGCGGTTTGACCTGATTGTTTCGGCCCTCGTGCCCTACAAACGAATAGATTTGGCCATAAAAGCCTATAACCAGAGCAAATTTCCGCTGAAAATAGTGGGAACAGGCACGGAATACCGGGCCCTGCGAAGCGTCGCTAAACAAAATATCGAGTTTCTCGGCTGGCAAAGCGATGACTCCATCAGAGCACTCTATCAACAGTGCCGATGTCTCGTTTTCCCGGGGGAAGAAGACTTTGGCATCGTGCCCGTGGAAGCCCAGGCTTGTGGACGGCCCGTCGTTGCCTACGCCAAAGGAGGTGCCCTAGAAACCATCGTGGATGGCCAAACCGGCGTTTTCTTCCACGAACAGACCCCGGATGCCCTAAACGAAGCCGTGCAGCAATGCGCGGCGATAGAGTGGGATCAGGAACGTATTCGAAAAAACGCGGAACGATTCAGCAACGAGGAATTTCTCATAGGCCTGGCCCAGGCAATCCGTCGGACGCTGACCATGTAGTGAGTGAGCGTATTCCTGGAGGGCGAGAGTCCCCGCGAGCCGTGCGGAGAGTAAGTGCTCTCGGGAGGGCCCGTGTCCCCACGGGCCAAGCGGAGAGTGAGCGCGAAGAGCAAAAAAAATAAGGAATGAGCTGGAGAAAAATAGAAGGACATTGGGGACAATGTCCCTCCCCAAATTCCGATACTTGCTTCTCTGCATTCAGCAATCCGTCATGATGTCCTAGGGCATGTTGCAACCATCAGAGTTGATCTACGCGCTCTGGGTTTTAAACACCTAAAGCCCGACGGATTGCTTGTCTGAATCAATTCGTATAATCGGAGTGGGGCGGCCTTCTGCATCAATGGCCACGGTGGTAATGCGTCCCCGTACGGTTTCCTTGGCAGCAATTCCACCACCCAGGTCCATTTGTGAAAGCAGCCAACCACCGAATATGTCCCCGTAGGAATTGATATCCCGTGGCAAGGCAATGGTGCGTATCACCAAGTCCCCTCGTGGTTCAGAAGGCAATTTATCTGGAGTCTTGTTCACTAACCATTTTATTTATCTTAACGGGATGGTTCCGTCAAATCCGAAGTGGTTCTCCCAATATCCATCGCGGCTTCTATAGATATACCACGCACCCGAAGGGGGATAGTAACATCCATAATCGTCGATCCCGTCGCCATCGAAATCACCGGTAACGGGGATGGTGCCTTCGTAGCCGAAGTTGTTTTCCCAGAAACCGTCGCGACTGCGGTAGAGGTACCAGCCGCCTGTGGGCGGATAGTAGCAGCCAAAATCGCAGAGGCCGTCGCCATCGAAATCGCCGGTAACGGGGATGGTGCCCTCGAAGCCAAACTGATTTTCCCAGAATCCGTCCCGGCTCTTGTAGATGTACCAGGAACCGTTCGGTGCAAAATAGCAGCCGAAATCACAGAGTCCATCGCCATCGAAATCACCTGTGATCGGCTCGGTGCCTTCATAGCCGAAGCGGTTTTCCCAGAATCCGTCACGGCTTTTGAAAAGGTACCAGGCACCGTCAATTGCGTAGTAGCAACCGTAGTCGCAGCGGTTATCGCCGTCGAAATCGCCGGTGACAGGCACGGTACCCTCGAAACCAAAATTTTGGGTCCAGGGGCCTTCGGTGCTGCGCATGATGTTCCATTGTCCGTGGGGCGCGAAATAGACGCCATAATCGCTGACGGCATCGCCGTCAAAATCACCGGAGATCGGTGTGGTGCCTGCGTAGCCGTATTGTGTGGTCCAGTAGCCGTCGCGACTCTTGAAGATGTACCATGCTCCGCTAGGTGCAAAGTAGCAACCGATATCGCTGATGCCATCGCCGTCGAAATCATTTTTGACGGCCAGCTCATAGATGGGTGTGGGCGTGGGCACGGGGGTCGGTGCCGGGGTGGGCGTGACGGTCGGAACGGGGGTTGGCGTCGGCGATGGCGAAGGGGTGGGGGTGGGCAGCGGTCCATCGGCCTCCCGCACGGCAACACCCAACGAAAAGGCGGACGTGTTGCGGTTGGTGTCGGTGGCCGTAGCGGTTATGAGCATTCCTGTGACCACGCCGTACTGCTCAATCATAGAAACGGAGAAGGAGACGCGCCCGCTGCCATCGGTTCGGAAGGTGTCGCGGTTCATCAGGTACTTGCCCTCGGCATAACCAGATACGTTGGTGGTCTCCGTGAGGAAGTGCTCGACCAAATAGGGTTGGGACGCGCCGCTCTGGATGGTGCCCTGGACGACCAGCGTAAAGGCCTCGTCCAGCATGGCATTGGTGAGGATAGGTGCCCACTGATGATTGTTGGGATAGCCTGCACCAATGACGGTTGGGTACGGCGTGGCATTGGTGCCCAGCCGGATGCCCATGAGGACGTTGGAGTAGATGGAATTGCCGAGAATCGGATTCTCATTGCCCGTGAAAACGGCAACCCCGTATCCGCTATTATAGCAAATTTGGTTGGCCTCCCAATAGTTGGTGCTGCCCACCCGGTTGGCATCGCTACCGTGCAGTTGCACCCCGTGCCCCCGATTTCCGAGAGCCGGCAAACTGCCAATCACGTTGCCTTGAATGAAATTATCGTGTGAGGCCATGCCCCAGACCTCCACGCCATCATCGCCGTTCGCGGCAATCAGATTGCCCGGCCCCGCATGTGCGAAGGTTACATAACTGAACAGCACCCCGTTGTCGCCGTTGCCCAAGGCCATTGCGCCTGTGAGGTCGGTACCGATCAGATTATTGATGATACGATTGTTCATCGCGGAGCTGTAAGGCGGCGTGCTGTTGCTGATGACCACGCCGTTGCCCGTGTTGCCGGAAATTACGTTGTTGGTTATGAGTGTTGCACTCGCATCGCAGATGATTAGTCCATGTCCATTGGGCAGTGCCGCCGCGCCCGTTGCATTCAGACCAAAGACATTCCCCACGACCAGGCCGCCGCCCGCCTGGGCACCGTGGATGCGCAGTCCCGCACCCACATTGCCACTGCATACATTGCCGAAGCCTTCGCCGCCGCCGATCACCACGCCCGGCACATTTTCCAGCACGATGCCATCGCCCTGATTGGGTAGTGCGGCATCGCCGAATGCATTCACGCCAACGAGATTGCCCGCCAGCACATTGTTCACGCAATTCGTACCCACCAGCCGCAGTCCCGCGCCCTGATTGCCCGCCAGCAGATTGCCGATACCCACCCCGCCAATCACATTATTCGGAATGCCATCCAAGCGCACACCATCCTGCTGATTGGCGACCGCCGCCAAGCCATCCGCGCTCACGCCGACCAGTGCCCGATTCATCACCAAGCCATTGGTGTAGCCATAGAAATTGGTTGCCAGCACCCCATAGCCCGTATTGCCACTGAAAACATTCACGGCATCGTCTTCGCCGCCGATCACCACATTGGTCGTGTTATAGATGCCCAACCCGTTGCCGCCATTGGGAAACGCGGTCGCGCCATTGGTCTGGATGCCCGACCAGTTGACTTGAAGCGCGACATTGCCGCAGTTATCCAGCTCCACGCCGTCGCCCTCGCTACCGCCAATGACATTGCAGGAAATATATCCTTGCAACGCGCTACCCAACTGGGCTTCGGTCGTTTCCCACAGCGAAATGCCGCTGCCCAGATTGCCCATTTCAATGAGTTCGTTCATCACGCCGACCTGACAAGCCAGGATGTATACATGCAGGCATTCCTCCGCCCGAATACCCGTATCGTTGTTGGCGATAAAGCTGGGAAGTCCGCCATCGCCGATATGTATGTTGGTGGACGATTGCATTAGGATGCCCGCGCCGCCATTGCCGACGTTTGCATAGTCGCCGAACGCCAAAGGATCTTCGATCACACCCACGCGCAAGTTGCGCGATTGCACATCGGCGCAGGTCTTCAGCAGGATGCCATTTTCGGAACAGGCCCCCACCGCAAACTCTGCGTCCCAGCCGCCTTCACAACCGATAGACAAATCCGAACACAACTCCGCCCGAAGCCCGTACTCCATGTGCTCGGCCTTTACGGTGGTGTCGTTGGGATTAAATCCGATTCGATTGAACCCCATGTGAATGTGATGCGCATCGAACAAATCCAACCCGATTTGACCATCCAGAATGATATTCGCATTTTGTATCTGCGGCCCTCCGATGACTATCGGTTCACCGCCGTTTTTGCCCACGTTTTCAATGCGAATCGCCGGCGCAAACGCATTACCCTTGATTTCATTACCCTGAATCAAATTGCCCATCGGTCCCACTAGATCGGGTTCCCATTCATCGAACCCATTGATCAAAATGCCAGCATGCACATTGTTTGCAATGATGTTGCAACCGCGTTGCTGGCCGATGGCATGGGGATCATCCAGCAGCACATGGCCGATGATATTGCTTTGGCTGTTGTGGATGATTTCAATGCCGTTCGAGCCATTGCCCGCCGCCGCATCATTATACAAAAGGCCGATGCGATTGCTGACGATGGTGCTGGCCACCAAATCGTACATCCATAAGCCCGACTGATCATTGCCCACCAGCAAATTGCCGCTGAACACGACCTCTTTGCAGAGCCAGACTTTCGCGCCATGCTCCCCGTTGCCCACGGCATTCGTGCCCGTCCAGTCGGTGCCTACCCAATTGCCGGCTCCCAGAATTTTGCCGCCCTCCAGAACCAGCCCCGATCCCGTACAGTTGCCGATTAAATTGCCTTCGTTAAGCGCATCCGGGGTGACACCTTCCGTGCCGCCAATCCAGACACAAAAGTCGTTGGTTCCGGCACTGTTGTAATCGCAGTAGGCTTTGATCCCGTCTAAACCGATGTTTCCCGCCGTTACGCCATCGAAGCCAAACCCCACGATGTTCCCCTGGCATACCGCTGGATAGCCATAGGTCGTGAGCATGATACCGTAGGAATTCGCCGCACCCACCACATTGCCCGCGCCTTCCTCTGCGCCACCGATCTGCACGTAGCGCACCTGCGCGGAGTCGATCCCATAGCCCCCGACCGGCGCATGGGTTAAGCCGTCCGCGCACAAACCGACAAAATTGCCCTGAATGGTCACGTTGCTTCCCAGATAAAGATTCAGCCCGCTTCGCCCGGATGGCGTGTTGCCGATCACATTACGCGCCGCCGCATTCGTGCCACCGATCACCACATTGGTGCAACTCCCAAAGTACATTCCATGGCCCAGATTGGTCAGCGCGGTCGAACCATCGTCGCCCAGGCCGATGTAGTTGTTTTTCACGGTCAGGCCATCCACCCCCAGAAAATAGGTGGCATAGAGCCCCCACTGATTGCCGATGATGTTGCGGTCTGAAACCGCCTCGCCGCCGATCACCACATTCGTGCCGCCGGTCAGCCTGATGGCACGCTGGTCGGCAGAATAGGCATTGGTAATTACGCGGCGACCCGTCGAGTCCGTGCCGATGATGTTGCCCTTGATGGTGATGTTGTCATTGATATATTGTGGGCTGTCCGAGCGAATGCCATAGTAACTGGATGCCATCACATTGCCGATGATGTCCACCCCTTTAGCATCGACCAGAACGATGCCTTCGTAGCAACCGTGTAGATTCCCATTAATGTCCACGCCAAAAAAGTTGTTTTGGATCAGCGTGTTTCGAGCACGTAGGATCAGTCCCATACCATCATCGGCATCGGTCACAAAGATATTCCAATCCTGCGCATCGGGTCCGCCGATTACATTGCCATCACCACGTACTAAGATACAGCAGTAGTCGCAACCGTTGGTTTCACCCGCCCGGCTCATGCCAAAATAGCAGGAACGCACCGTATTGCTACTGCCAGTTAATTGCAATTGCGTTTGACCGCCCAGAAATTCATTCCCCTCGATGACCGTCTTCGTCGCCGGCACAGACAACTGGGTTCCAGAAAACACGTTGGATATAACCTGATGACCATAACCACTAACGCGAATGACCTCGGAGAAGAAATGGTTGGCGATGATCGTATTGTTGGTGCCTGCGAATATCGGAAAGTCTGAACTTGGGTTCTCGAGAATGGTGTTGCCGACGATGGTATTGTACGAACCTTGAACCTCGAAAGAGCGAGGTATCGTGAACCCCTGCACCGTGTTGCTGTTGTTGTACACACCCATGCCGTATACGTATTGCGTGCCCGAAGGGGCATACAATTTGTTATTCCCCCCAATGCCGGTAGCGTTTCCCAGATAATAGTGCATGTTGCCCGATACCTCACAGTTGGTGAAAACGTCATCTTGATACAAATAGATGTAGCAGTTGCTGAAAACGCCATTATCAATCAAATTGTTCGTGCCGCAATGGACAAAGGCATTGAACGTATTGTCCAAAAACAGATCCATGCTGCTGCCCAACTTGGTTGTGCCACCAAAACTATTCGATACCACCGTGGTGTGGTCGCCGACATCCAGCAAATCTGCGCCATTAATAAATCTGGTCTCGCGCAATTCCGAATAATCGGGCAGCCCTTGAACTTTCTCGGTAACGAGGCATTGAATCACCTTACTGGGTTGCGCCTGCGAGCCCCCAAGCCAGATGGTTCGCGCATCCACCCCCGTCACATCGCCCCCCTTTGAACAATAGATACTGTTGAACTGGTGTGTGCCCAACTCAGCGGTTATCGTTACAAAGCGGCTGGTAAAATTCGCCCCACCAAAATAACCGGTGGTACTGAACGTAACGGTACTGTCACCCGCTCCCTTATTGATCTGCTGTTGCACATAGTAAAGCGTACCCGATTCGGAACCCGTCCCTGCCGCCGACACCACCCAGGCTTGGGCGCTGGGTTGAAAAACCGAAAAAATACACAGCACCAGACCTGCGAGCTTCGCCCTTGCATTTGCGTTCATAAAAAACCTCTCCATTGGATCATCCTGCTATATTTCACTCTTGATGCATGCAGAATACCGCCACCGGCGACACCATGACAATCAGGGAAAACCCTGATGGTATGGTTTTACTGGTGATTTTCTTCCCGGAGCAATGCGATCAGTTCGAGTTTGCTGCGCGAGCCGACCTTGCGGTGGATATTGTGCAGGTGGCGCTTGACGGTGCCTTCGGAGATATCCAGCCGCTGGCCGATGGCTTGGTTGCCGAGACCTTTGGCCACGCAGCGCACAACGTCCGTTTCGCGGGGCGAGAGTTCATGGTCGGGATTGATGGCAGGGTTGGGCGAGGGAGCTGCAGTGTCTTGGAATTCAACCAGCCACCAGGGCGGCATCAGCCCGTCATGGTTGGCACTGAGCAGATAGATGCGGGCTGTCCAGTCGGCCCCCTCCACCGTATCGAGATGGATGCGGGACCGTTCGAGCGGTTCCCCGTGTGCCAAGGTTTCGTTGATCACGCTTTTATGGTAAATGAGGCTTTTCATGACGGAGGCGGGTACGCGTTTGCCAAAGCGTCCGCCTGCCGGCCGAACGTTTTTGAGTTCCCAATCCAGCAGGATGCAGGGGGTGATCCACTGCCCGAGAAGATCGGCCATATTCAATTTGTGCGTGGTTTCTCGGTACAGTTTGAGAATGCGCTGTAGCCCGACGTGGATGTCGTCGTAGAGGGTGTCGAATGCCGTGCGATCCTCGTTTGTGAATGTGCCGGATGCTGTGGATCGGAAGAGACAAAGTCCGGCCAGCACTTCATGGTTTTCCCAGAAAACAATGGCCAGAGGGTGGGTCCATCCGTAAGGTGCCAAGAAGGTGTGGTGGAACTCCGATTTGTGACTGGCTTCCTCTGTGCCGAAGCATTCCATCCCGCTGATATAGCGGATACCTGGGTTGGCAGCGATCACCTGCCAGGGGGGGGCGACCTTGAGTCCTTCCGCCAATAACTGCGGTTGTATCTGCTTGGACAGCTTGGCGGAGAGGCAGTAGCGCGACATGCGCGTCCCTACGAAGTTGAGCAGCAATATGCCGTCGTCGAACGGCAGCACGGTTGCGATCAGTTTTTGCATCGCAGTCCACAACCCGCCCACATCGGTGCTGGCATGGAATGCAAGTAACGCTTTTTTTCGCCTGTCATTCATTGGGTGAATTGTACCTTTAGGTGTATACGGCAGCAAGCCAATAACGCGACAGCGTTGGCTGGCGGCAGACCCATAGATTCACTAGGCGAAAACACGTAAAGGGTATGTATCTTTGGATGAATTGACAGATGTTGACTAATTTCCTATTGGTAACGACAATTAAACGCAAGCGATGAAAAGGAACCACGAATGAACGCTAATAGATGCGAATGGGGAAAATGTATATTCGCGTTCATTCGCTGTTCAAAAAAGGAGATACAACATGAGGACGAAACGATGGATTATGGTTGTACTTCTGGTAGGAACGCTGGCGGCGTGGGCTGACAACACAGGAACGGACCCGGCGCAAAAATACGCTTGGAGTGAGAATGCCGGCTGGGCCAATGCCTGGTCGGCGAGTCATGCGGTGACAGTCCACTACTACGAGGGAACTGGTGGCTGGCTCTCGGGCCATCTCTGGGGCGAGAACATCGGCTGGATCGTGATGGGCAGCGCGGGCGGCGGGCCGTATCCAAACGACACCGCCAACAACTGGGGCGTAAATCTGGCAACCCATGGGGATTTGTCGGGCTACGCCTGGGGGGAAAACGTTGGCTGGATTAACTTTGGAAACGCCCAATGCGACGCAGCGATCAACCCCGTCAACGGCGACTTCTCCGGGCACGCCTGGGGCGAAAACATCGGCTGGCTGAAATTCAAAGGCGCGGCACCCGCCTACGGCGTGCGCACGCTCGCCTTCGATACCCAGACGCATGGCACACCCAACTGGTGGCTGGATTATCATGATGTCAACGAAAGCTACGACGCAGGAGACGGCGTACCAGCCTGGAGAAAATACGTGATGGACACCGATCCAAACGTGGATGGTGACTACCTTCGGATGACGGCAGTCTCCGGTGTGCCCACCGGAACCGTCATGGCCTTCACTCCCGCCTCCACCCGCCGTTACTACACGCTGACCCGCACATTCGACCTGACAGGCGGGGGGTGGAGCAACGTGCCCGGGCAGGTCGCGATCCAGTATGGCACCCCGGGAGAAAAAACCATGCAGGATACAAACACAGCGGAATCGGCATTTTACATCGTGGAAGTGGCGGTGGCGCCGTGAGATGAAAGAGAAGTCGGAACGCAGAAAACAGAAAACAAGTCGAAAACACTCGCTCCAAACAGAGGTGATGAAATGATAACGACACACAAAAGGCTGAAGAAATTCATGGTGGCCGCAGTCATCATGGCAGCGGCAATATCGGCGCGGGCAGGCGACTTGAACCCGCCCGGCGCGCCCGGCTCCACCATGAAGACCTTGACGGAGGTTTACGACCGCGCCCAGGCGGCGCAGACCGCAGCGGACGCGGCCGAACCGCGCACGCCGATCTCCGGAGCCATGACAATCACTCAGCCCGGCTCCTATTACCTCGCCACCAACAGCACAGGAACCATCACCATCCAAGCCAACAACGTCACGCTCGACCTAATGGGCTTCCGCCTCGCGGTTGCCAGCGGCGATGCCATCGATATTCCCAGTGGGTATGGCACAAATACCCTGATCCGCAACGGTACCTTGCGGGCCAGCGGCAGCAGCATTGCCCTGGATGGACGTTATGCCGACGATTGCATTTTCGAGGACCTGCGCATCGAAGGCAACAATGCTTTTGGCGGCATCTATGCCGATGATCGCTGCGTGGTGCGCAACTGTGAGGTGCGCGGTTGTGATCGGTTCGGCATCCATGTGGGCAATCAAACCGAGGTGAGCGGTTGCCGCGTGATCGGCGGCACGCTCGACGGTATTCAGGCGGAAAGTAACTGCCGCATCATCGACAACGTGATCGAAGACCACGGCGATGACGGACTCAACATCACCGGTTCCGGCTGCTATGTGGCTGGCAACTTCGTCAAGGGCAACGTCGACAACTACGACATTGCCGCCAACAACCAGCTCAACCTGCTGCTGTGCGAGATTCCCGAGACGCTCGACCGGCCCTGCTCCGTTAAATTCGCCGGTACGCTGAAGACCACGCAGACCGGTATCGACGGCATCACTGTCGCCGCCGATGATGTGACCATCGACCTGGACGGCCACACCCTGATCGGCCCCGGCGCCGACAGCGGGAACGGCATCTACCAGTCCGAAGCCTATCGTAACCTGCACGTCTTCAACGGCAAGATCATCTATTGGCAAGGCACAAACATGAAGGGAATCAATGCGGATGGCAAAGCCGCTATACTCTCCGACCTACAGGCTGCGATCAACAATTCCGGCATCTGGGCGAAAGACGCTGGCACAATCTCTGGCTGCACGGCGTACAGCAACGGCTTTCACGGCATCAATACGTACAACGGCTGCACAATCTCCGCCTGCACGGCGTATGGCAACGGTCATAATGGCATCGATGCGTTCAACGGCTGCACAATCTCCGGTTGCGCAGCGTATGGAAACGATTTGGTCGGCATTCGTGCGTACAATGGCACCACCATTTCCGGTTGCGAGGTGAACGAGAACGGCCGCACGGGCATCTGGGCGTACGACGGTGCCACAATCTCCCATTGCCAAGCGTATAACAATGCCAGTAACGGCATCTATACGCACAGCAGTAGCGTAATCTCCAGCTGTGAGGCGTCCGAAAACAACGCTACCGGCATCTACGTGGAATACGGTGGCAGGATTTCAGATTGCGCGGTGTCCGACAACGGTGATGACGGCATCTATGTAAACGTCGGCGGCACAATCTCCGGTTGCATGGCGTACCACAACGATGGCTGCGGCATCGTGGCGGGCAGAGCGACCACGGTTGCTGATTGTACCGCCAAGAACAATACAGAGGACGGGATTAATGTTACCGAAAACTGCCTGGTGACCCATTGCACAGCGACCGAAAATGGCTACAGCGATGGCGACGGTGCCGGCATTCACGCCACGTACAACGACAGCCGCATCGAGGGCAACAATGTGAGCGGCAATGACCGCGGCATTGATGTGGACCGATCCGGCAACTTTATCACACGCAATACCTGCTCGGGCAACTCGATTAACTGGACGGTCGTGGCGGGCAATGCCTGCCTGGTGGTGCAGGCCACGACCGGTGCCGCCATCAGCGGTAACTCCGGCGGAACCGCCCCCGGGTCGACCGACCCCAATGCGAATTTCACCTATTAATGCGGGCAAAGCCCAGCCCCCTCCCAAAAGGCGAGGGAGGTGATAACAACTTCGCCGGTGGTACTGAACGTAACGGTGCTGTCACCCTGACATCAACGACGATGCGTCCATCCCGACGCATCCGGGTCTGCATTATTCCTCGAACCTTTCCAACGCGGTCGGGCCCTGACCGTTGTTTGTTCTGCACAAAGGACAGCAACCAAAGGATGGATATTTCACCCCAGAGAACGCAAAGAGTACAGCGAAAACGGTTGAAATAGCGCAATGCAAACGGCACAAACTGCGCAACGACAACAGCATAAACGGCGCAATTTGTTTGATCTTTCCATGCGGTTCTGCTAGAAACTCCGGTGATGTGAATGCGGTCCCGTCGGGGTGTCCGATAGATGTGGGATCGAACAAAAAGGAGTTTTATGAAACGCAAGTATATGCCTCGGATTAGCGATGACCTCTTATTTCAATCGCTCAGCGCTTCAGGAGCCGTTTATATTCAGGGCCCTAAATGGTGCGGTAAAACCTGGACAGCCATGCAACAGGCCAAAAGCGTTTTGTTGATGCAAGATCCAGATCAAACGGCAAACTACATGAGCATTGCCGAAGTGAAGCCATCGTTACTTCTGGAAGGTGAAGTTCCTCGACTTCTTGATGAATGGCAGATGGCCCCCATGCTTTGGGATGCCGTACGTTTCGCCGTGGATCGACGCGGTGAAATGGGGCAATTCATTCTGACAGGCTCAACAAGACCTCTGAAAAGCGATATCATGCATTCAGGTACGGGGCGCATTTCACGCATTCAAATGCGCACCATGTCATTGTTTGAGTCGGGTGAATCAAAGGGGCAAGTTTCTCTTGCAGAACTTTTTTCAGGAAAACCCCCGGAGGGTATTTCCGACTTGGAAATCGAGCAACTGGCCTTTGTCACCGCCCGAGGGGGATGGCCTGCGGCCATAGGCGTATCTGAGTCCGTTGCCCTTCAACAAGCCAAGAACTACCTTGACGCCATTATTGAGACGGATGTCTCTGAAGTCGATGGAAGGGAAAGAAACCCTGGACGTGTGCGTTCACTCATGCGATCTATTGCCAGAAACATTGCCACCCCCGCCTCTAATGCGACAATTCATTCTGATATCGCAGGAGACGACGAAAGTCTTTCGCCGAACACCATCCGCTCCTATTTGACTGCACTTGAGCGGCTTTATGTGGTTGAAGATCAACCGGCCTGGATGCCGACACTCCGTTCGCGAACGGCATTAAGAACAACGGCAAAACGACATTTCATCGACCCATCCATTGCGGTCTCCGCTCTGCATTCCAGTCCGAATGGTTTACTAAGCGACTTTGAAACCTTTGGTTTTCTCTTTGAGTCTCTCTGTATTAGAGATTTGAGGATCTATGCGCAGTCACTCGGAGGCGATGTCTGCCATTATCGGGATGAAACAGGGTTAGAAGCAGATGCCATTATTGCGTTACATGACGGTCGCTGGGGAGCCATTGAAATCAAAATGGGACAAGCCAAAGTTGAAGAAGCTGCTGCCAATCTCTTACGGTTGAAAGATCGCATTAACGAGAAAAAAATGAATCCGCCATCATTTTTGATGATTCTGACTGGAAACGGATACGCCGTCAAACGGAAGGACGGCATTTGCATCGTTCCGATCGCCTGTCTGAAGGATTAACGTTCGTCCAAGTGGGGCGTACTGCAAGAAAGTCCTTTTGTTGGGGATACCGATGAGACTCTATCAGGGTTTTCACAGATAGACGTATTTCTGCGGGATGTGGCAATCTGGCGGCACAACAACCTACACCCTCATCTACCGCGCCGGAACCGGCGGCACCATCGACGGAGCCACCACGCAGGAAGTCGCCGCAGGCGAAAGTGGCACAGCCGTCTCGGCCGGGGTCGAAGACGCCGCCGCGACCTTCGCCCACTGGAGCGACGGTCTCGCCACCGCAACCCGCACCGACAGTAACGTACAATCCGACCTCACCGTGCAGGCGGCATTCCACAGCACGGACGGAGCCTCCCTCGACTGGTACACCGCCCACGGCATCGCCCCCGAAAGTGGCGAAACCTGGGCCGATGTCGACGACCGCCCCGTCCCAGCCAAGGGCACGACCCTTCTACACGAAAACATCGCCGACACCGATCCGAGCGACACCAACGATGTCTTCCGGTTTCTTATGATCGACCCCGGTCCGCCATCAACCGTGCAATTCCGCCCCGGCTCGACGGCCCGCGACTACACGCTACAGGCGACAACCAATCTCACCGGCGGCGTATGGACCAACGTCCCCGGCCAGGGCCCGCGCCCAGGCGAGGGTGAATCGGATACCATGATTGACACCAACACCGCACCCGCGTCAAAGTAGAGCTGCCGTGAGGACGAGAGTCAGGGAAAACCCGTATGGCCTTTTCCAGACAATACGGCTATAAGTCAGGGCATGAAAAAGTTCTTGTTTTTCATATTGGCCATTCTGTGTGTGCTGATCGGAAGGGCAGCAGGCGGGGAGCTAGATCATTCCAGCCCTCTTGGTTCCTGGTTGTTCCGGCACGGAGATGACCAACAGTGGGCGACGATGGAGCAAGAGGATTCATCTTGGGAAGTTCAAACTGCGCCCGAGTTGTTCGAGCCGTCCGGTCCTTCGCAGCTCGGCTGGTATCGCCTGCACTTCGACCTTCCCGCAGAGCGACCGGATGGCGGATGGGGTCTCTGGCTGGGGCGTATCCTGACCGCCGATGAAGTCTATCTCAACGGCTCTTTCATCGGCGGAGAGGGGCGCATCGGCGAGGACTTTGTCGACTCTCTTCAAAAAGAACGCGTATATCTCCTGCCCGATCCGCTTCTGGCGTCCACCGGCAACGTGCTGGCCGTGCGGACGCAAACATCGCTCGGGCAAGGCGGGTTGGCGGATGTGCCCCGCTTAGGTGCGTGGCGTGAATTTTACACGGAGGCAAGCCGTCGCGCGGCCCGACAGAAGGGGCGCGAGGCGTTTGTTTTGGGCATGTTGCTCATGACGTTGTGCTTTTGGGGGTTGCTGTTTGTGCGGACTTCCCCCCATCATGGATATGGGTGGATTGGTGTCGTTATGATCCTGATCACCACGGTCTTCGGCTTGGAAAGCCTGCTCTTCTACGATGCCGGCCTGCTCACGCCGGGGATACAACGCCTAGCCATTGCCGCCATGATCCTCTTGCCGGTCCCGCTATTCATGCTTTGCCTTCCCGTTATCGACCACACGTTGGCCACCTCCGCCCTCAAGGGCCTAGCTGCGTTATGCTGTGGACTCGCCGCCCTGAATCTCCTCCTCGGCGGGCTCGAACTGTGCGGAAACATTGAACCCGTATGGCTGCTCGTCCTGTTGCTCGGAGCAGGCATTATCCTGTACGGCTTTACTCAAAAAGGATGGCACGCACTTTCTGCTCCCGCCCTGGCTGTCTTTGCGGGGTTCTTCTGGCTCGCGGCTTTTGCCCTCGCGGAATATCTCATCTCCACAATGGCGCCGCACCGACTGCCCTTCAGCCTGGCCCTGCACCTCGGCTTTGCAGGATTGACCGTATCACTCGCTATCGCCCTCTCCTTGCAGTATCACGCCACCTACCGAAAACTGCGCCTCCTCTCCCGAAAGCTCGTCGGCACGGAGGAAGAAGAGCGCAAACGCCTCGCCGCCACCCTACACAACGACATCGCTCCCGCCCTCGCCACCGTGAAACTTGACCTCCAGCTCATCTTTCGCAAATTCGACCACCCTCCCGAAGGACCACGCACCATCACCGATCTTTCCAGCGTGATCAACGCGCTGCGCGATTTCTCACACACCCTGCGCCCGGCCGCCGTGGACCAATTGGGCCTCTGCGTCGCATTGCGCTCTCTCGCCGAACGTATCGCCGAACACCACCACTTGACCCTCGCACTCGAGTTGCCCCAGGACCGATCGGTTCTTGATGGAATGTCCTCCGACACCGCCATTTCCCTGTATCGGGCAACCCAGGAAGCCCTCAACAACACTGCACGCCATGCGCAAGCCCGCAAACTGATCATCTCACTGACGGAAAAAAACAAGGGCCTGCTTCTTCATATCGCCGACGATGGCCAAGGCTTTGAAACAAATCAAGCGTACGGTCTCGGCCTGCTGACCCTGCGCGAACGGGCCGAGGCCATGGCAGGAAGCTGCTGCATCACCACCGCACCCGGAAAAGGAGTGAAAATCGAATTATGGCTACCTCTCCAGTGATACGCCTCATCATTGCCGACGATCATCAGCTCTTTCTCGAGGGCCTGCAACGACTCTTCGAGGATCAGCCGGACCTGCATATCGCGGGCATTGCCCGCAACGGCCAGGAGGCCATTAGCCTCATACAGGAACATAAACCGGACATCGCCCTGCTCGATATTGACATGCCCGACATGAATGCCTTTGCCGTCGCCGACCGTCTCGCACAAACACCCAACCCGCCCCGCATCATCCTGCTCACCATGCACAACGAAACACCCTACCTGCTCGCCGCATCACGACCCGATATTCAGGGCTTCGTTCTCAAAGATGCCGCCTTTGATGAGTTGAGCACAGCCATACGCCAAGTACAGGCCGGAGAACGCTATATCGGCTCTGGCATCGACGTAAGCCCCGGCAAACGTCCGCCGCTTTCACCGCGCGAAATGGACGTCCTGCGCTGTGCCGCCCTCGGGCTCACCACCCGAAAAACCGCCAAACGCCTGGGCATCGGCGAAAAAACCGTCGAAACGCACCGGGCACACATTATCAACAAACTCCATGTGTCCAACATCACCAGCGCCGTAAGCACCATGAACCTGCACGCTGGCTGAACAGGAAGAAAACAAAACGACGAGAGAGATTCTCACACCAAGGCACAAAGGAAGAGGCGGGAGCGTATTCCTGGAGGGCGAGAGTCCCCGCGAGCCGTGCGGAGAGTAAGTGCTCTCGGGAGGGCCCGTGTCCCCACGGGCCAAGCGGAGAGTGAGCGCGAAGAGCAAAAAAAATAAGGAATGAGCTGGAGAAAAATAGAAGGACATTGGGGACAATGTCCCTCCCCAAATTCCGATACTTGCTTCTCTGCATTCAGCAATCCGTCATGATGTCCTAGGGCATGTTGCAACCATCAGAGTTGATCTACGCGCTCTGGGTTTTAAACACCTAAAGCCCGACGGATTGCTTGTCTGAATCAACCCGCGTAATCGGAGTGGGGCGGCCTTCTGCATCAATCGCCACATAGGTAAAAAGCGCCTGCGTCACGCAATGCCGATGCTCCCGCTGAATCGGTGTGGCCCAGGCCGTAATATTGAACGATACCGACGTGCGTCCGATCCGTACCAGATCCGCGTAGCAACAAACCGTATCGCCCACATGCACCGGATACCAGAAGCGCATACCGTCAATCGCTACCGTCGTGATGCGGCCGCCAACCACTTCCTTTGCCGCAATCCCGCCACCCAAGTCCATCTGCGAAAGCAGCCAGCCCCCGAAAATGTCCCCGTATGAATTCGTATCGCGCGGAAGCGCGATCGTTCGGATCACCAGATGACCTTGGGGTTCCGATGGAAGGTTGGGCAGAGTAGTATTCATGTGCGAAAGAGTAGCCAGACAAACCATATTGTCCAGTAGAAAGCAGACAGGTGAAGGAGCCAAGGCGGAACTAGCAATTTGTCCCTGGATTTAATTACAGTTCCACAATACAGACCTGATCCTTCGAAATGTTCTCTACGCTTGAATGACCGCTTTTCAAAAGTAAGCGAAGTGCGGCTTTTGAAAATACGGATCGATTCGGATGTTGGGCGGTCTCATTTCTTGAACAGGTCACTGTGGGTTCCTGTTCGCTCGAGTCGGAGCGTTTTCTCGTCTGCTGTGTAAATCAGAATCCAGTCCGGTTCAATATGGCAATCACGCGAAGGCTGCCACGACCCGATAAGCAGGCGATCCCGATAGGGTGGATCAAGTTGCTTGCCAGCTGCAAGCCGCCTGATGACTTCGCGTAACTTCTCGAGGTCTTTCCCTCGCTTTCGCATCTTCTTGAGGTCGCGAGAAAAGTGCGTGGTCTGAGAAACCCGCTTCATCTCTCCCAGCTCTCGAACATCGCGTCAAGAGAATCGAATTCGACAACACCTTCGCCCCTGCGGCTCTTCTCAAGGGTTTCGGCGGTGCGAGCATTCGGAATCTCCACCGCGAAGGGTAGCCCGCCCCGGAGCGAAATCTGGCGGTAGAATATCCGGATTGCCTCTGTCGGCGAGATCCCAAGATTGTGGAGCACACCTTCCGCCTTGTGTTTCATCTGCGGCTCCATTCGTGCATGTACTACGGCAGTTTTCATGGATCGAGCGTGTCACAGACGCAACACGTACGCAAGATATATTTTCTCCCGCCCAACGACCAAGCTCACCGGCGGCAATGGAGCGCAGCGGAATTCCCGTCCGAGTGCATGGCATGGTTCAAGTAAGCCGCTGCGCGGCAGGTGGATATCTTGGTTTTTCTCCTGCTGCATCCTTTTCCGTGGCGACCCATTGTGGGTTGCCTTAAACGGAAAGGGAAGCACATGTCGAAAAGATTATTATCAAAACTGGATGGAGATCTCAAGCTTGCAGGTTACGCGAAACGAAGTCGGCAGGCATTAAGTTTTTCTTTCAACAAAGAGTGAAAGGCCGCCCACGGTCAATTCCTGGTGCATGTACGGGCGCTCTCCCGTATGTTTCGTGGCAGGATGAAAGCGGCGCTGCATCGGGCCGGGCTACTTACGCTGATCCCGGAAGAGGTCTGGCGGAAAGAGTGGGTGGTACACTGCAAAGCGGTCATGAAATGGATTCGGTTCTTTCCACCGCTTTCCCCGGCGTTTTCGCCATAGCCATCCATAGCGTCCTCCGGTGCGTGGACATCGAAAATTCAGACTAGCCCGCGTGCGATTCGCAAACCACGGCGTCGTGCGACAGGAGGGGTCTGCCAAAAATCCAAAAAACGGCTCATTTGTCGCCTCAGAAAAGAGACCAAACGCTAAAAATATCGCCCCGTTTTACCTTTTAGCCGGGATTGGGATGACCTCCGGACACCCCGCTTCCGTTGAAAACACTTCCCGAGGCCAACCGGCCAAGAACCATTCCCCTTAGTCCGCGTCCCCTCAAATTTCTACCGCGGCGTTCCCTGCGCAGCAGTCCCGCCTTTGCGGGAAGGGATTAGACCTGACCACTCCGCTTCGCTACGAGTCAGGACTAATCCTTCTTTTGTTGGGTTTATTGACATTGCATGAAGTTACCATCATCAGTCAGTGCGACATATTCTTTATCCACAGGAAA
>CAZBEO010000053.1:0-21297 GCA_964490935.1 uncultured Verrucomicrobiota bacterium
TGGATTGTGACGCTCAAACCAGGTTCGAGTTTCATGGAGGAGGCTCGACCATTTTTTCCCCGCCAAAGGTTCAACCTTTAGCGGGAAGAACTGATCCCGGCACCCCCGATGAGAGCGCCCCGAGGCGCGAAGCGCGCTCGGGGAAGTCGCTGGTTCAAATCCAGTCACCCCGACCATTTTTTTGAAATACAAAAAAATGGGAATGTCGTGTTCACGACAAATTCTTGCTGCAAGCATGTCGGGTATTCCTGCCTGAGTCCATTCACAAAGCAACGTAGGCAATGCTCTTCGGCCTGTCCTCCGGTGCCGCTCTGGCCAGCGTGGTTGGCGTCCTAGTCGAATAGTCACCGTTGACTCCAAAGAAACCCGGTTCCCCGCCCCGACCGGATTTTAGCAGGCAGGCGTGCGCTTCCCGTAAAAGACGGTTAGGGAAATGTGATCACCTTTTCTCTACCAAGACGGGCTCGTTTGGGGTAGTGTGCAGCTCGAGTACGGTTTTGAGGAGGGAGCACAAGGCATGAACACATATCACATCTTTCCGCATAGCACGAAATTGGTTTTGGCCATGTTGGTCTGTGGGACAATCAATGCCGCATCCGTGAGTGCATTGGATGTCACAACAAACGTACTTTCTGACACCACATGGTTTCTGACCGACAGCCCCGTTATTATTCATCCTTATACCTTCAAAATTGAAGAACCGGCAACGCTAATGATTGAACCGGGGGTCCGTGTGCAGGTGATGAGCCGCATCGAAGTGGAAGGTACACTACATGTGCTGGGCGAGGAATCAAACCGGGTTGTTTTTGAGGGCGTGAGCGGAGGATGGGGTCCGTTGTATTTCCGGCAGAACAGCGGAACCTCGTTGATGACGAATGTGCTTAATTGCTGTGATCTGACGAGCATGAATTCGTACATCTATGTCAGTCAGCAAACCTTGCTTGCCAGTAACATCACCGTGGCAACGACCGGCAGTCTTTCCTATGCACTTGCCGCCTACGTGAACAACAGCGTGGCTCAGCCTCATGCGGCGGCCCGTGTGGAGGTGTATGATAGCTGTATCGATATGGGTACGACACAAAACAGCGCCGGCCACTCGTATGGAGTTCTGATGGATGGAACTCAATCCATTTTCGACCACGTTGATTTGAACGTAAGCATGACGAATGACATCTCTGCGTTTCATGCCATGTATTTCCATGTGAGTAATACGGCCCCCTATACAGGCCGTGTGGTGAATTGTTCGGTTCGGGTTAAAAATGGCGGGGCAAATGTCATCGGAACCTATGGCATACACTTCGAAAGTGATGTCTACGGGACCGTCAGCAGCAATCGTGTGGAACTGGATGGCGCACAGTCCATGCATGGCATCTATAAATATGGCGCAGAGCCAATGGTCGGGAACACGATCTCACTGGTGAGCACTTCGGGGGTTACGTTTGGGTACCTATATGGCATTTATTCGCCCAATGCCAATGCCTTGACGAATGACCTGATCGTCAATAATTACATTGAGCTGACCGCAGATAAACCGAGTCGTTATTTGACCGGAATCTACTGCCAGGCCGGGCGTCATCGGGGGAATCGCATTCTGGTGTCGCACACCGGCGGGGGTAATGCCTGTGGGATTAACCAAGTCTACTATGGTGGTGAACTGATCGGCAACAGCATCTTGCTGTCCGCACCGCCTGCGATGTGGGCACATGGTATTGATTTAGGCACACACTATAATGCGGCAGCTATAATACAGGTGCAGAACAATATGGTCTGTCTCCAGGGTGCCACCAACAGTTCTGGCCTCTATCAAGATTCCGGTTGCGCGGCATCTGTAACCAATAGTCACAACATCATCTATGGTGCATTCACTCCCTATTACAATTGCACAGCAGGCATCGGAAGTGTGCTGGCAGATCCGCAATGGGATGAAAGCACGCTTCTGCCGATCGGGACATCACCGGCGATCGACTCAGGAATCAATCACGGCTGGATGGAGTCGGCGGTGGATAGTCGTGGTGATTATCCGCGAATTGATAACGAGGTGGTTGATATCGGTGCCTGTGAATACTTCCATCCCCCGGCGGCGGGGTCCGTTGAGCTGATTGGTGCGGATCAAGTTTTATTAAGATGGCAGGTGGTAACCGGTGCCGTTTGCCGACTGCAATATACCGACGAGCTTTTGTCGGCGCAGTGGTTGGACGATTCTTGCGTAACGTCCGCCCAGCATGTGATCTTATTCAGCCTGACCAACCAAGTGTCCGAATCGAGATTCTTTCGGCTGGTGCGGGAGAACGTTGTGCGGCATTGAAGAGGCGTGAGGTTTGTAAATGAATGTACTGACTGATCCCTTCTCCAGAACCATCGCATCCGGTATCACGGCCACCGCCCCGCTGAACATCCACACCCACACCCACACGTCCACGGCCCCCCCCCTCTTCTATCACGTTATCGTGGAGTGAGGCAGATATGGGGGCGGCATGATTGACGCGGCCCCGATGCAGTAGCCGCCATTGACTCCAAAGTAAGCCTGTTCCCCGCCACTTTTTTTCACTCCTCGTCTCCCGGGGCGATGGGCCCAGCTCCCGCGCGTTGTTTTTACGTAGCCGTCTGCTCTCCGAGCGGACGGAGGTCAGTGTATCGCTGCCAAGGAAACCGTGGCGCTCGGAGGGCATCACGCTACCCGCCAACTCGTTCATCTCCTCGCCCATGCTTTGCACACAGCACGCGTGAAGCATGCCCAGCGAGAATTTGTCCAGCAAGCCGGGGTGCTCAACTGATGCGGCGGCGGAAGAGAACCGTGGCGGCGAAGAGGGTAACGATGCCGATGACGGCCATCGGCCAGTATTGGGCGACAAGCAGATCCGCCGTCGCCCCCTCGAGAAACACGCGGCGGCAAATAATTAGAAAGTACCGCAGGGGAATGGCGCAGGTCACCCATTGTATGGCCTCTGGCATGTTATCGATGGGCGTCGCAAAGCCGGAAAGAGTAATGGCCGGAACCATGAAGAGAAACGCGCCGAGAAGACCCTGCTGCTGCGTGGCCGCAAGCGACGAAATCATCAGCCCAATGCCAATGCATGAAAGCAGAAAGAGAAGGAGCCCAATATAGAGCGCGGCCAGACTTCCGGTGAACGGAACCTCGAACCAGAAAATACTCACCACCACAATGAGGCTGGCCTCCAGCAAGCCGAGTATCACGGCGGGTATGGCCTTGCCCAGCAGGATCTCCACGGGTTGCAACGGCGTGACCAGCAGTTGGTCGAAGGTGCCTGCCTCCCGCTCACGCGAAACGGAAAGAGCCGTGATCAAGAGGGTGACCAGTAAGGTCAGTACGCCGACAATCCCCGGAACGATAAACCAGCGGCTAACCAAATTCGGGTTGTACCAGGCGCGTACGACGAGCTTCGAGGGGAGCCGCCCGCCGTGCGCTTCGATCCAGTCGGTATTGAATTCGGAGAGAATGACCTGCACGTAATTGAGTGCGGCCATGGCGGTGTTCGAGTTGCGTCCATCCACATTGATCTGGATGGACCCGGTTTGTTTCGAGAGAAGGCGGCGCGAAAAGTCGGAAGGAATGCGCAGGACAACGAGGGCCTCCTTGTTGTCCACGATCGGCGCGACTCGTGCATCACTTTCGAGGTGTTCCACGCACTCGAAGGTGTTGTTTTGCTCGAAGCGTGAAAGCAGTTCGCGCGAGGCGGCACCGGAGTCTTCATTGAGCACGGCGTACGGAATGCGATTGAGGTCGAAACTGGCGGCGTACCCAAAAACAATCAGTTGGATCAGCGGCGGGGCGATCAATACGACCCGGCTTTTTTTATCCTTGAGCAGCGCCAGCAGCTCTTTGATGATGAGTCCAATAAGATGGGTTCCCATAGTCTTTCTACTCCAATCGTTTGACGGTGCGCCGACGGGCAATGCCGAGAAAAAAGGCGCAGAACACCAGAAGAGCCAGGGAGTTGGACAACACCACGCGCCACACGTCGCCCGCGAGAAACAGGGTTTGGAGAATGGACACGTAGTAACGCGCCGCAATCAGGTGCGTGAGCAGGCGTATGGGCCCCGGCATGCTGTTGATGTCAAAGATGAAGCCCGAAAGCATGAAGGCGGGCAGAAAGGTGGCGACGATGGCAATCTGGCCCGCCACAAACTGATTGCGTACGGTCGAGGAAATCGAGAGCCCCATGCCTAGTGCCGCCACCAGAAAGAGGGCGGAGCTGGGGATAAGAAGGAGCAGGGAACCGTGCAACGGTACGCCGAAAAGAAAGACCGCCATCGCCACCGACAGGGCCAGCCCGCCCATCCCCAGCGCAAAGTAGGGCAACAGCTTGCCCAGCAGGATTTCCTTCGCCGTCACCGGCGTGACCATCAGCGCTTCCATCGTGCCGCGTTCCCACTCGCGGGCGACCACCAGGGCGGTCAGCAGCGCGCCGATCAGCGTCATGATGACGGCGATCAACCCGGGAATCAGGTAGTTTCGGCTGCGCATTTCGGGGTTGTACCAGACCCGCTGTTCGAGACTTACCGGCATGGAAAATTCGGCACCGTTCCATTCGGCGCGTTGCTGATTCCAGGTGATCCAGACGCTCTGAACGTAGCCTTGCACAATGCGGGCCGTGTTGGCGTCCACTCCGTTCACCATCACGCCGATCGGCGCGACGTTTTGCGAGAGCAGATTTTCTTCAAAATTGCTGCGCAACCAGACCAGTCCCTTGATTTCCTGACGCACCACCGCTTCTTCCGCCTCCTGAACCGTACGGTAGGTGTGTGGAATAAAATAGTCCGAGTGCCCAAACGAGGCGGCAAACGAGGCGGCCTCGGGCGAGGTGCCTTCGATCACAATGCCGAGCGGAACGTGTTTGGCATCGAGCGAAATGCCGTAGCCAAAGAGTAAGAGCAGAAACAGCGGCATGACGAAGGCAATGGCGATGCTCGATGGATCACGCAGTATCTGGAGAAACTCTTTGCGCAACATGCCGCGCATGCGCATTCGGGCAGCTTGATGATCATTCATCAGGTGCCCCCCTTCTTTTCATTCGCTTCAATCAAATGAATGAAGGCATCCTCCATGGTCGGATCGGGGCACTCGGGCGATTGAACGCGCGCGCGCATTTCGTCGGGCGTACCTTCGGCCAGAATGTCACCCTCGGCCATGATCACCAGCCGGTCACAGTATTCCGCTTCTTCCATGAAGTGGGTGGTCACCAACACGGTGACACCCTCCTCGGCGGTCATCGAAGAAATCCGGTGCCAGAATTCGCGGCGAGCGAGCGGATCAACGCCCGAGGTGGGTTCATCGAGAAAGAGAATATCGGGATGGTGCATCAGGGCGGCGGCCATGGCGAGCCGCTGCTTGTAGCCCAGTGGCAGCTCCTTGCTTGCCCCGTCCGCATGATCGGCCAGCTCGAATTCCTGGAGGGCCCACTCGATGCGTCTGCTGCGTTCAGGATTGCGCAACCCGTAGGCGCGTGCGAAAAAGCGCAGATTTTCAAGCACCGAGAGATCGCCATAGAGCGAGAATTTCTGGGCCATGTAGCCGATGCGTGCACGCGCTTTGGCGGAGGCGTGACGCAGATCAAGCCCAGCCACACTCAGCGTCCCCCCGCTGGCGGGCAGAAGGCCGCACAACATCCGAAACGTGGTGGACTTGCCCGCCCCATTCGCACCGAGAAGACCGAACACCTCGCCCTGCTTCACGGAAAAGCTGATATTCTTCACGGCCTGAAATGATCCAAAATTCCGGCTCAGATGATCCACCGTGATCATGGCCTGATCGACCGCTTTCGGCGCGTCCGGGCGATCAAGGGAAAGCGTCGCCGGGGCCGCGTGCCCGTCCCTCTCGCGCAGCATACTGATAAAACCATCCTCGAAACGCGGGGCGACTGGTTCCAGTCGAACACCGTCCGGCAAGCCGGAGAGATCCGGCGGCGAGGTGTCGCGCATCACCAGGCGCACGCCGGTGCGTTGAATGGTGGCATCAATCACTCCCGGGAGGCGAGCGAGACGACCTTGCAGCGTACGTTTATTCATGTCCGGCAGGGTGACCTGAAAACAGCGTCCGCTCACCGGGCGGCTGAACTCATCCGGCGCGCCCTGCCCCAGCTTGGCCCCTTTGTGCAGCAGAATGACTTCGCCGCACCGCTCCGCTTCATCCAGATAGGCCGTACTCAACAGTGCGGTCATATGGTCCTGTTGCACTAACCGGTAGACAATCGACCACAACTCGCGGCGCGAAACCGGATCGACCCCGACCGTCGGTTCATCGAGCAGCAGCAGGCGGGGTGGACGTACGAGTACGCAGGCCAGCCCGAGCTTCTGCTTCATCCCACCCGAGAGCTTACCGGCAAGTCGTTTGGCAAACGGCGCAAGGCCGGTCAGGTGCGTGAGTTCTTCATAGCGTGCGGTTCGTTCCGAAACGGGCAGCCCCTGCAAATCGGCATAGAGATTCATGTTTTCGGCCACCGTCAAATCTTCATACAACCCGAAATGCTGGGGCATATAGCCGATGATGCGTTGGGCGGAAAGCGGATCGGCAAGCACGTCCCTTCCGAAAATGGAGATACTCCCTTCGTCGGGCAGAAGCAGTCCTGCAATCAGACGCATCAGGGTGGTCTTTCCCGCGCCATCGGGGCCGATCAGGCCGGTGACGGTGCCCGGACGCACCTGCAACTCGATTCCCCGCAGCGCCTCGACCGTTTTTTTGTTGGCGACAAAGCGCTTCGAGAGCCCACGTATCGTCAAGGCCGAGTCGGCATCGTCGGTTATGTTAGACCGCTCGGGCATACCCTACTTCTCCTGTGTTGCGCCCGGAAGAACATGCACGGTGGCCGGCATGCCCAGGCGCAATTCATTCTGCGGGTTTTTGACATAGATGCGCATCTGGTAGACGAGCCGCGTGCGCAGATCGGTGGTTTGCACCTGCTTCGGCGTGAATTCCGCCGTGGGTGAGATGAAGCCGATCCAGCCTGCATATTTTTTCCCGAGAAAGCTGTCGGTGGTGATCTCGGCAGCCATACCTTCGGCCAGTTGCCCGAGCTGAGGCTCCGGCACGTAGGCGCGCACCCAAACCGGATCGTTCAGCGCGAGCGTAAAGACGGGAAGTTGCGGCGAGGCCATGTCGCCCGGCTCGAGAATGCGATTCTGGATGACGCCGTTGGTGGGTGCGTAAAGTTTGGTATCGGCCAATTCCTGCCGGGCCAGGTCCAAGGCGGCCTGGTACGCCTTCAACTGGGCCTCGGAGGCGGCAATGTCCTCCTTGCGCGGACCTTCCACCGCGAGGGCCGCCGCCTGCTGCAGTGCTTCGAGATTGGCCGTCGCAATGGCCACGGTGGACTGCGCATCGTCCATCTGCTGCTCAGACACAAACTGTTTTCCCGCCAGGGCCTCGACGCGGGTTTTATTCTGTGTGGCATCCGTCAGGGCCGCCTGTGCCCCGCGCACCCGGGCCTGCACCTCGGCAATTTCCTCGGGCCGACTGCCCGCCTGATACCGCTGCACCACCTGACTCTGCGCAGCCACCTGCGCCTCGGCCTGCGCCACCGCCGATTCGTGACGCGACGCGTTTAACTCGGCGACCAACTGTCCGGCCTCTACCGCCTCGCCCTCGCGGACCGCGAGCGACTGAATACGTCCGGTGGCGAAGAAAGCCATCTGCACCTGGCGGATATCCACGTTACCGTAAAAGAGCAGTTTCCCATTCTCCGCCTGCTCTTCTTTAAAAATCCAGCAGCCTACACCTGCCAGAATCAATAGTACCACCACCGGAATGACCCGTTTCAATCGCTCTTTTTTTGTTTTCATAAGGTTTCCTCTCCATCAATCAGCTTCTCCAACAGAATGCGCAACCGCTTCAATTCACGACCGGACGGTTCCATAAACTGTAGAATCCGCCAAAACTTAATGCCGTCCAGCGCCGAAAGAATCAACCAAGCCCGCTCGGGCGGAAGGCCATCCTTGATCATCCCCAAGCGCAACTCAGCATACGCCGCGCGCATGGGGACCAGCAAATCCGGATTGCCGGCAATCGCCACAAAAAGGGGTGTCGCCATCCGTTGGATTAGTGGGAAAAAGCTCCCCTTTCTGCCCAGCATCATGCGCAGAAAAACATGCGCGTGACGGCCTCTCCCCACGGGTTCCTTCGCCAGTTCTTCTGCAAAATGTTTTCGCGCCATCCGCGCAATGCGCTCGACCATGGCCTCGATCAACGCCTCCTTCGACGGAAAATGATAGAGCAGCCCGCCCTTGCTGACGCCGGCCTGCGCGGCCACCGCATCGAGCGTCATGCCGACCGCGCCCCGCTCCTGCACCACGGCCTCTGCCGCGTCCAGTATCTCTTCCCTCGAATTGGTGCATCTCGTCCGTTTCATGCGCCTTAGCTATACCGTCCGGACGGTTAAGTCAAGAGGAAATGGGCGGAGGGGTTGAAAAGGAATAACCCGCACGTTGCGCGGCTAGCGGGACGCGAGCCGTCTTCGTCCATTCACCCAAAGGAGAATCAACTTCATTCTCACGGCGTCATCGATACCGATAGCGATTTCGATATGGATCTGGCTTATGGTTTCTTTTCAGGCGATGGGTATTACGCCGCTAAAAATACGCCGTGGCGCTCGGAGAGCACCACGCTACCAAATCCCGCAAAGCGCAGGTTGCATGTATCAATCTGATGTTAATTAATAGGGCCGCTTGGTGTACATGAGATCGCATGAAAACAATCAAATACGTTCATTGGCAGGATGAGCAAATGTGGTTGGGTTATCTGGAGGATTATCCAGACTATATGACGCAAGGAGAAACCAGACAGGAGTTGGAGGAAAACTTGCGCGATATTTATGCTGACCTGACGAATGGAGGCATCCCCGGAGTCCGAAAAATTTCTGAGTTGCAAATCGCATGAAGCGTCAGGAACTGATTGGTTCTTCCGGCCTTTTCGTGAGAAGTGGCGTGGCGATAGATTGAAGTGGCTCTGAACGCAGAGAAGCAAGTATCGCGAATTTTGGGAGGGACGCTGTCCTCAGCGTCCTTTTATTTTTCTTCAGCTCATTCCTTATTTCTCTTGCTCTTCGCCCTCACTCTCCGCACGGCTCACGGGGACGCTCGCCCTCCCGAAATGCGCTCACTCTCCGCTTGGCCCGTGGGGACAACGGGCCCTCCCGAGAGGGGGAAATGGGCCTCGCCTTCATCGCTGTCCCGGCATGGCAAAAATTAAAAACCATATCAAAGCAGCCTGTTGTTTTCACGAAACGGTCGCTACCATCCGCACCCCTCGGCCCAATCAACACCCTACGTCCGACGGATTGCTGCGGTGGCCAGCATTTCGCGGGCGTGATCGAGCGTCATGCTGGTGAGGTCGCGTCCGCCCAACATGCGTGCGATTTCTTCGACTCGGTCCTCTTCGGTCAGTTTCCGCGCCGTAGAATAGGTGCGCCCCTCGCGCTCGACCTTTTCAACGGCCAAGTGATGAGATCCGAAAACGGCCACCTGCGGAAAGTGGGTGATGCACAGCACCTGATGATTGGTGGCCACTTCGGCCAGCTTCGACCCGACGGCCTTTGCGGTTTCGCCACCGACATTGCTGTCGATTTCATCAAACACCAGCACGGGAATCCGGTCATGCGCGGCGAGCACGGTTTTGATCGCCAGCATCACGCGCGACATTTCGCCGCTCGAGGCGATGAGGCGCAGGGCCTGCTTCTGTTCGCCCGCATTGGGGGCGAATTCAAATTCGAGCAAATCCATGCCGCTTGGACGCGGTTCGGCGGCGTCGAAGCGTACACTGAACGCGCCGTGTTTCAGTCCGAGTGCCTGCAATTCCTTTTCAATGGTCTTGCTCATCTTGGCGGCGGCGGTTTTACGGTTCTTTGTGAGGTCGGCAGCGGCGGCCCGCAGTCGCTTCATGATTTCTTCCCGCTCTTTTTCGAGTAGACCGAGCTGTTCTCCGCGTGATTCCAGCAGTTCGAGGCGCTCCGCGTCGGTGCGATAGGTTTCAAGCACCTCGGCCACGGAAGGACCATACTTGCGCTTCAACCGCTGATAGAGCGCGAGGCGTTCATCCAACCAGGCCAGCCGCTCCGGATTGTGTTCAATATCGGAAAAGCGCCGACTCATGGACATATTCAACTCCTGAGTCTGGTGGATGACGGCGTCCAGTTCGTTCAGCCAGTCGGAGGCTTCGGGAAGAATGGGTTCCAAGTGATGCAGCGCCTGCCGGGCGGCGGTGAGTTGATCGAAGGCGGAAGGCTCATTCTCGGTGAGCGCCCCGATGATTTCGCCGCCGAGTTCCTGAATGCGCTGCGCGTGACCAAGCAGCATATGTTCCTGAAGCAGTTCCTCTTCTTCCTCTTCCCGGATTTCCGCTTCGCGGATTTCCTTCACCCGGTAAGAGAGGTTGTCAATCTGGGCCGCGAGCTCCCGCTCGTCGCCACTGAGTTCCCCGATCTGGCGGTCGGTTTCACGCAGGCGGTCATAAAATGATTCGTAGGCCTCGCGCTCTTTCCACAGGTGCCCATAGGAATCGACGATGTCCTGCTGTGATTCCGGAATAAGCAGCGACTGATGATCGTGCGGGCCATGAATATCCACAAGCAGGTCGCCGATGCGTTTGAGCACCTGCAGCGCGACCGGAGAACCATTCACCCAATTCTGGCCTGCACCTTCTGCACGTACCACGCGACGTATCACCAATTCGCCGTCCACGCAGGGTTCGGCCCCGCACTCGACCAACAACTCATTGAGGTCATCGGTATCCTTCAGCGCAAAGACCGCTTCGGCACCGCAGGCCTCTTCGCCGGTACGTATCATGCCTTTGTCGGCCCGGTTCCCAAGCAACAAACCCAGCGCACCAATCAGCATGGATTTGCCCGCACCGGTCTCCCCGGTGATCACATTCAGGCCGGCCCCCAATTCCACCGTGGTGTTGTCCGCCAGGGCGAGATTCTTTATTCGCAGCACACTGATCATAAGTGGAGGGTTCCCGTTGAACGCCGTGGAGCAGGCAGGCTAACGCGCCGGTTCAATGTTGATGCGGTAATAGCGCGACTGGCCGTCAAGCATACGATCTTCGACCGTGATCATCCGTCCGGTCCCGCGCAAACGCAGAGCCTGGGGCAGAGGTTGCCAAGCCGTTTTGGCGCTCAACTGCGGCGCATACACCACCGTGTAGAGATAGTCAGGATGAGACTTCCACTGCATCACGGCCTGATCTCCACTGCGCGAAACCATCAGCGTGGTAGAGCCTTCCGCCGGCTGCACTACTCGCTCGGAGACGCATCCGAAAAGACCGAATGCCACGAGAAGGAACAGCCCCTGGCAAGCGCACACGATCACTCTTTTCATATCACTTCACCCGCTCCATGGTTTGCATGTCTTCTTCGGTATATTCATAGAACACCGATTTTTCCTGCGCCGGGGCGGCGGGATACGCTGAGCTGGGGGAGAGGCGGAACGTCTTGCGCTCGACTTTTTCCTCTTCCACGGTCACTTGGTCGCCGCCCGGCCCCTGGAAGGTAAATTCCTCATCGGTTTTGTCGATCACTTCGTATTCGTCCGTCCCGATTTGATCCACCTCGGTCGAGATGGTTTCGACACCGCGCGGCGGTGCCGCCTTGAGCGGAATGACCAGCGAACGTTTCTGCTCCACCTTCAGAATGGTGGCATCCAGCACATCTTCCTCGATGCCTTCGGGGGGGACATAGACCTTCTGGATGGTTCCATCCGTCATTTGTTTTTCTACAAAGGTGCCATCGTACCAACTCTTCTGGCGATCGGGTTCATTCACATCCACCAGATCAAGGCTGTAACGTTTGGCGAACCATTTCCAGGTGTAGCCATCAAAATTATACACCCGGCCCATGGCATTGATCAGCTCCGGCGTCTTCAGCGTCGGCACCTTGATCACGAGAGGCGTCCAGGCGGGTCCATCGGCCAGCAACGCCGGCATTTCCGCGTCGCCGCCCACCAACACCACCCGCTGCGGCGCATAGCGGAAAAAGCGCCCGGAAAGATAGTCGTCGCAGGAAACATACAGCCATTCGCGCCCGCTCCACGCATACAGCACCGGATCTTCATCCGACGAACCCGCCTGATAACTCACCAGGATCGTGGGATAGAAACGGTATAGGTCCATCGAGACCTGCACCACGGAATAATGCGCCGGCACCACCAGCATCGTCACCGTATCTGAATCCACGCGGGCCTGAACCAACCCCGCCGCACCCAGCAGAACCGCACACCAGCAAGCCAATTTACGAATCTTCATGTTGCCACCTCATGTCGGGCCGTCACGCCCTGGTTTCCGCGTCGTTATACCATCACCGCATAATACCCGTTACGAAAACGAAGTTTATGCGTGTAAAAACCTCACCTCAATATAAATCCACGTAATATTACACCTCTGTTTTTTATATACAAGATGTTACGCTGGAGTATATAGATACCCTTTTCGAGGAGCCCGCAACCATGCGCACGCGCGATACATTCGACGCCCTGACCAGTCTCGCCGCCATGTTCGGTGATGCCTGCGCCATCTATGCCGGCTTCCTCCTGGCCGCCTGGATACGCTTCCTCTCCGGCTGGATTCCCATGCAACACGACGCCTATCCGCCCCCCGCCCTTTACCTCTACGGCGGCGCCGTCGCCTCCCTCCTCTTTCTCTTTATCTTCCGCAACATGGACCTCTATAAACGCCCCCAAATGGGCACGTTTTTCGATAAAATCCCACGTCTCGTGCGGGCCACCGCCTGGAGTATCTTCCTGTCCGTCGCCCTCGCCTTCATCATCCGCACGGACCCTCCCTTCTCGCGTATCACCGTAGCCATTTCCTTCGGTACCGTTCTGTTCTTTCTACTAGTCGAGCGCTACCTCTTCTTCCGCATTGAGCAGCGCCTCATCCCGCGCTTCAAACCCGTCGCCCATGCCGTCATCATCGGGGTGGACTCCATGGCCGTGCGCCTGAAACAGGGACTCGAAAGCGAATCACGCCTACGCACCCGCGTACTCGGATTCCTCGACATGAACGACCCCGATCAAGACATCGCCGTGCCCCCCGCCCACATCATCGGCTCTCTTAACGATCTCGAAACCCTCTTCGAGCGTGAGTCTATCGACATGGTACTCCTCGCCGATTCTTCCATCCACCGCGATCAGTTGGTCCAGATCATGCTCGAATGCGAGCGCCGCCTCATCGGCTTTTATCTCGTCCCCGACATCTTCCGCGTCATGACCAGTGGGGTCCTCGTGCAGACCATCGACGGCATTCCCCTCATCGGCGCCAGCCGCTGGCCCCTCGACTACTTTTGGAACCGCCTGCGCAAGCGCGCCGAGGACCTCGTCGGTGGCCTCATAGGCCTCCTTCTCTCCGCACCCGTCATTCTGCTTGCCGCCTGGATGATACGCCGCGAATCCCCCGGCCCGATCTTCTATCGGCAGACCCGCTGCGGCGAACGCGGCAAACCCTTCACCCTCTACAAACTCCGCACCATGCACGCCGACGCCGAGAAAGATACCGGCCCCGTCTGGACCGCACAAAACGATCAACGCCGCACCAAAGCTGGCACCTTTCTCCGCCGGTACAACCTCGATGAACTCCCTCAGTTCTGGAATGTGTTCACCGGCGCCATGAGTCTCGTCGGCCCGCGCCCCGAGCGCCCCCACTTCGTGGAACAATTCAAAGAAGACATCAGCCGCTACATGTGGCGCCATCGCTCGAAGCCCGGCATGACCGGCTGGGCCCAAGTCAACGGACTCCGCGGCCAAACCAGCCTCAAAGACCGCATCAAATACGACCTCTACTACCTGGAAAACTGGTCCTTCTCCCTCGACTTCAAAATCCTCCTGCGCACCTTCTTCACCCGAGAAAACGCCTACTAAACTAAAAGCGGGTGCTCCTCTTTAGTAAAAAATCGCCGGCGGCGATTTAGGTGCCCGCGGCAAGGCGAGCGGCAAACGCTCCATTTGGCCGCGAGGTTTCTCGCAACAAAAAAGACCTTGCCTATTCCGGGTCGGTGTGAATACTACGCCAGTATTCGGTCTGTTGGGGAACAGATGGTCGGAACCGTTAACCTTTTGCGCGGCACAGAACTATAATTTTCGGCGGCGCAGGATATCTATTCGGGGAGAAGTCGGATCATGAGATACCGCCAGAGTCTGTGCGCAGTAATCGGGTCGGCAATGATAGTGCTTTCATGCCGGGGACAAGTCATCACGCAAACGAGGGACGTCACCCCGCATTTGCCGGGCGCAAGCCGTACGTTGTCCTTCGATCAGGTCAGCGAAGAGTTCACGCTCCAATCCATTCAACTGATTTTCAGCACGTGGATGTATGGCGGACGCATCGAGTGGGACAACGACTCTGAGGAAAACGCCACCGTGGGGGGCGTCATCGGCACGAAGGCTTCCCTAACCGCCACAGATGTTGCGCTGAGTGACGGCTCGCAGAATCCCTGGATCAACGTGATGAACACCTCCACCGCCACGCTGCAGGCGGGGCCGACCTCGGGCGATGCCCTTGGCGAATTTAATCAAACCTTCGAAGTGGATCATGCCGTATTGAGCGGCCCGCCACAGGCGTTTGCACAGGGGGTGACGGTCTCGGCTTATATCGCCCCGGAGTTCTGGAGCGATTTTCTCGGCTCCGACATCTTCTCCATCAACTACCGTGATTGGCAAAACCAAAGTTCCTGGACCGACGGTGCCACTTATTCAATCTCCGCCCCTTCCGCCGGTTATGCCAGCGTGTCGCTGATCTACACCGCCGTTCCCGAACCGGGAACGCTCGCGCTGGTCGGGTTATCCGGCCTGTTCCTTTTTTGCGGCGTTATCCGCAGAAAAACGGCTTAATACGTTCCTTTCGAGCATGCTTTCGACCATCCTTTCGTCGTGCCTGCGAAGCGACAACCAAGGCCTGAAGGTTATATGGTCCCTTCTGGGTATTGTGTTGCAGCAACGTACACAATGAGCGAGGAAAGTCGGGCTGCCAAACTCGTTCGACAAGCTCGCTCACTCTGGCACAGTCGCCCAATATGAAGATTTGACAGAAATGCCACCGCAGGCATAGGCTGACCAACGAAATATTCGAGTAATTTTCGCCCTACGTGCGAATGGAAAAGGAGAATAAAACCATGAATAACTTCACCTTTCACAATCCCGTCAAAATTCTCTTCGGACGCGGACGCATCGCCGACCTGCCCCGCGAAATTCCGAAGGATAGCCGTCTTCTCATTGCCTATGGCGGTGGAAGCATTAAGAAAAACGGAGTGCTCGATGCCGTCTATACTGCGCTCGCCGGCTATGCCATCACCGAGTTCGCCGGCATCGAACCGAACCCCTCCTATGAAACCCTGATGAAGGCCGTGGATATAGTCCGCGAAAATAAAATTAATTTCATTCTGGCCGTCGGAGGAGGCTCCGTCATCGACGGCGTAAAATTCATTGCCGCCGCCGCACCTTTCGAAGGCGACCCCTGGGACCTCCTCGCAGGCGGCGCAAAAGTGAAGTCCGCCCTGCCGTTTGGAACCGTCCTCACCCTCCCCGCCACCGGATCGGAAATGAATGGCGGCTCCGTCGTCACCCGCAAATCCATCCAAACCAAATTGCCCTTCATGTCCCCCCTGATTTATCCGAAATTTTCCATACTTGATCCCGAAACCACCTTCACCCTGCCGCCCCGCCAAATCAGCAACGGCGTGGTAGATACCTTTGCCCACGTTATGGAGCAGTATCTCACCTATCCCGCCGAAGGTCACCTCCAGGACCGCTTCGCCGAAGGCATTCTCCAAACCCTTATCGAAGACGGACCAAAAGCCCTCAAAAACCCCGAGAACTACGACGTGCGTGCCAACCTCATGTGGTGTGCCACCCTGGCGCTCAACGGCCTTATCGGCGCCGGCGTCCCGCAGGATTGGGCCACCCACATGATCGGACACGAAATCACCGCCCTGCACGGACTCGATCACGCCCAGACCTTGGCCATCATACTGCCCTCCGTCATGACCCTGAAAAAGGACACCAAACGACTCAAACTTCTCCAGTACGCCGAGCGAGTCTGGGGCATCACCGGCGAGGTGCCCGAACTCGTCATCGACGAAGCCATCGACCTCACGCGCTCCTTCTTCGAGCGCGTCGGTGTCAAAACCCGACTGAGTGAATACGGCATCGGCCCTGAAAGCATTCCCGCCCTCGTGCAGCAACTGAAAGCACACGGCATGGTCAAACTCGGAGAACACGGCGACATCACCCCCGAGGTCAGCCAACAAATCCTGGAATTGAGCCTGTAGTCACGAAAGGCCCGGCAATCTGATGTGGAAATGGAGAGTCATAGGACCGCTTCTTCTGGTGGCGGCCGTTGCGGTGCAGGCGCAGATCAATGTCACGGTGGATGATACAGTAAGATATCAAACCATGGATGGCTTCGGTGCCGCCATCACGGAATCCACCGCCTGGCTGCTCCGCAACAAAATGTCCTCCGCCCAACGGGCCACCCTGCTGCAAGATCTCTTCTCCGCCGACACCGGCATCGGACTGAGCGCTCTGCGCATACCCATCGGAGCGTCCGATTTTCGGCTTGCCGATTATACGCTGGACGATATGCCCACCGGTCAAACCGATTATGCCCTCGCGCACTTCTCCACCGCACGCGACCAGCTCTGGCGCATCCCGCTTCTCCGTGAAATACGTGCCATCAACACCAACCTCATCCTGATCGCCGCCCCCTGGTCGCCGCCCGCCTGGATGAAAAGCTCCACCCAGCTCTATAGCGGACGCCTCAACACCGGCGCGCATCAGGTCTTCGCAGAATACCTGATGAAATTCATTCAGGCCTTCACCGCGACCGGGCTCCCGATTTATGCCATCACCATGCAGAATGAACCGCTTCACGAACCCTACACCTATCCAGGCACCTACATGCCCGCCTCTCAGCAGATACAACTGGCCGCAACCGTTGGACGCCTCTTTCAAAGCAATGCCGTTTCCACACGCCTTCTCTGCTTCGATCACAACTGGAAAGATTACGTCTATCCAATGACCGTCCTAAACGATCCCACCGCGCGTTCCTTCCTCGCCGGCTCCGCCTTTCACGCATACAAGGGCGATTCATCCGCACAATCCATCCTGCACGACGCCCACCCGGACAAGGAAATTCACCTCACCGAAATGACCACCGGCACCTGGGGCGGTTCCTTCAGACAGCGCCTGATCTGGGATGCCACCAACCTCCTGATCGGAGCCACGCGAAACTGGGCCCAAACCGTCATTAAATGGAACCTCGCCCTCGATGGCGCTGGCGGGCCAAAAATCGCTGGCGGCTGCAAAGGGTGCGAAGGACTTGTCACCATCAACACCAACAGCGGAGCCGTCAGCCGAAATGTTGATTACTACAGCATGGCTCACCTCAGTGCCTTTGTGCGTCCCGGCGCACAACGCATCCATTCTTCCGACAACGCCTCCGACGGCCCCCTCACCACCGCCTTCAGGAATCCCGATGCCTCCATCGCCCTCATCGCCCTAAACAAAAATACCACCACGCAGGAATTCGTCATTCGCTGGAGCAATCAGCTCATCAACATTGAAATGCCCGCACAAAGCCTGGCAACGTTCACCTGGCCCGGCATCGCAGGCGCCACCTCCTCCGTATGGATTACCCGGGGCGATCAAACCGCGCTGCTGCAATCCCAATCGAACCCACCCGCCTTCCACACGCAAACCCTCACCGTAAACATCCAGCCCGAAGAAGCCGAAAACGCCGGCGCACAATGGCGCCTCAACGCCACAGAATGGCGCATCGGCAGACAAAGCATACCGCTCCCCGTCGGCACCTATACCGTGGAATGCTCGCGCATCACACGCTGGATTGAACCCGCAAACCGCGTGATCACGGTGGCATCCAATCAGGCCGCCTTTGCCACCATGACCTACTCCGCCTGGCCCGATGAACCCCTCAACTTCTATTTTCGAGCCATCGCACTGACCAACAGCGCCGTCCTTTCCTGGCACGATCCACGCCTTTCTTGGTTTACCAACACCACTGTGCTCATTCATTACTCCACCAACGGCTATCCCGACCAAACAACCTCTGGAACCGCACTCTACACCGGCGAACTCCACTCCATTACCCACCAGCCACTCATCCCGTTGCACACCTACTACTATACCATCTGGTGTACCCAAAACGGATCAACCTTCACCAACCCGCCCTAGCCGGAAGCCGCCGCCCAACCACTCAGCAAGAAACGCCCTCTGCCATGAAAACAAAAACTGCCTCCCGACTCCTACTCCTCCTTACCCTCTGCACCCTGACCGCGGGATGTGCCACCAAGCAGCCCACTCAAACCAATCACGACTATTCACCCAGAACCGACGCCTCCAAGTTTGCCGTAAACACACTCCTCGTCTATCTGCCTGAATTTCACGCCGCAGCCTGGGGCGACGAGGTCGAAGCGCAGCTCAATCAACTCCTGAAAACCGGCGACGCCACCGTGAGACGCCTCCCCACCTTCTTTTTGGATGTGGGAAAGACTCAGGAAATCAACGGCATGGGGGTCTACACTTTCCCCAGTCACTTCAACCGTGACGGCACCCCTGCCAAAACAACCAGCCTCAATATCGGCGCACTCTATCGGGTCACCCTCCTGAGCGCCACCAACCGACTGGCCGAACTGGACCTCCACTATGAGCGCGCCACCATCATCGACTGGAAATCCTTCGGCTCCGAAGAAATCGCCCCCTTCCGAACCTACCCCGTCTGCAGCAAAGAAAAACTCACCTCCCGAATCACCCTCGAACCGAAAATCTGGCGCGTCGTCGGCAGTTGCAACACCCAAGAAATCAACCGCCACGTACTCATGCTTATCTGCCTCCAACCCCCATCAGGGTCAGCCCTTAAATAGTAAATAAAGGAGGTTGACTCCCGTCTTCGTTCATGTTTAAACCATACTCATGGCACGCAAACCCAGAGTCTTGTTGGCGGGTGGTATTTATCACATCACGAGCCGAGGAAATGATCGGCGCCCGATATTCAAAACAGACGACGACCGTTGTCGTTTTCTCGAACGCCTGAGCGAGAGCGCCCAAACGTATGAGGTGCGCGTCTATCTGTATTGCCTGATGGATAATCATGTACATCTCCTGCTTGAAACCCCTCATGCCAACCTAAACCGCTTCATGGGCAGCTTGCTAACGGGTTACACGGTATACTTCAACCTGCGTCATGACCGGGCGGGGCACCTGATGCAGGGTCGCTACGGCGCACAACTGGTGCAGGGAACCGAATACCTGCTGAAACTGAGCCGCTACATTCATCTGAATCCCGTACATGTCAAAGAATGGGCTGACAAACCCCTGCCCGAACGCCTGGAACATCTCCGCCGCTATCCTTGGAGCAGTTTCCCGGAATACGCGGGAACGGCCAAGCCCTGCGGATTCCTGTGTCCCGGACCAATTCTGGGGCTGATGGAACAGTTCGGACGTGGACGGGGAGCGGCCCGCTATAGAAAATACATCGAGGTCGGACTGGCACAATCCGATGAAGAATTTACAGACCTAATGCGCGAAAAAGGCGTGGCCATTGGCTCGTCCGCATTTATCGGAGAAATCAAGGAGCTGCACCGCCAGGTAGCGGAGGAACACCACCTTCCCGAAGACATTTCCTTTCGCCATATTCAAACTTATCGCACCCCTGACGAAGTGACTCGGGCCGTGGCCGATGCGCTTCAACTTCCGGAACTTTTATCATCAGGACGGCGCTCCTATCCTGTTGAACGCGGCTTTCTTGCTTGGGCGCTCCAGCATTATGCGGGATTGACGCAGCGGGAAGCAGCCCCCCGGCTTGACTTGCAAACTGGTGCAGCCGTGAGTGTTGCTATCAAACGCTTCCATTCGACAGCGTCGTGCGAAGAATGGAAGCAAGGGCTTTATTTACTATTTAAGGGCTGACCCTGATGGTGGTATTTTTTGATTTGGATGGTACGCTGTCGGATCCGGCAGTGGGGATTACCGAGAGCATTCGACATGCGCTGAAGGGGCTTGGAGCGCCTGTTCCGGAGCAGCATGAGCTGCACTGGTGCATCGGTCCCTCTCTTCGGGAAAGTTTTATGAAGCTGTTGGACGGAGATGCGGCGGGGGCGGAAGAGGGTATTCGGCTTTATCGCGAGCGTTTTTCCGCTGTGGGGATGTACGAAAACATCGTGTATGATGGGGTTCCGGAGATGCTGGACGGTCTTCGTGCGGCGGGGTTCACACTGTATGTGGCCACTTCAAAACCGCAGGTATATGCGGAGAAAATTCTCGATTATTTCGGGCTGACTTCGCGCTTTTGCCGGGTGTTCGGTCCGGATTTGAATGGCAAACGGTCGGAGAAGGCGGAGCTGCTAAGTTATGGAATCAAGGAGGGAGGGCTAGACCGAAAGGGCTGCTGGATGGTTGGTGACCGTTTGTTTGACATCGTCGGCGCGCGTGCGTGCGGGTTGCGAAATATCGGCGTGCTGTATGGCTACGGGTCGCGGAAAGAGCTGTCGGAGGCGGGGGCGGATTATCTGGCGGAACGTCCGGGGGATGTTTACGAGATCATTATAAAGGAATCAGGTGGCGCATGAGAGTGGCAACGTTCAATGTGAATTCGATTCGGTCCCGGCTCGGAATCGTGCTGGATTGGCTGGCGCAAAGCGGCACAGATGTACTCTGCCTGCAAGAAACGAAGTGCCAGGACCCTGATTTCCCAGAGGCGGAATTTCGGTCGGCCGGCTGGCAGGTGGCCTTTCGCGGCGAGAAGTCGTACAACGGGGTAGCATTGGTTTCGCGCCTGCCCTTGGAAAACATAACAGCAGGATTTGACGATGGAGGGCCGGCGGATGAGGCCCGCTTGATCAGTGCCGAGGTGAACGGGGTTGTGATTTTGAACACGTATGTGCCGCAGGGGCGCTCGCTGGATCACGAGATGTATACCTATAAATTGCAGTGGTTCAAGCGGCTTCACGCCTGGCTCGAACGGAATGCTTCGCCGAAGCAAAAGGTGCTCTGGTGCGGCGATTTGAATGTGGCGCGCACAGCGCTGGATGTGCACAACGCAAAGGATAAGTCGCAGCATGTGTGCTACCACCCATCCATTCGAGAGGCCTTTGAAGAGATACTCGCATGGGGCTTCAGCGATGTGTTCCGGCATTTTCACCCGGACGAGGAACTCTATTCCTTTTTTGATTACCGGGTGAAGGACTCGGTGGACCGGAACATCGGCTGGCGTATTGACTATCTGCTGGCAACACCCGCGTTGGCGGAGACGTGTCGGGATGCATTTATTGACTTGAGTCCGCGCCG
>CAZBEO010000054.1:0-21227 GCA_964490935.1 uncultured Verrucomicrobiota bacterium
CGTGGGCGAGCAGGTATTCGGCTGGGACAAGGATAAAAAGGTCGGCAAAAAAATGGTGGCTTGGGGCCTGGATGATTCGCTGTAAACAGGGAGAAGAACGCAGATGAAAATACAGTCGGTTTCGGTGGTGGTGCCGGTATTCAACGAGGAAGCCAATCTGGAGCAACTGGTGGAGCGGACCCTGGCCGCCTGCGATACCATGAACCGCCCCTACGAGCTGGTCTTGGTGGACGACGGCAGCACCGATGCCTCGCGCGAGATGATTCAACGCGCCTCCCTGGCGCACAATCAGGTCGTTATCGGGATGCTCCTAAACAGAAACTACGGACAACATGCCGCCGTGATGGCCGGGCTCGAAATGTCGCGTGGCGATATCGTGGTGACCCTCGATGCCGACCTTCAGAATCCGCCCGAAGAAATTCCAAAACTGGTGGCCAAGATGGACGAGGGCTTCGATGTGGTCGGCACCGTGCGCGTACCCCGTTGCGATACCGCCTTTCGCAAGGTGGGCTCCTGGCTGGTGAATCGGGCGGCCCAACGCGCCACCGGCGTGCGGATGCACGACTACGGCTGCATGCTGCGGGCCTATCGCCGGCACATTGTGGATGCCATGCTCATGTGCCATGAACGCAGCACCTTCATCCCCATTCTGGCCAACAGTTTTGCCCGCCGCACCACGGAAATCGAAGTGAGCCATTCTTCGCGCGGTGCGGGCGACTCAAAATACAGCCTGTGGAAGCTGATCAATCTTCAGTTCGACCTGATGACCTCCATGACCACTGCACCGCTGCGACTCCTGAGCGTGATTGGCGCCTTGATTTCACTGATGGGCGGCGGCTTTGGCCTGCTTCTGCTCATTATGCGTCTGTGGCACGGGCCTCAGTGGGCGGCGGAAGGTGTGTTTACACTCTTTGCCATCCTGTTCATCTTCGTGGGTGCCCAGTTTGTGGCGATGGGGCTGCTGGGCGAATATATCGGGCGCATCTATCACGATGTGCGCGGACGCCCTCGCTTTTTCGTGCAAACCACCTTCGGGAAAAGCCGACTGCGCGACTAGCAAAATGGCGAGCTTTGGCCCGCCATTTTGCTAGTAAACACAACAGCGATTACGCTGTTGTGTATGGGTATAATCGAATGGAAGAGAACCGGGGAGCACGGTATGCGGGAGGTCTTCCCGGTAGCGTGGTGCTCTCCGAGCGCCACGGTGTTTCTCGTGGCCATTCACATCTTTTCCTATTTCGCGGCCTTTCGCGCCTTTCGTAGGGATTCGGGGGGAACGGGGCGATCGAGGGCGAAGTCGTAGCCCCAGCACGTTTTGCCTTCGAGGCGTAGGAATAGGGTGTCGCCCTCCGGGCTCCAGTAGAGGCGTTCGCCGGGGTCGGTTCGATAATCATTGGTGAGCGGGGGCGAATAAAAGATGGTACGCCAGAGGGAGCCTTCCTTGACCATGACGCTGAGCGATTCCTGTGCGTAGCGATTTCGCATGAGGCGGGCGCTGACTTTACCGTCTGGCGAGTCCAGCCGCTGGATTTCCCAGCGGGGCGGAATCATGATTTTGAGTCCGAGCCAACCGAGCGCGACGGCAGCCACCAGAAAAACCATCCAGCGCGGAACCGGAATGACTCGGCGGGGCGGAATCATGCGCCGGGGATCGCGCCTCACGGGGTGAGGCTCCCCGATGCCTCCGCAGGCTCATTCGTGATCGGCGCGGCCTCCGGATCGGGTGTGGCGACGGCTTCTTCCGTATCGCCCCGCGTAAAGCGCGGGAGAATCAGGCGGCGTATGTCATTGAACGTGAGAACGATGAAAAGAACGATCAGGATGGTCCCGAAGATATTGGCCAGCACCGCAACGACCTTTTCGTGGACGGGGCGTCGCGTAATCATTTCCCAGAGCGCAAAAACAATGTGCCCGCCATCGAGAATGGGAATGGGCAGAAGGTTCAGAATGGCCAGGTTCACATTCACCAGGCCGGTAAGCCAGAGGGCCAGCAGCAGGCTGGTTTGTACGGCTTTCCAAATCATGTCGAAAATGGCCAGCGGCCCACCGACGGCGGCGGCGGCCATCCGCGCTTCACGGGGCGTCACCAGGGCCTTGAGCAAACGAAAGACGGGGCTGGCCCAACTGATGATCTGGTCTTTCGGACTCTTATAGATGTCAAAGGGATTGTGCTCGATGCCGATGAGGGCGCGCTGGGCCATCTCATTGTAACGCGGGGTTACGGTGAAGTTCATCATTTTGCCGCTGCGGTTAATGAGGGCGGGCGAGGGCTTATCTTGATTCTCGTTCACCAACTCGGTGAGTTGATTGATGCTGTAGATCGGCTGCTCGGCAAATTCGCGGATGATGTCGCCGGGTTTCAGGCCGGCCTCTTCGGCGCTGCTCTCAGGGATGATGCCGATGATCAGACAGGGTGTTTGCTTGAGAACGCCTTCGACGAGACGCCCGCCCATGTCCAGCTTTTCGGTCGGGAGGATCAGGGTGTTTTCGGTGCCGTCGCGTTTGGTGACGAGGAGTTCGACTTCGTCGGTGAGGGCCGATTCGAGAATAAACTGATCCCAGCGGGTGACGGGCCGACCATTGACGGCTTCAATGGTATCGCCGGGGGTGAGACCGGAGGCGTAGGCCAGGCTGTTGGTGGCCACATAGCCCACCACGCAGTCGCGTTCCTGGTAGACCATCGATTTTCCGCCCCAATACACGATGTAAGCCAGCAGAATGGCGAAAAGGATATTGCAGGAGGCCCCGGCCACAGCCACAAGTGCTTTCTTCCAGGCCGCCACACGCGGCAGATTCCGCGATTCGCCATCCTCCGTCTTGCCGCCGCCCGGATCCAGTTGAGGCAGGGAGACATAGCCGCCCAACGGCAGACAGCCGACTTTATAGACAACCCCCTTGATCGTGCGCTTCCAGATGGCAGGCCCGAACCCGATGGAAAAGACATCCACCTGCAACCCCAGCCAACGCGCCACCAGATAATGACCCAACTCGTGGACAAATACCGTCAACCCAAAGAAAAAAACCACCAGCACTAAATTCAAAACGATCATAAATAACCTATATTTCCGTAAAATCCCGCCAAAGAAAGTCGGAAGGTATCGGTTATTGCAGGGCGGCGCAATGCTAAAAGGGAGGGGAAGGAGAAGCGTGAAAGATCAGAACGCCTCAACCTCCGCGATACCCCGGAGGGCCGTAGGCATACTATTTCCGTGCGTTGACATTTTGATGTCGTTCTTTTAGCCTGCTTGCGCAATGAGTGACAGTGCAACCTTGATCTGGAAGGGCAAATCAACAGCAAGAAGGCGACGGCCATTTTTTCCCTCTTGGGAGGGCCCGTGTCCCCACGGGCCAAGCGGAGAGTGAGCGCATTTCGGGAGGGCGAGCGTCCCCGTGAGCCGTGCGGAGAGTAAGAGAAATAAGGAATGATCTGGAGAAAAATAAAAGGACGCTGAGGACAGCATCCCTCCCAAAATTCGCGATACGTTCTTCTCTGCGTCCAGAGCCTCTTCAATCTATCGCCGCGCCGCTCCTCTCGAAAAAACCGGAAGAACCTTAAAGGTCCGCAACTCATCATGAAAATACTTTTTGCAATCGGGATAATTGCCACATTGGTTGTGGCAAGCAGTATGGCGGGGGACCATCCAAAGGCACTTGGATATACGTTCCCCAATGAGTGGGGGGAACACGCCAGAACGATGATGATCTTCCCGGCCAAGTGGAATTACGGGAGCAAAACGAAGGGGCTGCGCGAAGAGTTTGCTCAGATTGCCCGGGCGATCGCGAAGCATGAGCCCGTCGAGGTGTTCTGTTTCGAGAAGGAAGAGTCGGCCTGCCGGGAATATGTGGGCGATACGCCCAATAGTACGATACATGCCGGAGATTTCCGCATTGATTGGGCCCGGGACAATGCGCCCATGGTACTTCGAGGGCCCAACGGAGAATCGGCGTCTGCGGGTTTCCGCTTCAATGGATGGGGGAAGAAGTACCGAGGATGGGAAAAGGATGTGGAGACCAGGGATCAAATTTCGAGAGAAATGGGCTGGCCAATTTTTCATTCGGACCTTGTGTTGGAGGGAGGCGCCATCGAGGTCGGCAGCGGGGTGGGTATTGTCACGGAGTCGTGTGTGCTCAATCCAAACCGTACCGACTGGACCAAGGAAGCGGTGGAAGAGGAACTTAAAAGGCTGCTCGGGCTCGAGAAGATCATTTGGATTCCGAGCGGTTTGATGCCCGATGACGTAACGGATGGGCACGTGGACGGCCTCTTGAAATTTGTCGCCAAGGACACGGTCCTGCTGCACACCACCGACCTCGAAACCGATGTCAATTACCGTATTTGTCAGGACGCCAAGCGTGTCCTGTTGGACAACCAGTTGAAGGTCATTGAACTGCCGCTCGCTGATGATATGGTACACATGAATTTTTATATTGGCAGCGGAGGCGAAGTGGCCTACGTGCCTGTCTGCGGAGACCCGGAGCAGGACGAACCCGCCTTGGAGGTTCTCCGGACGCTCTACAAGAACGTGATCCCCATTTTAGCAGTTCATCTCGCGGAAGCCGGAGGCGGCATTCATTGCTACACTCAGCAGATTCCGCGTTGAGCGGCCTATTTCAAATGGTAACGGCGATGAGCGGGAGACACGAATGCAAGGAGGTGTCGAGGTGCGACGTGAACGTGAAAAGATGTTGTCGGGGGAGTTGTATGATCCGCTGGACCCGGAGTTGGTCCGTGCCCGTGAGCTGGCTCGGAATCTGTGCCAGGATCTGAATGCCACCCGCGAGGCCGATCAAGAGGAGCGCCGCCGCATTCTCCAACAACTGTTTGGCGCCGGAGGCGATGAGGTCTGGATGCAGCCGCCTTTCTTCTGCGACTACGGGTCCAATATCCTGCTCGGCAGGAAGTGCTTTTTCAACTTCAACTGCGTGGTGCTGGATGTGTGTCAGGTGAAAAAGCTGGTCAAACGGCACGGATTTTCGCAAAACGACGTGAAACAAAACTAGGTGGGGACATCATGAGCGGACAAAGTCGGGCGGAAGTGGAACAATTGAGCAGCCTGCTGGATCAAACCATCGGGCTGCTTCAGCAGATGAAAGAAGATGGAGAACACGCGATTGAGCTGGAGCCGGATATGGTGAAGGTCCTCGGCGAAGCGGTGCGACCCGCCGCCGCGAGAGTACCCTCGGCGAAGGTCAAGCCGGAGGCCCCTCCGCCTGCACCATCTGTACCGAAGGCGGCCGAAAAGCCTTCCGCCGCGCCCATCGCGCCGCGCAGAAGCGCGGCGGCCAAGCTGGCAACCAAACCGGCGGTGGTGGTAAAGAGCGAATCTCTGCCCGACTCAATGGAGGCGCTGGCGGAACGTATTGCTTCGTGCAGGCTGTGTCCGCTGCATCAGTGGCGCACCAAGACGGTGCCGGGTGCCGGGTGCGCAAATCCAGATGTACTTTTTATTGGAGAAGGACCGGGGAAGGATGAAGATGCGCAGGGCATCCCCTTTGTGGGGCGCTCGGGTGACTTGCTGACGCGCATGATCATCAAGATGGGCTATACGCGCGATACGGTTTTTATCGGCAACATCGTGAAGTGCCGTCCGACGGTGAATGATGAAGGCACGCGGGACCGCCCGCCCACGCCCGAGGAAATGGAGGGCTGCCTGCCATATCTGAAAAAACAGATTGCACTGCTCAAGCCCGGGGTGCTTGTGCTGCTGGGCAATACGGCGCTGCAAGGGCTCTTCGGCTACAAGGGGATCACCAAACATCGCGGAAAATGGCTCGAATATGAGGGGATTCCCACCATGCCGACCTATCATCCTTCGTATCTTCTGCGCAACGGCGGCGGAAACAGCAAACCGTTCTGGGAGGTTTGGGAAGACTTGTGCGCCGTGCTGAAAAAACTAGGCAAGGAGCCCCCGGAGCCCGGTCGGGTCAAGCCCGCACAACAAGAACTGCTCTGATTTAATTTTAACAGGGAAGCGAGGCCTCTCATGAAACCTACTTTGGTCATTTTGGCGGCGGGTATCGGCAGTCGATACGGCGGACTCAAACAGTTGGACCCCATCGGCCCCGGCGGCGAGGTGGTGATGGATTATTCTGTCTACGATGCCCTGCAAGCTGGCTTCGGTCGCATCGTGCCGGTGATCCGCCCCGATCTTGAAAAGGATTTTCGCGCCATCCTCGGTCGTCGCCTTGAAAGGCAGACGGAGGTGGTCTACGCCTTTCAAACACCGGATGATGTCCCCGCCGGTTTTGTCGTTCCGCCGGAGAGAAAAAAACCCTGGGGTACGGCGCATGCCGTTCTCGCGGCGAGGCGGCAGGTGCAGACCCCCTTTGCCGTGATCAATGCCGATGATTTTTACGGACGGCACGCCTTCATGGAGCTGGCCGCGTATTTTCAGTCCACCCCCCCGCCAGACTCAACCGACTACTGCATGGTGGGCTTCGAGTTGGCCAAGACGCTCTCGGAATACGGCACCGTCTCGCGCGGCGTATGCGCCGTGAGCCCCGATGGCTGGCTCGAGCAGGTGACGGAATTTACGCGCCTCAGTTATAACCCCGCCGGACGAATCGTCCACACCGATGAATCCGGCGAGACGCCCTTTGATGGGCATGAAACGGTGTCGATGAACACCTGGGGCTTCTTTCCCGGATTTTTCCAATCATTGGAAAAATCCTTCGCGCAATTTTTGGAAGCAAACGGGCAGAGCGAGCGGTCTGAGTTTTACATTCCCTCGGTGGTGGACCCGCTGATTCGTTCGGGCGCGGCGCGGGTACGGGTGCTGCATACGCCCGACCCCTGGTTCGGCGTGACCTACAATGAAGACAAGCCCTGGGTGATGCGTGCGGTGCGTGCGCTGATCGACGCCGGGGCCTACCCCGAACATCTTTGGAGTGAAAGCTGATGAGCAATGAAGCGCTCTGGATCATCATGCTGCTGGTTAATTTCGGCGCGATTCTGCTGATCTACCGGCTGTATGGAAAAATGGGCCTGTTCGTCTGGATTCCGATTGCCACGATCCTGGCCAACATTCAGGTGATCAAGGTCGTCAACCTCTATGGGTTTCAGGCAACGTTGGGCAACATTGTCTATGCCACCACCTTTCTGGCCACCGACATTCTCTCCGAGAATCACGGGAAAAAAGAAGCGGCCCAGGCGGTTTTCATCGGCTTCTTTTCCCTGATTGTCATGACCGTCATCATGAATCTCGTGATTCTCTTCGAGCCCGCACCCGACGATTTTGCCCAGGAAAGCCTGAAAACCATTTTTTCTCTCATGCCCCGGCTAGCCCTCGCGAGTTTCACCGCGTTTGCCATTTCACAGTTGCATGATGTCTGGTCCTTTCATGCCTGGAAAAAAAGACTCCCCGCAACGCGCCACCTTTGGATACGCAACAACGCCAGCACCATGGTCAGTCAGTTGATCGACACAGGTGTCTTCATATCCATTGCTTTCATCGGCGTATTTCCCTGGCATGTGTTGATTGAACTCTTCTGGACCACGTATCTGATCAAATTCGCGGTGGCCGTGCTGGATACCCCGTTGCTTTATCTCGCCAAGTATTATCACGCGAAGCGCCTATAGCACCGGACATACTTCTTTGGAGTCTTTCTCTCTCCTGTCAGTCGGACGTCTCCAATGCCTCGCGTACTTTGGCGGCCAGCACCTGGAGGGTGAGCGGTTTCTGGATGAAGTGAATGCCGTTGTCGAGCACCCCGCGGTGCACAACCACATTGGCCGTATAGCCGGACATGTAAAGCACTCGCAGGGAGGGACACGCGCTGTGGATTTGATCGGCCAGTTCCCGCCCGCTCATTTCCGGCATCACCACGTCGGTCAGCAGAAGCTGGATTTTGCCGCACCGTTTCCGGGCAAGTGCCAGTGCCTCGCGGGGGGAGTTGGACGCCAGCACCTGATAGCCCAGGCGTTCGAGCATTTTGCGGGAGAGTTCGAGCAGGGCGGGCTCATCTTCCACGAGTAAAATGGTTTCACCTTTTCCGAGGGGGGTGTCCGATTCGACGTCGATAGCCATCGCCTGTGCAGCCCCATCGTATTTCGGCAGGTAAATTTTGAAGCAGGAGCCCTGTCCGATTTCGGAATAGACGCTGATGAACCCCTTATTTTGTTTTACAACACCATAGACCGTGGCGAGCCCGAGCCCCGTGCCCTTGTTCACGGGCTTGGTGGTGAAGAAGGGCTCAAAGAGATTCTCCCGGGTTTCCTGATCCATTCCGCGCCCGTCATCACAGACGGCCAACAGAACAAAGTCCCCCGGCATCGCCTCGCCATGCCCGGTGAAGACGGAGGTGTCCACCGTGACATTGGATGTTTCCACCGTGATTTTCCCGGTGTTCCGAATGGCATCGCGTCCATTGACGCACAGGTTTACCAGAATCTGATAGAGCTGGGAGGGATCAATGTGCACCCTCCAAAGTTCCGCTTCGGGCACCCAGACCAGGTCGATATGCTCGCCGATGAGTCGCCGCAGCATGAGCAGCATCCCTTCGATGGCCCCGTTCAAATCCAACGGCACTGGACGGATGGTTTGTTTGCGTGCAAAGGCCAGCAACTGCCGGGTAATTTCGGCAGAACGTTTTCCGGCCTTGATGATTTCCCGAAGGCTGCCGCACACGGTTTCGTTGTCGCCAGCATCCTCCAGGGCCATCTCTGCAAAGCCGATGATAATGCCGAGCATGTTGTTGTAGTCGTGCGCGACGCCGCCCGCCAGACGCCCCACCGCTTCGATTTTTTCGGACTGCCTCAGGCGGGCCTCGAGCTTGCAGCGTTCCGTGACATCCGTGAAAATCACAAAATGCCACTCGCCGCTGCTGGCCAAGCGAAGTTCGGACTGGCGGATGGCGCCGTCTTTGCAGGTAATGGGAAATTCCAGGGGCGCGAATTCCGTTCCGCTCTTTTCCGCCGTTTCATAGTTGTTTTGCCAGGCATCAAGCACCTCCTTACGGTGTGCTTCATCGGGATAGGCGTGCATCAGCCAGGCATCGGCGTCTGGAATGTCTTCCAACGCATAGCCGTACAACTGGGTGAACCGTTGGCTGACATGGATGGTTTTCTTGTTGCTGGAAAAGATGAGGATGCCGATGGGCGCGGATTCGGCCAGCAGGCGGAAGCGGTCCATGCTGTCCCGCAGTTCTCGCGTACGTGCCGCCACGCGCCGGCGCAACGACCAGGTCCACAAAAAGCCAGCCAGCAGGACCAGCAGCAAGGGCCCCAACACCAGCGCCGAGTGGCGCAGGGCCAGCATCAGCGAAACGGGTTGTTTCTCGTGCACCCCAAGCCATTCATCGTAAATGCGGCGGTACTCACCGCTCGCCTGCACCATGCGCAGGCCTTCATTGAATTCGGCCAGCAGCGCCCGCTGCCCGTGGCGCACCGCGTAGCAGTAATCCATTGAGACAAACGGCCGCTTGCCCACCTCGAGATGGTCCAGACCCAGTTGCTCGATAAAGCAAAGGGTGGAAAGACGCGGTGCTATTGCACAATCGTATCGTCCTTCGGCGACGACCCGCATAACGCCCTCTTCTGAGCCCATGAGAACGAGTCGATCGCCCAGGCCCTTATCCCGAAGGATGTCGTGAATGGCAGTGTCCCGCTGCACGGCCACCGTCTTCCCCACCAGATCATCCAGAGTTGTCGGAGGGTTGCCCTCTCCCCGCCGCCCCACGCCCACATACTGATTCACGCTGTGCGGCTGCGAGAAGTCGAATTTCAACTCCCGTTCCGGCGTGTAGAACATGCCCTGTAGGATGTCGATTTCACCGTCCTCGAGAGCCTTCACCATCTCGGCCCACGGCCCGAGACGGATCGTGACATCGAGGCCCATTTCCTTCGCAATGGCACGGGTCAAATCCACATTGTATCCGGCGGGACGCCCCCGGTCATCGAGAAACTCGAACGGCGGGTAATGGGCATCTCCCCCCACGATGATGCTTCGCTGGGTGGGCAGCTCCATTTCGGCAAACCATTTGGCGTACAGATGCCGGCGCGTGCCGTCCGCCACCACAATGGCCAGTCCTTCATTCAGCATCGCCAGAGTTTCCGCATCGCCTTCCTTCACCGCAAAACAGAACTCCTGAGAAAATCCATCGAGCGGACGATCCACCACCTGCAGATTCTTCCATCCCTTTTCCTGAATCAGGCGCAGAGCGACCAGTCGCTGAATCAAGACGGCATCGTACTCCCCCCGCGACAATCCATCGAGCGCTTCCGCATTCGTGTCGGTGGGGCATATCTCAAAGTCGCGCTTTTCCCGGTGAACAAACTCCTCGATGTTTTCGCCTCTCATCACGGCCACGCGGCGCCCGCTCAGGGAACCCAGGTCGTACGCACGGCGGGGATCATCGTCGCGCACCACAATAGCTCCGTGCAGGATCACATACGGCACCGTAAAGTCAAACAGATGTTCGCGTTCGGGCGTACGCCCCACCAACGGCAGCGCCTCAATCTCTCCGCGCTCCAGCAGTCCGCGCACATTAGCCCAGATGTCCGCCTGAAAAGTCGCCTCGCGCCCCATGGCCGCCAGCGAGGCCTGCAGCAGTTCAATAGAGAAGCCGGTTAGATTCCCGTTTGCATCTAACAGGCAAAACGGAGGATAATCAATTTCGCCAGCGCTGCTGATCGGCTTCAGCCCGGCGTTGGAGGGCGAGCCGAGACCGGTCAGAGCCGTCAATACAATGATTCCGAGTGGGCGGTGACCTCTGGCAAGAATGCTGTGTAGCCATTTCATGGGAATGCCATCCTTTTTGCTCCTTTTCCAAACGAAAGCATAGCCCGTAGAATCCCACGCTGTCAAAATGATTGTCGCACCTTCTTGTCTGTGCCGTCCATCCGTGATAGACGAAACAACAGGTGTATTCAACAAGTTGGCGGGAACCATTATGAGGCGAATGATTTGCTGGACGGAACGGTTGTCGGACGGCGTGAAGCGTGAAGTGCGCGTCACGTTTCTACCCGGAGAACACATCAAGTGGCAGTACAAGCGATCCGATGAGGAGCGCTGGGATTACAATACCCCGGCCACGAAGGCCGATTGGGAAGTCCTGCTTGAAAAAACAGAGGGTTTTTACAATCGCCGCCGCGCCACCCTGAAACAACTGGAAACCGTCCAGCGGCTAGCCGTGAAAGAGCCCCATTCGTGACGCACCCAGCCACTCCATCGCCGAACGAGCCCAGAAACACCCCTTGTCCACTATGCCGAGCAGCGGACAGCGTCTATTTCTCCCGCGACACCAGCCGTGTCTATTACCGTTGCCTGATCTGCGACTATGTGTTTGTCCCGCCTGAATATCACCTGACCGAACACGAGGAGCGGGCACGCTACGACCAGCACCAAAACCATCCGGACGACCCCGGCTACCGACGCTTTCTTTCCACCCTCGCGGACCCGATGCTTTCCCTCCTCTCTCCCGGCGCCCAAGGGCTCGACTTCGGATGCGGCCCCGGCCCGACCCTTTCCCTGCTCTTTCACGAGGCCGGCTTCGAGATGGATCTCTACGATCCCTTTTACGCTCCGCATCCCGAGGTATTTCACCGCCGCTACGATTTCATCACCGCCACAGAAGTGGCCGAACACCTGCGCGACCCGGCCCGCGAGTGGAAACGCCTCTTCGCCATGCTCAAGCCCGGCGGACTCCTGGGCATCATGACGCAAATGCGCCCGGAACCCGAAGCCTTCGCCGCCTGGTATTATCTTCGGGACCCCACCCACATCGGATTCTATTCGCACGACGCCTGTGGATGGATGGCCAACCAGCGGGATGCGGAACTCTTGGCTCTGTTCGGAAGCGTCGCTGTTTTTCGAAAGGGCGTGGAAGAATTTTGACGGGATGAACAGGATAAGCAGGATTTGAGAGGATAACCACGAATGGACTCTCATTCACGCAAATTTGGGGAGGGATGCTGTCCTCAGCGTCCTACTATTTTTCTCCAGATCATTCCTTATCGGGCCTTGCTCTCCGCGTCTTTGCGTCTCCGCGTCTCTGCGTCTCTGCGTTAAAACATTGTCGGTGTTTCGCTCCTCGATAAAAGGGCATGACTTTGCGGTGTGTTTCAGCTATCCTGCTCCACGTTTCGATTCAAGGCAGCGTTCAGCGATAAGGAGGCGATTATGTCAGAAAAGTCCCCAGAAATAGACTGCGAAGGGCACGAGCATCATCTGTGTCATCTGTTTAACTTACGCATACTCCAAACCAACCCCGACGACTATAAAGAGCTGGTACGAAATGCCCGCTTCATCTGCATCGGATGCGGGCGCGTCGCGGCCTCGGCGGAAAACCTCTGCGCCCCGCGTCCGCTGGATTGACCCAATCTGTGCGTCTATTTCACGAATTATTTAAGCGCAGAACCGTTCACTTTTCGGGAGGGACGTTGTCCTCAACGGCCTTTTGTTTTCCCCCAGTTCATTCCTTTTTTCTCTCTTCCTCTCTGCGCTCCCTCCGTGTGCTCACTCTCTGCCTGGCCCTTGGGGACACGGGCCCTCCCGGGAGGGACGTTGTCCTCTGCGCCTCGTGCCTCAATGCCTTCGTGTGATAATCTCCAAGAAGGCCCGGCCATTCATTAAAACAGGATTGACGCATCGGCAACGGGCATGTATCTCATTGTAAATGCGGCGCACGTGCTGTGTGCCGCACAATATAGTTCAAGGGGGATTCCAGAAATGAAGAACGTAGCATTACAATGGGGTTTGACGGTTGGGCTTCTTTTCGCGGCGTTTCAGGTCCACGCAGCACCAACCGTTGTGAGCACCGGAGCGGCGGTGCTGCCGGTGACCGGCGCGGGGGGTGTACGCAGCAGCATTGCCGTGGACAGCGCCAACACGCCTCATGTGGTCACCACCGAGGCTCCCGGAAATAATTTTTACTTTTCCGACCTGGTCAACGGGGCCTTTTCCACCGTGAAATACGATTCTTCGGCCCTCTTCAACAGTCCGCAGTTCGGCTCACCGCATATCGAGATCGATGCTGCTGATACCGCCTGGATTTCCGCCACGTTCTGGTATCCAAACATGGGCATCGGCATTACGGTGCGGCCGAACATCAAGGGCAATCCCGGCGCCGGGCCGAGTTTTAACAACGAAGATATCTGGGGCGGCGGCACCTATGATGTGGCCAATCTCTCGCTGGACCCGGCTGCCCCCGGAAAAGGTTATTTCGGTTCGCACCGGGGCGTCTGGGAGGAATACACCTTCAACGCCGCCGCCTACAACATCTACGAAAGCGCCAATGGCTCTGTGAACGACGGCGCGGGCGGCGAAAAGGCCTTCTTCTGGATCGGCAAGGCGGGCAGTGTGCAACATGCCAACGGAGCCAACGTTGGCGTAAAACACCATGCCTCCGAATGGTCCTACAACAACTCGCTGCGGGCGGCGGCCGGGCTCGATTGCCAAAAATGGTCCGATTGGGATTACTACCCAGGCATGTTGAACGACCACGCCTATCCCTCCGTGATGGCAGACAATGTCGACCCGCATACCGCCTATTTGGTCGCGGTCTACGACCAGCGACCGCCCTACGGTATCTTTATGAACATCTGGCATGGAACCGACAACAATGGAAACGGCTACTTCACCTTTAGTCCGCAGGGTGGTCTGCTCTGTCTCGATCCCGATGGACGCACCGGAACCGGCGGGCGCTACGAAGTGCAGCAATACCCCGCCAACCGGGGTGGCGTTTGGGTGAGCTGGATTCGCGCAGGCCGCGCAAAACTCCGTTACGTGCCGGCCAATGCCGCAAAATTGGCCGACTGCGGGCCCGAGGTGGATGTCTGCGCGGCTGCCGTCGTGGGTTCGATCTGCGTGGATTTCAATGGCGATATTCACATGTCCTACGTGGACAACAATGCGGTTCAGTATCGCCGAATCGCCGTCGCCGGTGACAGCCGCGTCCTTTCCAAGCAAACCTATCTCGCGGGCGACTACGATGGCAACGGCTACGACGACCTCTGTGTCTACGCTCCAAGCAACGGCACCTGGTACATCTGGTTCAATCAAAACGGACGCTGGATGCGCACCGAGACCAAACAATGGGGCTGGAACGAAGCCCAAGCCGTGCCCGCCGACTACGATGGCGACGGTGTCACCGATCGCGCCGTATATGCCCCTCGCCTCGGCTCTTGGGTTGTATGGAAGAGCAAGTCTCAAACCCTGTGGACCACGCAATGGGGCTGGAGCGAGGCCATGCCCGTCCCGGCGGACTACAGCGGTGCAGGCTACGCCACGCCCGCCGTCTATCATCCACCGACCGGCCAGTGGAACATCCAGCTTGCAGGAGGCAAAACCAAAACCATTTCCCTCGGCTACTCCGCCGCCATCCCCGTGCCCGGCGATTACAATGGCGATGGACGCGCGGATGCCGCCGTCTATGTCCCGGACACCGGTGCCTGGATAGCCAAGGATGTGCAGACCGGCAAGGTGATTCTGAATCAGAACTGGGGCTGGTCCGCCGCCCGGCCCGTGCCCTTTGATTACAACGGCGATGGACGCCACGACCTCACCGTCTACGATTCCAACGCCGGAAAATGGTACTGCAATTTTCTGAACGGCCAAACACGCACCTTTCACTGGGGCGGCGGAGAAGTGTTGCCTGTTCCCGGACGTTACCGCCGCGCACACCCCAGCTTCCGCAACGCGCAATTCGGTGTATATTTCCCCGAAACCGGCAAGTGGGCCATCCGCGAATTTCTCATGGAGTTTCTCAGCCCGTGGTCTTTGGTACTGAACTTCGGATTTCCCGAGGCTCTCCCGCCCGCCTATGTGATCGAATAACCGTCAGGAATAAAATGACTTAGATCGCCCATCGTAATTTGTCGCCTAAATGCACCATACCCATCGGCAGCCTGTGTGAGTTCCACCTGGAAAATACGGTTGGTTATTGTTTCAACATGATGGATGTCAGAGCAATGGCAAGTGTGCGTGAATCGGCACTGATACCTGCTTCTTGAGGGGAGATAGCATCGGGTAAGCCGAATGTGATGTGAAGATCGCCAGAGGAAACAAGTTCTTTAGGAATATGAACCTTGAAACATTCATTCTCTGGGGTTGTTTTTTCATAGGTTTTTAATTCCTTGCCATTGGCTGAAACAACAATGCGCTGTCGGTCTATGGTTCCCGGAGCAATCAATGCTTCACATCTAAACACCAATTCAAGGTCGCCTTCGGGCTTGCCAACGCGAAATCCAAGTTTGCTCTCTGGCCCATCACTCCAGATGCGATCCTGTTCACGCCATGACCAGCCTGAAGATAAGTAGGGTTCCATATTCTCGCTGCCCTCCACATAGTGCGTTGCGAGCTCTGTCAGGGAGAATGACGTCACACGTATGGCCAGGGACCTTACATCAAAATCTCCTGATTCAGCAGGAACCGTAGCGTCTGGAAGATCGAACCGAATGGCAATCTGGTTGGAAATGACCAGCTGTTTTGGAATCTCTATGTAGTAGTCTTGCTCTTCCGGCGTGGTTAGTTCCATTTCGCGCACTTTATGGCCGTTCGCAAAGATGGAGACCCGTTGCCGATCCACGAATCCTGATTTGAGAAAGGGGGCCGCAGTGACGATGAATGCCAAGTCGTTTGCGGGTTCATTCACCCTGAAACGGAGAAGAACCTTACTTTCCGCCCCCGCCCATGTAAAGTTACGCTCCAACTCATGCCAGCCCTGCCCCAAAAAAGCCAGGTTATCCGGAAAGGCCTCCGTGAGTCGGTATCGTTCTCCCCATGAAACCATGGGGGGCGGCTTGGTACACAATGCAAGGGACTTGAGGACGAAGGTGGAATCGGGCGGGACTTTGAAGGAGATCCACAATTCTCTAGTTCCTTTTGCGTAAATGCGAAGCGGGACCTGCATGGTTGCGATTCCGGAAGTCGCCTCCAGCTTGGTATAGGCGTTCATTCCCTGCCGTACAGCAACTCTTTTTGTTTCATCCGCACCCATGCCCGGATAGGCGTAAACCAGCTCGGCATGGTATGATATATTCTGAGAGAGCGGGTGGGCAAAATTGATTACAACCGATGGGGCTCCCAAAACGTCACTTCCTGGGCGAGCGCCATCGTCCGTTTTTTCCCAAGCATCCTCTAGATGTTCCGAATTATTTTTGCCTAAAAAATCAATGACTGCGTGGCCGTCGAAATCGATCACGTGTTGGTCATGTTTCACATAGGATCGCCCCGTCGCAACTAATGGATTCGAGGCCACGTTGCCAGTCATGGAGTATTCTGTTAACTGTGGAAAATGGTCATTGGCACAAGCATTCCAAAGGTAGTGATAGATATATCTCACTTCTGGAGCGGGGTGCATGGCGAAATAGTTGTTTAAGTTGCCCTCGCATGGATTGTTGGTAGAAGACAAGGCATAGGTTATTTCCGGCAAATCACCTAATGTTAGGGGTCTGTCGGACACCTTCATTGGCCCCGAGCTATGCATGGGCTTGACCAAAAGTATGGGATTGAAATTGGACTTGCGAACACTTTCGATAACTCCCCGCCCATGATCGGCCAGAATAACCATGACCGAATCATCGTATATGCCATTTTTCTTAAAGGTTTTTATTATATCAAACATATATTGCATACATACATCTAGGTCTTCCATCCTGCTTTTTGATTTGGCTAATTCTCTGTTTTGAAGATGAGTTCCCCACAGGTGGTAAAACTTGAACGAAGGTTGCGATAGCCCAACCTTAAAGAAATAGTTAAAATCGTATCTTGTACTATGGTTTAATCCGTCTCTGAATGCCGAGAAATCCTCTGGATAGGGCACCGCTGACGTATCTAAATACTGCGGTTTGTTTTCAGTGGAGAATGCTACATCCGTCGGCAGGAGGGCCGAGAGTGGAATATCGGATATGTGCTCCACCAAAAAGCGTTTAGCCGGGAAGGGTAGTTGTCGAAAAACAGAAAAGCGAAGAAGCTTTTTGTCGATGCTGACCTCACTGCTCTCTATCACGTTATCCGCAACGGCTGGGTCTATGAACAACGCGCGGAGATAGAGCGATTCAAGAAACGTATGAAAGCCTTCCTCTTTGAAACGCTTAGACAGGGAGTCGTCGGACAAAAAGGCCATTTTTTTGAAATCGTTGAAGGGTTGCTCGTTTTTATAGAGCTTACCCGTAAGCATGTGTGCAACGCTTGCAAGCGTTGAGGGGTAGGAGGACAGGGTGTCCGGAAAGAAATAAAACCCATCCAGTTTTTCTCGATATTCGGGATAAAGTTCCAATGCTGACTCAAACAACGGAACTTCGGTTGTGTCGAGCATGATAATGAGTACGTTTTTCTCTTTTGAAAAATTAAATTTGTCGATTTGGCTTAGTTGAAAGCGAGATTTTTGTGCTTCATTTTCCCGAATGTCTGCATACAAAAAGGCAAGGCCGATGGTTTGAACGAGGAGAAGAACCAGTGCTAACTTATGGGCATTTTGATAGATCATTCGGCGTTTAAGGATGAAGATCAAAGCGATGAAAAGCCAAAGCAGACCGTCAATGAAGTGTCGGCTCGTATAGCGCTCCCATTCTATTTTGGCTCCATCGAATACGCCATGGCTCCAGGGCAACAGGGTGGCCTGCGCCCACATGGCTATTCCCAGCGCCAAAAGGAATGTAAGGGCCACTTGATGCAGCTTCCATTTTTGTGGGAGCAACATAAGAATCAGCAAGAGTGCGCCCGAATACACCAGCAGCGGTAGCATTACGTGTTGAATAAGTTCCAACAGCGTGAACTCAAACTCCGGGGCATTGTTCATATATATCGTTGCTGGGCCGAAGAAGAGCAACAAACTCATCAAGAATAAGGACACGGCTGTGCTCTTGAGTAGTTTTAATCCTATACGATCCCTTTTATTATCCAAAACATGCTTCATACTGCTATCCGCCATTACCTTTGCCTACCGCCAGGTTGTGTTAAGGATGCCCTTGCTTATACGCTCGAAACTCGATGTCATTTATTTCATAGACCTGCTCTTCTTCCAACATGCCAGGATCTATTCTGAAGTCACCTGTGAAGTCTTTGGGCAATTCCAAATACAGGTCATTTTCGCCCACCAGCAACTTTCTTAAAACAGATTTCTTTTCATCCATAAATCTGGATCCCATCGTTTGATAGAACACCTGAAGCGTGGTCGCCTCTGGTGCCGAAATCTTCACATGAAGCACGGGTATTTCGCCCTTGGGAACATCAACACTGTTAAACACTAGATAGGGATCTATTCCGATCGATTTAATGATGAGCGTTGCATTGGAAACAGACGTGCGTTCGATATCGTCACTCGTATAGTTGACCGCCTTCAATTGTAGATTGTTCTGTTCTATGGGCTGGGCTGAATCAAATATTTCCTTTAGTTTTGCTTCGGAGTAGGAGGTGTTCAGCCGCATGGATGAAAAGGCGACTTGTTGCGTCGTTCCTTCGATGCGTGTTCGAATACGAAGGAGGTTGTCTTCATTCAACTCAATTCCATCCAGCAGCATGATCACAGGACGGTTCGTGTAGACGTGGCTGTTGCCTGACGTGACATCCTGTAGCGTTATCACTAGATTTGCCGAATTGGTTTCTGCATACGCAACCGCCAATTCCAGTGTCAAAGGACGCTCCAACGGCGTGGGTGCAATGCGGACATCGAATGTCCCCCACGCCTTGTTAAGCGGGCTCATCCCCATGCCACTGCTTAGCGTCATATTGCTGGTAACCGGATCAGCATACGGAAAATAAGCCCTTGTGTTATCAAAGGAGTAGGTTGTATCGCAGCTTATTTTCTTAGGTGTGATTTGTTGCGCCCAGTCATCGACGAACTTTCCCTCCCAAGTGGGTGCTTCAGCAGGCACGAATGCTGGGTTTGAGTACATGCCGAATGTGCATATGCCAGCAAGAACCACCGCGCCACCGACAATCAACATGGTCTTGTGGCGAACAAAGAAAACCGGTGTAGTCATCCCTTTGCTCAGCAGGTTTTTGATCAGTGAGAACAGATTGTTGGCCGTCCAATACAGAAGCAGGGCAGAGGGGCTGTTGTAGAGCAGCACAAGGAAGAGACCTGCAATAACGAGCCCTTGAACGGTGTCCTTCCGGGAGAAACCTGGTGTTGTGAGCAGAGCCGTTATGTTCATGGCGGTCATGGCGAGGGGCAGCACATTGATTCCCCACAAGATATGATCCGGCTGGCTTAGATCGGCAATGAAGGGCGAAATGGGAACCCCTTTGATGACCGCAAGGTTCGCGATCATATAGTAGGCCGAGAAAAGAAGGGGCAGTTGAACGAGCAGTCCACAAGCACTTTGCAATGCATAAATGGGATGATACGCGTAGCGGCTATAAAGTGCTGAAGCTCGGTCGTGCCGAGCCTTTCCCGTACTTTCCTTTTTGATCCGGGCGAGTTGTGGTGCCAGTATTTTTTGAAGAGCCTTTTCTCTTTGGGCAATACGCGTGCCCCAACGTTCAAAAGGAATGATGCAGATGCTGGTGGTAGCCGAGAGGAGCAGCAACGGAATGGCAAAGCCACCAACGGCCCTGTGATACGCCATCAAAATGGTTTTTAACAGGACAATGATTGGATAAAAGAGTGTTTCCATGTGTTTGTTTTCAGTTGGTGTGATAGGCCCTTATCAGGTCATGATGGCGTCCCGTCGAGAACCGCTTTTTTAATCAAGGCCAAATCTTCGTGAATGGCCCGCAGTTGATCCTGAAGGATGTTAAAATCTTCTCGAGAGATAGGCGCTGAGTTGTCTGCAGCATCTCCCGTTGCTAGTTGGCAGTCCTTAATCAATAACTCAGCAATGGCCTCACCTGATCGTCCGAAATGGGCAACGGTTTGATCTCTAATGGCTGCGATATCCTGATTGGGAAAAGCCATTAACGCTTTATCAATCAAGGGAAGCAATTGTGATTCATCGCCCTGTTTCATGGGATAGCCTATTAAGGTGTTCATGGATTCGAGGCTGTTTTTCTCTGAAAGATCGGCATATTCATACTCTTCCATATCGGCTGTAGGAATCTCGAGGCTGATGACCGGTTTCCCTGTGAGAAACGCATAATCAAAGCGAACGGAAGAGGTGTCGGACACCATGATGTCGGCGAGCATCATAGAGGGGATCGGGGATATTTCTTTATCCCAAACAACGTTGGGAATTTTTTTCAATTCGCGTTCAAAACGCTGGATCAGTTCAGGCTCGGAAATATAGGATTGTGGGTGTGGGCGCAGGATGATTTGGTATCCTGCTTCGGCGATGAGCTTGACAAAGCTGGTGCCGAAATTGGTTAGGCATCCTTTTTTGCCCCATGAAGAGGCCACTAAAACAGTGGTTTGCTTTTTGCTTTCAGGAGTCCCGTGCTCTGCGATGTCCTTGGCAAAGGAATCGAGGTAGGGCAGGCCTGCGAGCGAAAGTTCTTTGGCAGGAAGTCCCCGTTTCGACTCGATTTCACGAATAGATTTTTTTTGAAAATCTCCTGCGAGGTACACCACATCGTACGCATCGAGCGAGTGTTTTTTGTACATCGACAAATCAGCCACAGAATGAAACACATGGATGAGCTTTTGTACGAGTGGAGGCTTTTGCAGGGGATGTCCGAGCGAACCAATATTGGGCGTTGTGGTTAATAGTATGGGGTGGTTTAGATGGTACATTTTTTTTTGTCCGCGAACGCCCTGTCCGATATATTTCGAGTGCATAAACTCATTCTCAATGGTCAATGCCGGGTCATGGCGATCCATGGTATAGTAGTGGAAGTGTTTTTTGCGTTGAATGAGGGCTTCAATAATGGGCTGGTAGGTGGCCCAGTAGTTTTTCCCTTCGGAAAAGAGGGCTAGGGTGTTGGTTTGATCGATTTCAATAGGCACATGGGCGTTGGTCGTGTTTTTTTGGATTTTTTTTAGCTCCATTTTTTGTCTTCGGTGGACCACTTTGTAAAATAGGTCTTTCAGGAAATAGGCCATACCGAAAAAAGCACCCAAAATGACGTAAATCAGGGCATTTCCAGTGCCGGGGTCAATGTAGGCGAGTATTGGCAACATGATCATGTCCTCTTTTGTTTATCGATGGTAAATGATGAATTACATCTGCTGTTTCTTAGCAAATGAAAAATGATGAATTGGAATCCATATCCTCACCCTAGAGCCTGAATCAAGAAAAAATAGGTTACAGAAAGCCCAACAGCGTTGTACAGATGCTTTTCCTGTTTTCAATGCACTGAGAATTGTAGGGTTAAATGCCGCATGAATAAAAGAGAGCGTCCCATGCCTTG
>CAZBEO010000055.1:0-21132 GCA_964490935.1 uncultured Verrucomicrobiota bacterium
TTTCATCGCATCATCCTGGATGGCAAATGATTGCGTCAAGCGGGACAAGCTCTAGGTACGGGTCTTATGCTGCATTGCCGCAGGCCTTCGGCATAATCGGATCAAGCAGACCGCCTGAAGGCCGTGTGCGGGATGTCCATATTTGTAGTGTGGTGCTCTCCGAGCGCCACGGCAATTTGGTGCGTGTTTCCAATCTTCCGTCCGCTCGGCGAGCGAACGGCTACTTCAATACGGAAACGGATTATCGGGGCGGCGGGAGGCCGAGCACGGTCTGCCCAAACGGTGAGGTCTTCATGTTCGTGGTACTGAAGTCCACGAAAAATTCCGATCGGTCTCGCATGGCATCCCAGTTGTGTGCGCGGATCCCGTAAATTTCCGATTGCAACAGGATGAAGGCGTTGGGTTCCGCGTTCACATAGTTTTCATCGTGGGGTGGTCCGCGCATGGAGTTTATGGCTAGGGTGAATTCTTGCTCACCGGTGGAACGGACGACGCGACAACCCGGACCAGTTCCTGCGAGGCCTTGATGGCCTCGAATGCCGGTTTGCACCCAGGGCACGGCGCGGTTGGGTGTGGCGGTGATTTGAATGGTGTGATCTCCGTCCGGTAGCTCGAGCCCGGTGACACTCAGCATGAGGGGATGAAACTTGGTCATCACCGGTCTTCCATCGATCTGTACCTGTCCGGCTACGTTATTGACGGCTCCGAGCAGATAGCGATTTGGTTTTTCGTAGAACCAGAGGAGTTGTTCGGCCTGTTGGCGGGCGGTCACGCCATGCTCGCCGGACAGGTAGGGGGCATAGTCGTCGCTGGAAATGGGTTTGTTCAGGAGTCTTTTATATTCGAGGCGTCTGAGCTGTAACACGCCCGCATTGGTGGAGGCGGCATTCGTTTCGAGCCATTCATTAATCTGTCGGATGCAGGCGCGGTAGTCTCGGGCACGCTCGAGTTCAAAAAGCTGAAGCATCAGCGAATAGGATTCATATGGGTTGACTTCCGCGCCGGTATCCGCGCGGGAAGAGGCATCAGGTACGGGTTGCGGGTTTTCCAGATAGAAATAGGCCGTGCTGCGCATGGTGCCCGCACTAACATTCTGATCTCCGCGTTCGATGGTCATGCTGAAGCCCCGATTAAAATAAACGGCATCCTGAAGGTGAAAACGGTATTGCCCGACGCGAAAGGGATAGCGATCCAGCACACCACTGTAAGGCGTAAACGAGCAACCGCGGTAATACCAGCCGCCGTTGAAGTAGTCTTCGAGTCCGGTGCCGCTAAAAGTGCGTCCGTCTGCCGTGATGGTTTCATCGCCCTCCAGAATCCACCAGCTTTGATCCATGGAAGTGACGGCGAGATAACATCCGACATATTTACCCTTTCCCTTGAGCGAAGCGAAGGGATGGGGGCGGCCTTTCTGCTCGGGGCCGGTTTTGTTCCAGACCGCGTGCAGGTATCCGTCCGACGCGCTGCGTTCAGTGGGTTCGCCCGGATTGAATGCGGCGCTGACCGCGTGGGCGGAGCGGTTGTTCAGACTGATGCGCAGGGATTTCGCGCAGGAAAGGGGAAGCCTGCACCGGTACCCATCATCCACACTGCTCAGGGCCAGACAGGAAAGATTGCGCTTGCGCCAGGCATTGCAGAAAAAATCACCCAGCGGGACAGAAACCGAGGGTGCTTCCGAACCCTCATAGGTGATTTCCAGCACGACATCTTGAAGCAGAGTGTTTTTCACACTCTCCGGGAGCGACGAATCCTGCGGTGCCATGTGAATGGCCCAGTTGGTGAAAGTGGTGGGGCCCGTGGCCGTGAAAAGGGTCTTTCTGGTTTTAGGTTCGAGAAGCATCGGCTCCTCGGGAAACGTGAGCGGCATATCGGTACGGAGAGAGTCAGTCAGTGCTTTCGATACGCTGGTTTCATGCGTGGGAAAAGTCGTGGGGAGTGTTTTGGGATAACTTTCAACGGGAGCAGGAAGCGAACGGTAATTGGCCTGAATGTAGAGCCGCCGCTGACCCCAGAAACGGTGGACGGGAGGATAGGGTGCTTCGATGCGTAGACTTTTTGCATAGGTCAAGGGGATATACGACCACCAGCATTGATTCACATGTTGCGAGAAAGGATAGACGAATGGTTCGAACGTTGCGCCGAATAACTCATCCACCGTTTGTGCGATGCGCGGTTTCTTTTCGCCATCGAAATAGAAACGGACGGGGAAATCCTCGTCTACCCCCGTCATCCAGAATCGGTCCACCACGCCGGGTCCCTTCAGATCCGCCAGCACAACCCAGCCCTTTTCACGGGACGCGCCCTGAAAGTTATTGAAGTCGTTATTCGCGCCAGTAGGGTCCGCCGTGGAAATGTAACCGAACGATTCGGGATCCACCGATGCAAAATGCCGGGTATCGGCCAGGCGGTCAAAGAAATCCAGCCAGCTTGTGCGCGCGGATTCATTCGATGGCGAGCAGGCGGAAAAGGTGAGCAGGGTGAAGAGGGCGAGAATGTGGCCTGTATTTAATTGCATATTCATAATGAACTTTCTTAGCATACGCTGCGATGTTGAGTATACACAAAAGAAGCTGGGAATTAGCTCGCCTGAAATCGGTGCGGCATGAATAAATCACGAATGAAATCAAAGAAAAAAAGACCGAAATTGGCGTTTTGGTTTCGCTACGGTGCCGCCGAACATGCGGAACTGTTCCATGCTTGTTCGCCGATCATTAAGGCGTTATCCGAGCATTTTGAGATTTACTACATTAGCCTGACTAGCAGAGAGAAGCCGCAGATTCCGGAGAAAATTGCAGCTTATGCGCATGTTTTGCAATTGCCCGTGCGTATCAGCCGACGAAGCACGAAAGACAAGACCTTAAAAACGTTCTTGTGGTTAATGCTGATCCCCTGGATTGCGGCGGGCACCCGTTTGGCAGGCATTCGTTACGTGTATGTGGATGAAACGATTCCATTGGTTATGCCGATAGGTAGGCTATTTTTCGGCAACAGAATCACGATGACGCTGGCTGATCTCTTTACTGAACAATATCTCTCCAAAGGTTTATTCCGTGGATTGCTTCGGCGTATCATGTCCGCCTTGGATTATCGTGCTTGGCGTCGTGCTCCGTTTTTAATTGCGCGTTCCAGGAGTGCAAGCCGACATCTTGGCCAATTGGGGATCGCGCCGGAAAAAGTGTTCTATGCGTATGATCCGCTTGATGACGAACTCTACCATGCGTATGACCGAGAGGTATGTCGGAAGACATGGGGCTGGAGGGAAGAAGAAATCGTCATGGTGTATCACGGGGTGCTGAATCCGGCCAAAGATTTGGACACGGTGTTGGAGGCGCTCCCGGAAGTGATAAAGGAGTTTCCGCAGTTCAGATTTCTTGCGATTGGAAATGGGCCGGATGAGGCGAGGCTGAAGGAGAAAACCCGGAGTCTGAATCTTGAGCAGCATGTTCAGTTCCCGGGTTATGTGGAGCCACGCATTGTGGCTACGGCATTGGGGGGAGGGGACATCGGGTTGATCTCGCGCAAGGCCGATTTGGGAAGCCAATTGGTGATCACGAGTGTTCTCGGGCACTGTCTGGCTTGTGGAATTGCCGTGCTGGCCACGCGAACAGACGGTATTGCGGAGTTGATCACGGACGGCCAGAATGGACTCATGTTTGAAGCGGGTAACGTACAGGAATTCCGGGAGAAGCTCCTGATGCTTTGTCGGGATTCCGCGCTGCGCCGTGGCTTGGTCGATGCGGGATACCAGACCGTGCGGTCAAAATTAACCTTGAGCGAAACCGTTGAACGGAATGTCAGGCCGTTCATTGATTTCTGGGGCTAGCAGACTGCCGGGCTTTGGGCCCGCCATCCTGCTAGTCAACAACAGCGGGTACGCTGTTGTGTTTTGGAAGAATTAGGATGAAGCAGTCGTGATTCGCAAGTAGCACGGACTTCCAGTCCGTGATCTTCCGCATTCAGTCGCTCTATTTGGGTAGGCGTGCTCTTCTTATAAGCAGGGAGAGTATTGCCGCCAGAGCAAGGCCGTAACCTGCAAGCTGCAAGTTAATGCTTCGGTTGGATGGCGCATAGATCAATTCCACCTGGTGGGTTCCGGCGGGAACATACACGGCCTGGCAGAGGTAGTCGGCTCGCAGAAGCGGTGCCGATTGACCATCCACAAGGGCCTGCCAGTCAGGGTTGAATTTATCCGCCGCCCGCAGGTAGCCGGGCGCATCGGCCTGTACGTTCAGGATGGTTTTTCCGGGTCGATGCTCCATGACCTCCACGCGTCCCGCAAACCCGGTGCCTGTGGGGAGCGGGGTGTCCGGATTTTCCGGGAGGATGATTTTGTCGAAAGGGTTCCAATTTTTTGATGCGAGGCGTTGCGGGGCCTGCGGGTCGTCGAGGATTTCAGCGCCGCCGATGAATGCGAATCGCGGTGCAGGGGTGAGACTTTCATAGAGGGTGTGCGCACCGCGCTCCTGCGCGCGGACGGATAGTTCGCCGTTGGGCAGGGGGGTGACGTCAAAGCGCAACACCGGCTTGTAGGTGCCGGGAGGAAGTTGGCTTTCCATGGCGGAAGGGGCGAGCAGGTAGCCCACGCCGGATAGCTGCCAAAGTCGGAGCGGTTGGCGGCCCAGGGCTTCGAGATAGTTTTTGTAGTCCTCGGCCATACGCGGCATCTGGGTAAAGTTAAAGGCGGGAATTTCGTGGTAAGGGAAAAGATAGGTCAGCCAGAGGTTATAGAAACCTTCCTGCGTGGCCAGAGCCACGCGCTGATTGCCGAGATGTTTTTTCAGATAGGTCGTTACCGGGTTTGCGGCAATATAACTTTCCGGCAGGGTCTTCGCGTAATGGCGGGAAAGAAGGGCGGAGTCTATCAGGACGGCGGTTGCAAGCAGGGTGGCCCAGAGCACAGGATACGGGCGCAGTTTCTCGAGTGATTTCAGCGTGTAAATGGCTGCAAAAAAGGTCAGAAGAGCCGAAAGTACGGCAGCATGAAGCAATGCGGCGATTTTATTTGATGCGATGACCTCGGCCATTTGTTGGGGCCAGCCCTGTGCAGTCAGAGCGGAGGCACTTCCGCTTGCTCCCGCTGCGAACAGGAGCAGGAGTGCTGTTAAGGCGGTGGCTATCCAGAACAGTCGTTTGAGCAGCGGAGTTTCTCCCGCTTTTATCCGCTTAAAGAGAAGGTCCGCGCCATAGGCGGTGAGGATGCCAGCGATCACCTGAAACACTTGGAGAAATTTGTTCGGATTGCGGATTTCGTGAATGACGGGCAACTGCCAGAAGAGGCGGTAGAGAGGCGTGAATTTTCCGAAGGAGAGAAGCAGGGCAAGGGCGCCCGCCCCGCCCCAGAAGAGGATGGCGTTTCGACGCGGATCGCGCAGGCAAGCAAAGAGTGCAAGAAGGGCCAGAGCCAAAGGGATGATGCCGAGATAGGTGTTTTCGAGTTTGAAATTCATGAACCCCTGATGGGTCTGCTCCCAGCCGGCGCTGCGTCCCATACGTCCCCAGTAGGGCCCATCGGGTTCGCCGCTGCGCCATCCGGTGTAACCGGGCGCGACAAAGGCAATCAGCTCATCGGGCGGGAAACTCCATTGCGTGCAATACTCCCATTTGGCGCGCTCGTCTTCCACGGCATCGCCCGAGGTGTCCGAAATGTTCTGTTGGAAGGCACTTTGCAGTGCGAAGGCGGCAATGAGCAGCGCCAGGATGGGTACAGGGGCCAAACGTGCCAGGTCGGCCGGTTTATAGCCCGCCTGCATCCATTGAAACAGGGCGTAGGCCCCAAGAAAGAGGCCAAAAAAGAGGGCCACATCCTGCTGTTCCAAAAACATCAATCCCATCAAAGCGCCAGCCAGCACGCCCCATTCCCAGCGCTTCTTTTCGAAGAGCAAATCCAGGCAGATCAAGTTGGCGCAAAATAGAAAGAGCACGGCGAACTTGCGGATGTGTCCCGCGTAGATCAGCGTGAAATTGCTACCCAGCCAAAAAGCGGAAAGAACGCCCAGCAGAATGGGAACCGGCGCAATGCCCTTGCGGCGTAGATAAAAAGCCAGCGTCAGCGAGGCGGCCAGCAGGCAGATTGGATGGTAAAAATTGGCGAAAGCCCGCGTTGAGAGCAGGGAGAGCCAAGCGTTGGACCAGTTGAGCGGTGAGGCAGAGGCTGGCATCCCCAGGAGCGGGCTTTCCTGCCAGATGCCGGAGAAAAATCCACTTGGCAGGCGGGATTGATATTCGGCGAGATGGCCGATGTTGTCATCGGTGGTCATGCGCAGGCCGCCCGTGAGTACGTCCTGAAAAATCAGGGCGGAAAAAAGCAGCAGCAAGCCGACGAAAAGAACGGTGGGCAGGTAGCGATTCGATAAGCCTTTCATTCATCCTCCGATGGACCATCACGCGGTTGACTCGTGAACGGGTATACCGTTCAGACGCGCCGGAAACGAGAGTAAATTCAGAAAAAACGCGGGAATAAGGAAGATTTGAGGGTTGTCAGCCGGGGCTGAGTGTCTATTATGCTCGTGCAGTGCTTGGAGTAGCCTAGCTGTAACCAAAAATGCGGAAATAATAGTGAAAATCGGGAAAAGGAACCGCAAATGGACGCCTATGGACGCAAATGCGGAGAGTGAGCGCATTTCGGGCGGGCGAGCGTTCACGCGAGCCGTGCGGAGAGTGAGAAAGAAAAAACCGGAATGAGCTGGGGGGAAATAGAAGGACATTGGGGACCATGTCCCTCCCATAATTTGCGCTGAAAATGCGAAAATGATAAGAGACCGTAGTGCTGAATATAGGAGTGCATGATGACTGAACACATTGAACTGATTGTAAGCTGGTTGGAGACCTCCATTGCCGGGATTTCGCTTTGGCGGATTGGCTTTTTATTCTTCATTCTCTTGGTGGCGATGATTGTCGGGAAGATTCTCAAGCAATGGCTGCTGAAGCAGTCCGAGCGATTGCACGGGACATCGCGCGAGATTCTAGGGGTGCTTTGCAAAGATATCGCCGCTTCGGTTAGCTTGGTTTCGCTGGCCGCTGGATTCCGCATCGGGATCACCATGTTGAATCTCGCGGGGGGGGGCGCCGAGCTGGCCAATGCGGTGGCAGATATTCTGCTGGTGGTGGGGATCACCTGGATGATCTACAGTCTGGTGGATGTGGTGGATTGGAGTTTGCGCCGCATGGCGGCAGGCACCGGATCGCAGATCAACATGATGCTCGCACCCTTTGTGCGCAAGAGCCTGCGCATCACCATTGCGGTGCTTGGCGTGCTGCAGGGTGCCACCATGCTGAGCGACAAACCGCTCACGGCCGTCATTGCCAGTTTGGGCGTGGGTACCATTGCCATCAGTCTGGCCGCTCAAGATACCATAAAAAATGTATTCGGCTCGATTGTCCTGCTGACGGATCGTCCTTTTGAAATAGGGGATCGCATCACGGTGGATCAAACGGATGGAAATGTGGAGGAAGTGGGCTTTCGGTCGACGCGCGTGCGTACGTTGGATGGACATCTGGTGATTGTTCCGAATGCGGACATGTCCAACAAGTCGATCAAGAACATTTCGAAACGTCCCTACATCAAGCAGGTGATGAATTTGGGCGTGACGTATGACACGCCGCCGGAAAAGGTGAATGAGGCCCTAGCGATTTTGCAGGAATTGCTGGCGAATCACGAGGGGCAGTCGCCTGATTTTCCGCCGCGAATCTATTTCAATGAGTTTAAGGATTATTCCCTGAATATTCTGGTGATCTATTGGTATACGCCGCCGGATTACTGGACCGTGATGGCCTTTCAGCAAAAGCTGTGCTTGGCGATTCTGGATCGTTTCAATCAGGCCGGCATCAGCTTTGCCTTCCCGTCGCAGACCATCTATCTGGAGAATGAAGGGTCCTCGGACGCCTGAAAGATGAAAGAATGATTGGCATCTCTTGCCGGTCATGCTAGCACTCCTCCCACGATTAAACGAGTTGTAGCAAAACGTACTCTGGATCAGTCAGCGGTTCATGATGATGTGGCTTTTTGGCTGTCAAGGCCGCCGCCAGAACGCATCGCCGCCGTGGAACAGTTACGAAGGCAATACCATGGAAGTACAGCCCGACTTCAGAGATCTGCTCAAATTATTGAACGAACACAAAGTTGATTACCTGGTCGGAAGCGGATGCAGCCAAAGAACCCGGGAAGTTTGGAGATGTCCCTGTTGCCTATATCGGACGAAATGAATACATCAAGAACAAGCGATCCGCAGGGCGAAAGAAGGACTTGGCAGACATTGAAGCGCTTGGGGAAGAGTAAAATGCCGAACAAACAGCCGGGGTTACGATCTAACCTGCCCGTTGGGATCGTCCAAAGTGAAATCGTGATTGAAATCAAAACACAGGATTTCATCGATCGGGTTCGATAGTGATCCCGATAGTGGGGTTGCAAACGGACGTTTGCATGAAGCAATCCGTCATCTCCTCCCGGAGTTGGACACGCCCTTCACCGTGGATAGAATCGGGTGGTCGAGCTACACTCAACGCCCGACGGATTGCTGGTCGGACGGTTCGCCGGTTTCCACGCTGAAGGTTTTGCTGTTGATGCCGGCACGCTGGATGTAGCGGATGTTTTTGGCCCGCCAGTCGGAGCCGGCGGGTTGGCCAATGACAAAATTGCGGCGGGTTGGATCGGCCAGATGGTAGGTCTTTCCGTTGATGTGCATCACGAGCGCGCCGCGCTGTAGTGGATACTCGCCTTCTACCAGAATGGACGCTGCATCATCGGTATAGACAATGAGGTAATCAATTTCTGTCTGCTCCAGGAGCGAGGCGTAGAGAATCACGGACTCCATCAAGCCGCATGATCTGGTCATCAACACTTCGTTTGCTTTTTTGATCTGATCGCATGATTTCACCAGGTCCTTATCTGGATGTATTTCCCGGGTGACGAAGTTCAGAAAGCGTTGTGTGTGTTTTTCGATAGAGTAGTCATCGCGGGTCAGTTGTTCGGCCAGTGATGCGAGGGACGGTTCGCCGGGATAGACGACGAAGGAGGGAAGCTGTATGGCTTGGTCCCGCAGGCGCTCGGGCTCGCTTCGGCACTGTTTAAGATAGAAGGTGCCGTACATGTTCCGATTGAAATAATACTGCACTAGGTCCGAGAGGCTCAGTTTGTAGGTGGCTGAGGGATACTTGATTTCAATGACGGTCTCCGGGTCGATGCGCAAATCGTCCGCTGGAAAAGAGAAGAAGACGGAATTCACGTCCTTCCATTGATACTCTCCCAGCACGAGCTGGTTATCCAGTCGTTTGGCGCGTTCGATGTATTCCGGGTGATCCGTGAGCAGATTAAAATCCTCCACCCCTACATAAGCATCCCGGGGGATTGCGCAATAGAGGCGATTGTGTTCCACATTGAAGAAGGCGGGAACGCCCTCCGAACCATTGAGGAATTTCAGGATGTTTAGCGGGGTGAATTTCATGTTGGATACGTGAAAGAGCACGGTCTCGCGGATTTCATCGGCGTTCGCCTCATCACCCGTGGCACCCCAAGAGAAATAGGGTCGCGACCCCAAGAGTGGAGCGGACACGTACAATTCGTTACGTCCGTGCGTGATATAGATCAACAGGGAGCTGGTGACGATGACCAGCACCAGCAGTCCGCACATGCCAGCCAGAATCGAACGGAGTTGTTTGGCCCGATCCACTGGCTTGCGTTTGGGCGTCGGCGGAGGCGCAGGTGTTTCCGGAGCCGGCGTCGTCTTGGCAGGGGGAGTTGTTGGGCGGGGTGGGGGCTTTTTTTTCGGGGGCGCTGCTCCGGCCTTCGATGAAGAAGGCGGCGGCGACGCGGGCGCATTGGAAAGACGGCTGGATGAACGCTTGCTCATGTGAAAACCTTACAGGCCTTACGCCGGGAAATGCAAAAGGATTCTCCGTATGAAAGAACGTTTCGTCAGAGAACGGAAAAAACACGATTGGGCAGATAAGGCTTGAAATAGCAACATGACCTGTTACATATGGCGGCTCGCAAAGCGCTGAATTGCTGGACAAAAAAGCTGTTCATTTTTTATATGCGGAGGGATGGCTGAGCTGGTTGAAGGCGCGCGACTCGAAATCGTGTGAGCCCCTTATACGGGCTCCGGGGGTTCGAATCCCTCTCCCTCCGCCAGTTTAAATTTTTCGCCGAATGAGCGAAAAATTTAAACTAACAGGCTGGTGGGCTTTGCCCGCCATCCTGCTGAACAGCGCGAATACACATAACAGCGGTAAATAATCGCCCCATCGCTTGACAGCCCTTAAAGATAGTAATAGATTACTTACTATGAAAAAGAGAAAGCGAGCCGAACGTCTTCAGGCGAATGAGCGCAGAGCGGTGACAGTGCAAGCCGTCATTGAGTTGGCAGCAGAGCAGAATCCCGCCGAAATCACAACTTCTGCCATGGCCGAACGCATGCACATGACGCAAGGCGCTCTATTTAGGCATTTCGCTACCAAAGATGCGATTTGGCAGGAGGTCATGGACTGGGTAGCCGAACGTTTAATGACGCGAGTGGATAAGGCTGTGCAGGCGGCGGGTTCCCCGCTTGAGGCGTTGGAGGCCGTCTTCCTGGCCCACATCGATTTCGTTGTTCAGCACGCCGGTGCGCCGCGTATATTGTTCGGCGAACTCCAACGCCCCGGCGATACGTCGGCAAAACGGGTGGCGCGAACTCTGCTCACCCGCTACGGCGAGCGCATTCAAGCGCTCATCGAACAAGGCAAATCTCAAGGTAAACTGTCATCCGACATTGATACAACAGTGGCTGTGACTTTGTTTATTGGGACAATCCAAGGTTTGGTTATGCAGTCGTTGCTAACCGGGAAGGGAGGGGACATCCGAGCGATGGCCCCCAAGATTTTCGCCATCTACCTTCGTGGCATAAGGAGTGTACAATGAAACAGTTATTGATCCATGGGCGGACGTTGGCGATGATCGGCGTGCTCATTCCCCTCTTGGCCTTGTTTGTTTACGTAGCGCTACGATCCGGCCCGCTGGCCCCGGTTCCGGTGACGGTGACTACGGTGGAGAACCACGGAATTGCGCCTTCGCTGTTCGGCATCGGCACGGTCGAAGCCCGCTACACTTACCGGATTGGCCCAACGGCCGCCGGTCGTGTCAAGCAAATCGACGTAGACGTGGGCGACGCGGTTCGGGCAGGCCAGTTGCTGGGTGAAATGGATCCTGTGGATATTGACGACCGGGTTGCCGCGTTGGACGCCGCCTTAAAGCGTGCGGAGGCCCAGGTGTCGGCCGCCGAGGCTCAGACCCGGGATGCGGCGGCGCGCAAGACGTATGCCGAGTCCCAGGCGCAGCGTTATGAACAACTGCTGCAGACGCACGCGGTGAGTCAGGAAGCGTTTGACGCCAGGCAACAGGAACTGATGGTGACCGAAGCCGGAGTTGCGACCGCTCACGCCAATCTGGCGGCGGCCCGCCATGAGCAGGTGCGTCTTAAAGCTGAGCTCGACGCCCTCATCAAACAGCGAATCAACCTGCGCCTCATTGCACCGACAGACGGAGTGGTCGTGGCGCGCAACGCGGAAATCGGCACGACCGTGGTCGCAGGTCAATCGGTCGTCGAGATGATTGATCCCGGGAGTCTGTGGGTCAACGTGCGGTTTGACCAATTCAGTGCATCCGGACTGCAGGCCGGACTTTCGAGTCGTATCGTGTTACGTTCACAAGGCGATCGGGACGTTGCTGGGCGGGTGCTGCGCGTAGAGCCGCTCGCCGATTCGGTGACGGAGGAAATGCTGGCCAAGGTGATGTTCGACGTCGTCCCGGACCCGCTGCCGCCCATCGGTGAATTGGCCGAGGTCACTGTGGCCTTGCCTGCGCTGCCCGACGCGCCGACACTACCCAACGCCTGCGTGCTTCGAGTTAACGGCCAGCTCGGGGTCTGGCGAATCGATGATGGCGCGCTACGCTTCGTCCCCGTCAAGGTGGGTGCAAACGACCTAGACGGACGCATCCAGATTCTCGACGGGCTCAAGTCCGGTGATCGCGTTGTTTTGTACAGTCACCGCGCACTAACCGCTCGTCATCGCATCAAGGTGGTGGAGCACCTGGCAGGAGGGACTCCATGATCAGCCTGGCTGGCCGGGACATTCAGCATGCCTGGGGCAAGTTCGTCTTCACGGGCGTTGGCCTGGGGCTTTTGATCGGCGTGACGCTGACGATGGCCGGGGTGTATCGCGGAATGGTGGACGACGCAATGGTATTGCTTGACAACAGCGGCGCCGATTTATGGGTGGTGCAGAAAGACACCCTCGGTCCCTATGCTGAACCGTCCAGCCTGCAGGACGACCTCTATCGCGGACTTCTCGGAATGCCCGGCGTGGCCCGTGCGGCCAACGTCACCTATCTGACCATGCAGGTTCGCGAGGGCGAGCGCGACGTACGCGCGATGGTGGTCGGCGTCCGTCCGGGCGGCATCGGCGAGCCAGGGCAACCTCGTTATCTCGTGGACGGACGGCATATTACCCGAAGTCACTATGAGGCCGTGGCAGACGTGACCGCAGGATTCAAACTGGGTGATCACCTCCGGATTCGCCGTAATGAGTATACCGTGGTTGGGCTGACCCGACGCATGGTCTCCTCCGGGGGCGATCCGATGGTTTTCATCCCGTTGAAAGATGCGCAGGAAGCGCAGTTCCTGAAGGACAACGACGCCATCCTCCAGCAACGGAGGCGTACGGCTGCCAATCCCGCCTTCAACCGCCCCGGGGTACCGGGCTTGCTGGATGCCGTGACCGCCTCGCAAAGCGTCAACCCCTATGTCAACGCCGTGCTTGTGCAGGTCAAGCCCGGGTATTCTTCCGATGAGGTCGCCGAACCCATTAGGCGCTGGAAACGCCTTCAGGTCTACACGCGTACGGAGATGCAGAGCATCCTGATAGGCAAGCTGATTGCAACGTCGGCCCGGCAGATCGGCATGTTTCTGGTGATTCTTGCCATCGTCAGCGCGGCGATTGTGGCCTTCATCATCTACACACTGACCCTGGGCAAAATCCGCGAGATTGCCGTGCTGAAACTGCTGGGAACCAGGAATCGGACCATCTCCGGTATGATCATGCAGCAAGCGGTGGCTTTGGGAGTTATTGGGTTTGTGGTCGGCAAGATCGCGGCGACCTACTGGGCCGGGATATTCCCGAAATACGTGCTCCTTCTGCCGGAGGATTCAGCACGCGGATTCGCGGCCGTGGTGGTGATGTGCGCTCTGGCCAGTGTGTTGGCCATTCACGCGGCGCTCAAAGTGGACCCGGCGGAAGCGATTGGTGGTTGATATGCACAAGACAGGCATACGAATTGAAGGGTTGCGCAAGCGCTACGGCACGGGCGACACCGCCGTGGACGCACTGAAAGGGGTGGATATGCAGGTGGTGCCCGGCGAGGTGGTCGGGCTGATCGGGCCCTCGGGATCCGGCAAGTCTACCCTGCTCAAGTGCCTTGGGGCCGTGATCGAACCGACCAACGGGCGCATGATTCTTGGCGATGAAGTGATCTATGACGACGGCTGGAAGATCAAGGATCTGCGTGCGCTGCGCCGCGACCAGATCGGGTTCGTGTTCCAGGCCCCTTACTTGATCCCCTTTCTTAATGTCACCGACAACGTGGCACTGCTGCCGATGCTGGCCGGACGATCCAACGCCGAAGCCCGGAAGCGGGCCGTGGAATTGCTGAAGGCGCTGGACGTCGCCCATCGCGCTGAGGCCATGCCGTCGCAACTCTCCGGCGGCGAACAGCAGCGTGTGTCCATCGCACGGGCGCTGGTCAATCGTCCCCCCGTGATACTTGCCGACGAACCCACCGCCCCGCTCGACAGCGAGCGAGCGCTGGCCGTGATCCGAATTCTGAACCAAATGGCCCGCCAATACGAGACGGCCGTCATCGTCGTGACGCACGATGAGAAAATCATCCCAACGTTCAAGCGAATTTATCACATCCGCGACGGGCGCACGGAGGAGGAAGCCGGCGAAGGAAGGGCATTCGAATGAGAACAAGTGGAAGACAGAACAACGAAGGCGTACTATCGGACGAGATATAAAAGGAGAACGATAAATGAAAAACGTATTTGAAGCCATTCCGTACACGGACGGTCAAATGGGGAAACGAAAGCTCGTTGACGAGAAACACCTGCTCGTCATGCAAGTCGCATTGGAACCCGGACAACAGGTTCCGGAACACAGCGCCAATTCAAATGTCCATTTGTTGATTATCGCAGGCCAGGTCATTGTGAATTTGGATGGCAAGGACACGCTCACCGTCAAGGGAAACATACTTCCCGTCGCCTACAAGACACTCATGAGCATCCGGAACGCCACCAACGAGAATGCGTCGTTCCTGATTTTCAAGAGCCCGAATCCAAGCGAAATGAAGCAATAAATCTCAAAACTCTCACGTCGCCCTCGAACCGAAGTTCAGTGGATGCGGCAGCAACGAACAACACGGCACCCTGACCTTTCTTCTTGACACGTCGTCTCTATACCCATCATTATTCGCCATATAACGAAATGAGGGATGCCCGTGTTTGATTTCATGACAGTCATAAAGGCGCTCGCCGATACCAATCGGGTGCGGATTCTCTGTGTTCTGCGAGGCCAGGAACTCTGCGTGTGTCAGATCATCGAGTTGCTGGGTCTTGCCCCATCCACGGTGTCGAAGCACTTGTCCATCTTGCGGCAGGCTCGGCTGTTGGAAGATCGTAAGGAGGGCCGTTGGATGTATTACCGCTATCCTGACCGCCCCAATACATTGGTCAAGAAGGTGCTCAAAGTTCTGGAGACTTCCCTTTCGGATGACGAGCGGATGCACGCCGACAGGGATCTCGTCGAAAAAATTCTGTGTGTTGATAAGGAGGGCCTATGCCGAACGAAGGCGCAAAAGAAAAACTTGAAACGCTGAAACAGATGCTTCGGGGCACCGGTGGACTGGCTGTGGCGTTTTCCGGCGGCGTGGACAGCACGTTCCTGGCCGCGGTGGCGCATGCGGAACTCGGCGACAGGGCTCTGGCCGTTACGGCGGTGTCTCCTCTCTATCCGGAACATGAACAACGGGAGGCGCGGGAGCTTGCCCAACGAATTGGGATTCGCCATGAAATGGTGACCTCCGATGAACTTGAGGTGCCCGGCTTCGCCGACAACCCACCGAACCGGTGCTATCTATGCAAAGACGAGCTGTTTGCGGTGGTTCGAAAAGTTGCCGTTCTTCATGGCATCGAGGTGATCGCAGATGGCACGAATGCGGATGACTGCAATGACTATCGGCCCGGCCGCAAGGCGGCTGCGAAACACCGAGTCCTGAGCCCTTTGCTTGATGTCGGTCTGGGGAAAGATGGAATCCGAGAGTTGTCGCGGCAGATGGGGCTGCCCACTGCGGGGAAAGCGGCCTTCGCCTGTCTCGCCTCACGCTTTCCTTATGGAGACCGGATCACCGAAGAGAAACTGCGTGCGGTTGACGCTCTGGAGACGGAACTGCGTGCGTTGGGGTTCGGTCAATTTCGGGTCCGCCACCATGGTGATATTGCCCGTATCGAAGTAGATACTGATGCGATCGAAAGCTGCTGCATGCCCGAGGCCAGGGCCCGCATCGTCGCGGCTGGGAAGAAGGCTGGGTTCCTGTATGTGACGCTTGATCTTCAGGGGTATCGTACCGGCAGCATGAATGAAGCATTGACCCAAGAACTGAAAGAGGCGGCACGATGAGTTACTGCAAGGGTCCCATTCTCTCTCCATGGGCAACACGTCGATTCGGCAGGCAACTTCCCGGACTGTTTGCGGCTGTGTTTATGGTTTCGCATGTGTGGGTATCATCGGCGGCTGGAGCGGGGGAGGATGTATCGCCAACGCTGCTGGGTGAAAATGCGTCGATCGACGACTACCTGCGATTTGCAGCTCTCAACAACGCGGGTCTGGAGGCGGCGTTTAACCGCTGGAGAGGGGCCCTGGAGCGGATTCCGCAGGCAAAGAGTCTCCCGGACCCTCGTTTCAACTACACGTATTTCATTGAGGAAGTAGAGACCCGTGTGGGGCCACAGCGGCAAAAGTTTGGCCTTGTTCAGTTGTTCCCGTGGTTCGGGACGCTGCGGCTTCGGGGAGACTCGGCGGCTGAGGCCGCAGCGGCGACTCAACAAGCCTACGAGAAAAGCAAGCTGGCTCTCTTCTATCGCGTCAAGACGGCCTATTACGAGTACTGGTATCTAGCGCAAGCCATCGTGGTGATCAAGGAGCACTTCAAACTGGTCACGAATCTTGAGGGAGTGGCCCGCACACGGTTCAAGGTGGGCGTTGCACCGAATAGTGCAGTGATCCAGGCTCAGGTCGAGCTTGGAAAACTGGACGACCGACTGCGAAGCCTGGAATCGTTGCGCGAGCCGATCGTTGCCAGGTTGAATGCAGCGCTGAACAGGCCGACGCATCACCCGTTGCCATGGCCTCGTTCGCTTCCCGAGTTCACGGTCTCGTTCAGTGATGAGCAAGCCAGGCAATGGCTGGAGGAGAGCAGCCCGGAGCTTCGACGCCTGGACCATCTTGCGCGGAAAGAGGAAGCAGAAATCGAGTTGGCGAGAAAAGGCTTCTACCCCGATATCACGCTCGGCATCGACTATGTGGATACTGGCGATGCGCTGAACCCGGACATGGCCGACAGTGGAAAGGATCCTGTCATGGCGATGGTCTCGATTAACCTGCCGATTTGGTACGGTAAGTATCGAGCGTCCGAACGTGAGGCACTCCTTCGGAAAATGGCGATGGAAGAGGAGCGCGACGATACCGAAAAGAGTCTTGGGGCCGACTTGCAATTGGCGTTGTACCAGCTCAGAGATGCTGAAAGGAAAATCGATCTCTACGGCGACACCTTGGTTCCCAAGGCGGTGCAGTCTCTGAAGGTCGTCCAGCAGGAATTTGAGGCCGGAAGCACAGGCTTCATCGCACTGATCGACGCGCAGCGTTTGCTGCTGGAGTTTCAGCTTGCCGAACGGCGCGCGCAGGCAGACCGGGGGCAGCGATTGGCGGAGGTCGAAATGATCGTGAACAAGGAGTTATCGAAGAACGCAGAAGAGGTGGAGAACTCCGGTGTGCGGCCTCCGTCAGACTGAGGAGAAAATGAAACAAGAGCGAACACAAGTGAGGAGGATAGAAAGATGAGAATGAACACATGGACCATGAATCTCGTGATCGTGAGTTTGGTTGGCATCGCGGGCGCAACGCTCGCCACCGAGGAGCACGGGCATCACGGGGAGGCTACGAAAGAAGTGAAGACCACGCCCCAGACAACGTGTCCGGTCATGGGCGGCAAGGTCAACAAGGATTTGTATGTCGATCATAATGGCAAGCGCGTCTACGTCTGCTGCGAGGGATGTGTCGGTGCGGTGAAAAAGGACCCCGAGACGTACATCAAGAAGCTGGAAGATGCAGGAGTGACCCTCGATCCGGCACCTCAAGGCGAAGCAAAGAAGAAGGATGCTAACGACGGACACAAAGGGCATGCTCATTAACGATTGAATGGTTCATGCAGGCCTGTAAGAGATTAACAGCCAGAGGGAGAGCCGACCGATGAAAAAGATACCGACGCTGAAGAAAAAAACGGCATACAAGGTGTTCTGGATTATCGTCGCGATCATGGCTGTATTCCTGGCGGGCAGGCTGTCGGGTGGTGGCTTGACACCTGATGAACTGGCGCACGATGGAAAGCATGAATCCGCCGCCCGCAAGAAGGTCAGCGTTTGGACCTGCTCCATGCATCCACAGATAAAGCTACCGAAACCGGGCCAGTGCCCCATTTGCGGAATGGACCTGATACCCTTGGATTCGGGTGGTGACGATGAGGGCGGCTTGCGTGAGTTGTCTGTGAGCGAGAGATCGGTGAAGCTGATGAAGGTCGAGACCGCCCCGGTTGAGCGCCGCTTTGTGAAGGCGGATGTGCGCATGGTGGGCAAAATCGACTATGACGAAACGCGCGTGTCGTACATCACCGCCTGGGTGCCCGGCCGACTGGATCGCCTTTTCGTCGACTACACAGGCGTGCCCGTCAAGAAGGGCGACCACATGGTGTATCTCTACAGCCCGGAACTCCTCAGCGCACAAGAGGAACTCCTGCAGGCGATCAGCGCAACAAAGGAGCTTGAGCGAAGCGATGTGTCGATTGTCCGTGACACGACGGAAGCCACGGTAACGGCCGTACGCGAAAAGCTGCGTCTGTGGGGGCTGACGCCGGAACAGATTCAGGCGATCGAACAGCGCGGCAAGCCCGATGACCACATCACCATCTACGCGCCTTCTGGTGGGATCGTCATCCACAAGGACGCGCAGGAAGGCATGTACGTCAACACCGGAACCCGTATTTACACGATTGCCGATCTGTCACGTGTTTGGGTCAACCTGGATGCCTATGAATCCGATCTGGCGTGGTTGCGATACGGTCAGCATGTACAGTTTACGACAGAGGCGTACCCCGGCGAGCAATTCAATGGAACGATTTCCTTTATCCACCCCGTGCTGAACGAAGCCACGCGCACGATCAAGGTGCGGGTGAATGTGCCGAATGATGACGGGCATCTCAAACCCGGTATGTTCGTGCGGGCCGTGGCAGAGGCGGAAGTCGCCACCGAGGGCCGCATCATGAACGCCGCGTTGGCAGGCAAATGGATCGGTCCGATGCATCCAGAAATCATCAAGGATGGGCCGGGAACTTGCGACGTGTGCGGCATGCCACTGGTTACCGCGGAAAGCCTCGGCTATGTGGGCAGGGACCTGAAGGCAGAAGACAAGCCGCTGGTGATTCCCGCCACGGCAGCGCTGTTGACCGGCACGCGGGCCATTGTTTACGTGGAGGTACCCGGCAAGGACAAGCCAACATTCGAGGGACGGGAGATTGTCTTGGGGCGGCGAGCCGGTGACTACTATCTCGTCAAGCACGGCCTGTCTGAAGGCGAGCGGGTCGTCACGAGGGGCAACTTCAAGCTGGACGCCGAACTCCAGATCAGGGCGAAGCCAAGCATGATGACGCCCGAGGGCGGCGGGGGAGGGGGCATGGCGGGAATGGATCACGGCGGACCTAAGAAGGAGGCAGGGGAACAGCTTATGACTGGCATGGACTTGGCCTTACCCGCCATGGTGAAAAGCCAACTGCACGAAGTCATTGCCGCCGCAACGACCGCCATCGAAACAGCGCCGGAGATGTTGGACGACCTTCATGGGGCGTACCGAGCCCTGGGGGATCGCGTGGCGGCGGTGAACGGCGAACGTCTGCCGGGCCATGCAGGGATGCAGTGGAAAGAGTACTCCATGCTGCTCGGCAATGATGCCGCAGAGGGCGCGTCGGTTAAGACGCCGACGGAAGTAACCCGTATGGCGGACTCCACGAGAAAGAACGTCAACGCCATGAAGGCGAAACTTGGGTTGGCTCATGATGACCATGCTGCATCGGCGACCCCAGCAACGGACCCGACGTTCAGGAAGCAACTCGTTGCCGTGATTGACCGCTACATGGACATCCAATCTGCGCTGGCGGAAGACGATGTGAAGAAGGCAGCGGCAGCGGCAGGAGAGGGCATCGCAGCCCTGTCGGCCGTCGACATGTCGCTGGTCGACGGAAAGGGACACATGGACTGGATGAAGTTTCAGGGCGAACTGAAGCCGTTGCTGTCCAGTCTGGCTGAAGCAAAAGACATCGAGGACGCCCGTAAGGGGTTCGCCCTTTTGTCCGAGGAAGTCGCGGCGCTTACCACACGGTTTCGGCCCCTGGGTGTGAAGACGTTTCAGTTCAAATGCCCGATGGCGTTCGACGGACGCGGAGCGACCTGGTTGCAGGAGGACGAGGCCACCCGAAATCCGTACTTCGGGGACGCCATGCTGAAATGTGGAGATGTCGTAGCGATCATTCCCGCTTTCACGGGCGAGGAGGAACGGGGAGATGACTGAACCGAGCACACCGACACAGACACCTGAGCAGCGGTCCATTATCGGCAAGCTGATCCGCTTCTGCCTGGAGAACAGACTTGTCGTGGGGCTCTTCGTTTTTGCAGTGATCGTGACCGGCGTATTGGTCGCGCCATTCGATTGGAAGCTGGCGGGCATCCAGCGCCATCCTGTTCCGGTCGATGCGATTCCCGATATCGGCGAGAACCAGCAGATTGTCTTCACGCAATGGATGGGCAGGTCCCCGCAGGACGTCGAGGACCAGATCGGGTATCCGTTGACCGTTGCACTGTTGGGTGTGCCGGGCGTGAAAACGATCCGAAGTTACTCGATGTTTGGATTCTCGAGCATCTACATCATCTTCAAGGAAGACGTGGAGTTCTATTGGTCGCGGACGCGAGTGCTGGAGAAACTGAACAGCCTGCCGGCTGGAACCCTTCCGGAAGGCGTCTCCCCTGCGCTGGGGCCGGATTCGACCGCCTTGGGGCAAATCTACTGGTACACGCTGGAGGGGCGTGATCCTGGCGGAAATACGACCGGAGGCTGGGACCAGGAAGAGCTGAGAACGACCCAAGACTGGTATGTGCGCTACTGGCTCCTGGCGGCTGACGGCGTTTCTGAAGTCGCTTCCATTGGCGGCTATGTCAAGGAATACCAAGTCGATGTAGACCCCGACGCCATGCGGGCATACGGTGTCACCCTCGACGATGTCTTCAATGCGGTGAAGGGTGCCAACATCGACGTCGGGGCCAAGACGCTCGAAATCAACCGCGTCGAATACTTCATCCGGGGCATTGGCTTCATCAAATCAATCGAAGACATCGAGAACAGTGTGGTCAAGGTAGCTGCCGATAACGTTCCGGTCCTTGTGAAGCACGTGGCGCATGTGGGTGTGGGGCCCGCTACGCGGCGCGGCGCGCTCGACAAGGGCGGCGCGCCGGTGGTTGGTGGGGTGGTCGTGGCCAGATATGGAGATAACCCGCTTAAGGTGATCAACAACGTCAAGGCCAAGATCGCCGAAACGTATGAAGCATTGCCCGCGAAGGCCTTGATCGACGAAGCCGAGCCTCGCGAAACGGTCGAGGCCTACGCAGAGATAAACGGGTTTGAGGCCTACGCCGGAGCGGGGCTTAACCGGAAGGCGTGGCTTTCGCACCTGCGCTCGACACCTCGCGAGCAGTGGCCGACATGGGCCACGATCAGCAAAGTGACCGTGGT
>CAZBEO010000056.1:0-21057 GCA_964490935.1 uncultured Verrucomicrobiota bacterium
TTCAGTTTGGGTTTCATGGGTGGGGGCGAAAGGACGGGGGGATGAGGCTTTTGTTTTTTCAGGAGGAGGCGGAGTTCGTAGTCATCGGTGAAATCGGGATGAAAGGCGCGCGCGCGTAGGTCGGCTGAGGCGGAGAAGAGGAGCGGCTGTTTGTAGAGGGAGGACTGCGTGTCGGGGCGCGAACCGTCGAGGGTATAGCGGATTTGGGCGTCCGGGGGTATGGGTTGCAGCGTGACGGTGGCTTGCTTCAGGAAACGGGTGCCGGGATCGAGTAGCGGTTCGATGCGGGTCATGCGGGGGAGTTGCACGGCTGGCGTGATGGCGGTGGGGATGCCGCTTGGCCGTTGCGCCATGGTGAGGGCGATGAGTTGGATGTCGGGATTTTCGGGAAGCACCAGAGTCCGATTGGTTTGGGCGGGCGATAGGGGAAGGAGAAATTGGAAAATGGAGGCCGGCGTATAAGGGACGACGGTTCCGTTGGTTCCGATGCAGTAGTCGTATAGGGCGGCAATGCGGCAGTCTTTGACGTGGGGTGGTCGGCGCATCAGGATGGAATTTTGCGGGTGTGTTCCGGGACGCGCATTGTCGTCCTGTGCGATAGGTGCAATGAATCCGGGGATGAGGACTTCGATGGGTTGATCGTTGAGCCGAAAGACCGCTTCTTGATCTTTGTCCAGCGAAACGGCCAGGATGGAGAGCGTATTAAAGTTTCCATCCGGCAGGTTGATGCGGTTTCCCCGGCAGGCGAGTGCATTGGGCCGGGAGCCCTCCGCCGATTCCAGGCGGTGAAGAATTCGGGCGGAGGTGATCTCTTCCTGCCAGAGGCGGGAGGCAAAGAAAGAGGTTTTCGATGGGGTGGGCGGTGTTTGCGGTGAGCGGGTGATGAGGGTGTCGCAATCTAGGGGCAGCGTGCGGCAGTTTAATGTATTGGCCGGAGGAACAGACTGCACCTCTAGCGCGATGGTTTTCAGGGCATAGGGATCGAGCTCCAGGTGTATCCCGTTTCCGCCGAGCGGGAGTTGGGCGACGGGTTCTTCGATGCCGTTGAGCAGTCGGGCGTTTTCCACGGGGAGAGCGTATTGTAGAATGAAATTGGAGTGGGTGGTGCCGAATGCTTCGGCGAAGCGCAGGACGACGGCCTCCCCGGTTTCGGCCTGCTTGAGGGCCATCAGTTGAACGCCGGGCTCATTCACGGAGAGTAAGGAGGAGCTGCGTCCGAGTGTTCCGGTGTGCGGCGTGGTGATGAAGGCGCGCAGGGGTTGATTCAATTCGGCGGCGGCGCGGCGCACCCCGTTGGTCCAGCTTCCCTGGTGGCCGAGTAGTTCCCAGGCATATTCGTGGTGCCCCATATCCGCGAGGCTGTCGTTCGGTGCATGCAGGAGCGTCATGCGCAGGAGGTGGGCGGCGGGATGATCGTATCCGTATTTGCAGTCGTTGAGCAGGGCCAGTCCGATGTCGCGGTTCGTGTCGCAGAGATCGACCCATTGATGGGCCGGCACTTCGTAGAGCTGCGGCGTATTGGTGGTGCGGGCGATGGTCCCCAGGCCGATGTCGTATACAGCGTTGGTATTTCCAAACGCGAGGGGCACGGCCAATTTCACCAGCGTTCCGGTGGTGTGCCAGTCCATCAGAGAACGGACGTGTATTCGATCGGAAGGACCAGAGGCGCAGAGGGAAATATACTCCGTGAACGTGGAGTTGCCTTGTTCGCACTCGATGCGCAGGGTAGCGCGCAGCGGGCCTGTTTCCACCGGCGTGAGGATTGCGAAGCCGCTGACGCTCCCGGGTTCCGCCATGAGATCGTCATAGTCGATTTCCCATTGAGGCCATTCGGAGGAATGGTCGGGCAGCAGTTGCCGCTGTATCGGCGCGGAAAGCAGCTCGCAGTTCAAGGCTTTGTCATAAATGGATGCGATTTCTCCGCGCGGGTTGACGGTCAGTTTTATCCGTTGATTTTCGATGGAGGTCGGCGTGATCTGAAGAGTATTTTCGGCGGCGAACGGGGCGGTGGTGGGTTGAATATGATACACGGCCAGTCCGATGGAGGGAGCTGTGGCTGCAAAGAGGATGCGCGGCGAGGAGTCGGTAGGCGAGAGGCGTTGCGAGGGCACTTCGCGGCCAACCGGATCGGTGACGCGAAAGAAGGGCGGCGCAGCATCGGTGTCGGTCGGGAGAGTGATTTCCACGAGGCCGGTGCGCGTAAATTCCAGGGGATTATAAACGACCACCGGTATGCCGTTGCCCTGGGTGTCGAGCTGTTCGCTCCAGGCCGTTAGGGCATCCTCGAGCAGGCAGGAATATTGGTTCATGGCCAGTTGGAGGTCGTTAAGAATTAGGTCGTTGACTTCGTCGCTGCCGACGCCGGTGATGCTGTCGTGAAAATGATGCAGCAGCATGCGGTGCCATGCATCGGTCAAAACGTCTTGTGGATAGGGAAGTCCGACAAGCGCCTGGGCGGCCACGGAGGCCCGCTCGGCGGCGGCAGCCAATTGTTCGCACAGGCGGTTCCATTTTTTGATTCGTGCCTTCGAGGTGTAGCCGCCGGTGCCGTGTTTGGTGAGCAGCAATTCGCCGCGATAATGCGGCTGTTGAGTTATGGAAGCGCCGGCCAGTTCATCAAAGAGGGTTCTTGAGGCGGCGCCTCGGACTTTAAGAGGGCCGTCGGATGTGGTGAATCCCTGGAGCCAGGCGACGGAGCCTTCGTCGGGCGCGCCGCCCTGATCGCCTGTTCCGAAATAATGATAGGCCCGTGGAAGCCCGCAGGCTGTTCCGGTCTCGAGGGCAATGTCCAGCCAGGCGGGACTGCGCGTCATGTCGTTTCGGATGATGCTGATGTAGGGTTCGGCATGGAGTACGGACGGGAGGATCGAGCCATCCACCCCCTCCCAGAACCCGATACGGAAGGGGATGCCCGCCGCGCTGTTCCATCCCAGTTTCTGCGTGCTGAATCCGGTCATGCCCGCGTGCGCGGCGAGGGCGGGAAGGGCGTAGGAAAAGCCGAAGCAGTCGGGCAGAAAAACATCCGGGGCGTTGGTTGCGAATTCCTGCCGGTAAAAGGTCTGGGCATACAGGATGCTGCGCAGGATGGATTCAGGGGCGGGCAGATTCGCGTCAAAGGCGACGAGGCCGGGGCCACTGATGTTCCATCGGCCGGCTCGCACCGCCTCTTTCAGGCGGCTGAAGAGTTCCGGGTGATACTGTTTGATGAATTGGTAATGGATGCCGCCTTCAAAGTTGAAGAGGTAGTCGGGAAACGTTTCAAAGAGCCGGAAATTTTGATTCAGCGTATCAGGCAGGTAGGTGTTGATGGTGTCGCGCACTGTCCAGCGCCATTCGGTGTCGAGATGGGCCGTGGCCACATAATACAGCACGGGTTCGGTATCGGGCGTGGGGTCTTCGGCGCGGGCCCGTGGCAGAAGAACGGAGAGAAGCGGAAGCATGATCCACAGTAGAATGCGGCGGGCGGGACGACTCTTCCGTGCCGGAAGCGTTCGGTGCGTTTCTGTGCGCCGCGTTGCGTGGTTGATGTATCCGTGCATCATGCCGTGAAGCCTGTCTGTCGTTTTGGTTTGCGGGTCGGAAGGTATCACAACGCATCGGATAAGAAACAACTAACGATCCGTTAATCGCGGCTTCGCCCGCAGTGCTTGGTTTTGCTTATAAGGCAAACCCGGCAGGCCGTTGATCAACGGGTGGCCGGGCGCAAAAGGAAAGGACCGTGGGTGGTCCGGTCCTTTTCTATATCTGTTTCCGATGGGTCGCCTGTGCGTTACTGCAACGGAACCGTGCCAGCGTATCCGAAGTGGTTGGTGGTGAAACCCGAGGAGCTGCTGTAGAGATACCACCCGCCGCTCGGTGGGTAGTAGCATCCGTAATCGCATGTGCCGTCGCCGTCATAATCGCCGGTGACGGGTAGGGTTCCCGTAAAGCCGAAGTGATTCTCCCAGAATCCTTCCGTGCTCTTGTAGATATACCATCCGCCATCGGGGGCGTAATAGCATCCATAGTCGCAGAGTCCGTCGCCGTCGAAGTCCCCGGTGACGGGTACGGCACCCGCGAATCCGAATTTGTTCTGCCAGAATCCTTCCGTGCTCTTGTAGATATACCATCCGCCATCGATCGCGTAATAGCACCCGTAATCGCAGGTGCCATCGCCATCGAAGTCGCCGGTGACGGGTACGGTGCCCGCGAAGCCGAAGTGGTTGGTCCAGACTCCCTGGGTGCTTTTGCAGATGTACCATCCGCCATCAGGGGCGTAGTAGCATCCATAGTCGCAGAGGCCGTCGCCATCGAAGTCCCCGGTGACGGGCACGGTGGGGTCGAAGCCGAAGGCGGTGGTCAGGTGTCCGTCGGAACTGCACATGACGTCCCATGCGCCGTTCGGAGCGTGATAGACACCGTAGTCGCAGAGTCCATCGCCATCGAAATCGCCGGTGACGGGTTCGGTGTCGGCATAGCCGAAGGCGGTGGACCAGAATCCGTCGGTACTTTTGTAGATGTACCATCCGCCGTTGTCGGCATCGTAGCAGCCGATGTCGGAGATGCCATCGCCGTCGAAGTCGAGCGGCGCGGTCGTTTCGTCGGAGATCAGGTAGCTGTAGAGACCGTTGGCGGTACCGGAGAGAAGGTCGTCATAGACGAGTACGCGCACATCCTCGTGTCTGATGGTGCCCGTTCCGGGGAGCACGATCCAAGTCAGCCCTCCGTTCAGTGAGCGTAGGATGGCATTGCCCGCCGCCAGAAACACTTCGTCCGGATTATCAGGATTAACGGTGACCGCCGAAAAATTCTTGTTCCAGTAGGACACCTTGGCAGTCAGATTTGTCCAGACCCAGCTTGCCCAGCCTCCCATCGAGGTGCTGGCCAGATAGCCTTTATAAACGCCGCCATTGGCGGCACAATATACCGTTACCGAGACCCCGGCCTGTGCTCCATCTATATCATTAACAATCTGTGTATCCATGGCCAGTCCTGTGCCGGGATTCCACCAACTGGCAGGGCCCATCCGCACACGCAGACCGCGTCCGCTGGCTTCTTCACTGCCAATGCCAGCCCACACGGCAATGTCCGAAACATACAACGCATTCACCGGTTGGTTGGAATAGTCCACACTCCAAGTTACGCCTTCATCCGCGCTGTAGAAGACCCCGCCATTGGTGATTGGTGGCTGCCAGCGAAAGGCCGAGGCATACACATTGGAGGGCTGCGACGGAACAAAACGGACGTCGGACATCGTTACGAATTCTGGCAGATAGGGGAACACATTTGAATAGGACGCGGCATCGAACACCTGCGACCATATAATATTGGTCGACACCAGGTTGGTGCCGGTCGAGGTCTTGAACATACGCCCTGAATTATGACCCGCAAGCACGATCCCCGGATTCGTCGGATGAATTTCCACCGTCGTTGCCGGAGAACCATCTGGATACAGCGGGAATATCCAGTCGGCCGGGGTGGCGGTTGTCACGGGATTTTTTGGATCAAAATTCACCGTCCTGCCCAGACCGCTCTTCGCGGCGATCCAAAGAACTTTGGAATTGGTGCTGAAGGAATAGAAATCCATATCATTAAGAATCACTCCGGCAATCCCATTGTTCGTCCCCACTTCAGACCCGCTCCCCCAGATGCCGGAAGCATTGCAACTGTACTCGGCCAGCGCCCAATCAGTCGCTACATAGATTTTTGAATCATCCACCGCATCCACCGCCAGAGCCCCGTCATTCGGATGCGTCTCGACAAAGTTGGTCACGCCGCCCACCTGCACAATCGGAGTGATTGCATTATTTTGATAGGTCCAGTTAGTGCCCCCCTTTACAAGGCAACTGTGGCTGATAAACGTACGATCTTCATTAAACCGTATATAAGCCGGATACCCGCCGGGGAACCAACTGCTGCCGGCACTGTCCTTATCCCAGCTCTCCGACCAGTTTGCGCCGCCATTCGTTGAAAGGTACACCTGCACATTGGCATCATGGGAGCCCGCGCAGAAAAGACGATTGCTGTCCAGCGGGTCAACCCCGATCAGATTCACTCTGATATCAGACGACCCTGAAGCCGTCAGAGTCGGCATCGTGAGCGGGTAATTCGTAAAAAATCCGCCGCCGAGATCCTGCACGCGGAACAGATTCGTCTGCCCGGCGTCATACGACAGCGCCACGAAAAGGTTGGATGCATCATAGACGCTGAGCGATTGAATTTCGCGCGAAAACGTCTGCAGGGTGGTCGGCACTCCGCTGATCCCGCTCTGATTGCGGGCCAAAACACCATTGCGCATGCCGATGTACATTCCGCTGCTATGCCCTTCCAGCGTTGAAAACGGTCCATAGCCAAGAACGGACCAAGTGGTTGCCGCCCCCCCTGCATCACTGGCTGCCAGCAGCGTGTTGTTGGACGTGTCGCTCATGATGGCATAAATATGATCTTCATAGCCGACTCGACGGTTAAAATCCACCGCGCTTGCTTTGCCGACCACTTCAGGCCAGGTCACCGAATTCCAGCACGCCGCCGTCGCATCCCAGCGAAATACCCCGCGATTACAATCTACGCCGATCATTAACTCGTTGGTCCCTGAGTTGTTACGGGTTGTCATGCTGAGCAGTTGGCCGCCATAGACCCCCACATTCACTTTCTGCAACCCCGCGTACAGGGGAGATGAAATCATCATCGTGATTAATCCAACCCATCCAACGATTCTCCACGATGCAAACATGCGTCTTTTCATAACAGTCCCTCCCGTACCTAGTTGTTGCGCTTTACCTCTTACCCCTCTTCGCCTCCGACTTACGCTTCGGCCAAGTCTTATAATATGAAGTTTATACCACGAAGGCCAGCGGATTTTATCCATGAAAAAGGACCGTGGGTGGTCCGGTCCCTTTCCGTATCTGTTTCCGATGGGGCGTCGGTTCGTTACTGCAACGGAACCGTGCCGGTGTATCCGAAGTTGTTGGTGGTGAAGCCCGAGGAGCTGGTGTAGAGATACCAGGCACCAATGGGAGGATAGTAACACCCGAAATCGCAAATGCCGTCGCCATCATAATCGCCGGTGACGGGCATGGTGCCGGTGTATCCGAAGTTGTTGGACCAGAATCCATCGCGACTTCTGTATATGTACCAGGCACCGATCGGGGCGTAATAGCATCCGAAATCGCAGATGCCGTCGCCATCGAAATCCCCGGTGACGGGGACGGTACCGTCATAGCCGAAATTGTTCACCCAGAACCCGTCACGACTTTTGTAAATATACCAAGCGCCGTTGGGCGCGTAATAGCACCCGAAATCGCAAATGCCATCTCCATCGAAATCCCCGGTGACGGGCACGGTACCTGCGAAGCCGAAGTTGTTGGTCCAGAAGCCTTCTGTGCTTTTGTAGATGTACCATCCCCCGCTGGGCGCGTAATAGCATCCGAAGTCACATAGCTTATCGCCGTCGAAATCTCCGGTGATGGGCACGGTTGGGGAGAAGCCGAATGCGGTAGCCATAAGGCCAGCGCGGCTGCGCATGATGTTCCAGGCACCGTTGGGTGCAGAATAGATGCCGTAGTCGCAAAAGCCGTCGCCATCAAAATCACCGGTGATGGGGGCGGCCCCTGCGAAGCCGAAGTTGGTGGACCAAAAGCCGTCCGTGCTTTTGTAGGCATACCACGCGCTGTCATCAGTGTGGTAGCAACCGATGTCGGAGCGTCCATCGCTATCGAAATCCTGGGCGACGCCCCATCCGAATTCATAGGCACCCATTTCGACGCGCCCACCGTGTATGCGGGAGTAGCCTGCTAGGTCCTTCGGCACGCTGTTGGTGTTTGCGGACGCGTTGTTTCCCACGTTGATACAGGGGGAGCCTATTTTTAGGCGGTAGTTGCAGCCGGGCCGCACGAAGCGGGGGTCGTTGGTGATGTTGGAGCTATCTCCATGAGTCAGGTCCGGCGAGCAGGAATACGTGATGGAGCCGCCGGCTTGTCTGGCATAATTCCTGGCCTGCCCGATCGCATTGGTATTTCCCGTGAGGATGTTGTTGATCATGACGCCGCTGAGTACCTGATAGGCACCCGCCCCTTGAAGGATACAGGAGTTGCCGACGAAGGTGCCGTTATAGAGTGCTCCGCCCATCTGCTGAAGGAGCCCGCCGCCTGATTGCAGGGCGTGATTGTTTTCAAAAAGAAGGTTGTGCGCTACCGCGCTGGCCGTCTGGGCCAAGCCGCCTCCGTTTTTCGCCGTGTTGTCCCTGAAGGTGGAGTTGTTCAGGATGCCGCCCAGATACATCACCGCACCGCCGCCGCTTTCCGAAGCCGTGTTGAAGGTGAAGAGACATTCCTCGACGATACCGCCCTCATCCAGCACTATCCCGCCGCCATTTTGGAGCGAGGTGTTTCCGGAGAACAGGGATTGAAATACCACGCTGTCCTCTCTAACGGTCATTCCGCCGCCGTTGGTTCGGGCTGTGTTTCCTGAGAACTGACACCGCGTAACCAGACCATCCTCTTCCATGTGGGCGCCACCTCCCGCATACCAAGACGCATTGGTGGCTAGGAGGCATTTGGAGAGTACGCCGCCATAAACCAACGCGCCTCCGCCGGAATAGGCGGCCGTGTTTCCAAACAGCCGGCTGTTCTGAAGCGTTCCGCCCTCGCGCAGGTGGGCGCCTCCGCCGTAAACCGCTGCGCAGTTCACGATAATGCACTCGTCGGCCAAGGCGTTGGTGAGTATGACGATGCCGCCGCCGCGCTTGTCCATGTCGACGCCACTCTCACTAAGAGAGTGTCCATTGCGCAGCGTGAATCCTTTCACATAGGCGCCGGTGGAAGCATAGACGCAGCGGATGGCCTGGGGACCCAGTCCGGCGGGTACCGAGGGATGGGCCGCACCCTCAATGATGGTGTTCGCCGCCCCGCCTACGCTCTCGAGTCGAATGGGACGCAGAAGGCAGACTCGATTGGTCAGCGCTTCGCTGGTGGCCTTGCGCCCGCCCTGATTATATAAACCGGCGGCGACATAGACCGTGTCGGCGGACGTCGCCGCCAAATCCACGGCGGCTTGAATGGTCTTTTTGGCCGTACTCCAGCTAAGACCGTCGCCCGCATCATTCGGGCGCGAGGCATCCGCGTAATAATTCGCCGCCTGCGCCGAAAGTGCCAGCCCTGTCGCGACACACATGAACAAGAACAACCCTGCAAGACCCCGCCCTGATCTTTTCATACGTCCTCCGCTGTTTATGGATTTCCGTGGTGGTTTCTTACGGCACGTTTGCGCCGATTTGCTTTATTCGAAGCCACCCTATTTGTGTGTTCTACAGTAAAAACAAATCCTGCGCAAGCGGAGAGTGAGATCACAGCGTGAGCGCGACGATAGATTGGGAGAGGTTTTGAACGCAGGGACGCTGCGTTAAAAACTCTCTACTATGGCCCTGTTTTTTACTCACGCGGTTCGATGTAGTCCGTTCCGTCGTGTACCCAGATGGTGTAGTACTGCGTGACGCCCGGGGTCAGGTTGGTGTGCTGGAACGAGGTGACGCCATCCCGCTCGATGACCGTGCCGTCGGTGTCGTTGGTGGGGTAGCGGGAGGGGTTGATGACGATGCGTACGCGGTCGTTGGGCAGGCCGCATTCGGAGGGCGGTGTCCATCGCAGGAGGACGTTGTTGGTGAGGGCCGTGGCGCTGAAGCGGAAGAGCTTGATGGTTTCGAGGCTGCCGAGCAGGGAGACATTGTCGATCCGCCAGTTTCCGGCGGAGGTGGCCGCATCGCAGGCATACACGCGGAAGGTGATTTCGCCGGAGTAGAGGTCGAGCCCGAGGGAGATGTAGGAATCCGCCCAAGCGTCCTCGAGCGGGCGTTCACCGCTGTCCAGGTCATTCGAGAAGTCATCCAGGCTCGAGCGCACGGCCCAGCGGGTCGGGCCGGTTCCGCCGCGGAGTGCGCTGAAAGAGAGTGCGGAGAGGTTGGCCTGGTATCCGGCGGTGATGGTGATGGTGAAGGTGAAGTAATGGCTGTAGAGATCGGCGGTCCAGCCGGTATCGCGTATGGCAGAGCCACCGGTTTCGCCCGTGAGGTAGGAGAAGGCTCCGTCGTCGGAGGTGAACGCAGAGGCGGTCACGCCGGGGTTGGTTTGCGAGGCGGAGTTGGTCGGTCCATCAAAGGAGTATTGTGCAATGGAGGCGGTGTCGGGGGGCGACGAGGTTTGCGTGAAGGAAAACGCACGCAGCACGAGCATGTGTTGCAGGCCGGTTTCGACCGAGTCGTTGGTGAGCACGGGGTGTGGGAGCGTGGCCCACATGCGGCTGTCAAAGATGGCCCCATCCGGGAAGGCCGTACCGTCGACATGGGTGGTGGCCGAGTGGGCATCTAGCAGGGGATTCGGCATAACCCAGTCGAAGGGTGATTCTCGGTTGCGGCTGGTGTTTTTATACCCGTACTGATCTTTCGGGGTGCGGGTATACGGGAAGTGATTCGTCAGGATGGCCAGGGTGGTTTCTGCGCGGTTCACGAGGTTGAAGTCGCCGCACAGGGCGGTGAAATTGGTGGGAGAAAATGCGGTGGCGATGTAATTGGTGAGCTGGCGGGCTTCGTGGATTCTGCGCGTGACGTCGTCTTCCGAACTGCCAGCCTTGATATGCACGCTCACCACGTGGAGATTGCGTTCGCCGGGTAGGTCAATGGTCGCCCAGACGAATTCCCGGTCGTACAGCTCCAGGTCGTTCCAGATTCCCGCCTCGAGGATCGGCCAGCGGCTGATCACCCCATTGGGATAGAGACGGTTCGTCTCGGAATAGTAATAAAAGTTTGTGCCGAAGTGCTGATCCACAAAGTCGCGTCGGCTCGAATAGTCGCCATTTTCGGTGACGTTGAATTCCTGAATGGCCACCACATCCGGGGCGACGCCCTCGAAGAGGCGTCCGGCGGCTGGCCGATAGCAGGTTTCGGAAGCGCTGGTTTGCGAGCTGAGGTTTGCAGCGGCGATGGAAAAGCTGTCGGCATCTCGCAGGGTTACAGCCAGCAGGGGGGACTCCGGCAGTCCGCCTGCCGCATTGGTCAACGTCAGGAGGATGCTTTCCGGTCCCTCGATCAACCCATCCGGCAGAATCGTCAGGCCGATAGATGCCGTCTCCTCTGCGCCAAAGGTCACCACGTTGGTGGAGAGTCGGAAGTCCACGCCTTCTTGCGCTGAACCGGCGAGCAGCACATGAAACGTCGCGCCCGACGGGCCGTTCAACCCGACATTCACGACATATTCCGTACTCTGTTCTTCCACGCAAAGGCGCGACGAGGCGAAGCCATCGGCCAGCACGTCGAGCCCCGCCCAGAATATAGAAGTCCCGCAAACCATTCCACGCAGAAGATTTTTTAGCATAAGCCGTTTAATATACGGTTCTACGGGCGTTCTGTTAATCCGTCTTTCATCATTTTCCAGAAGCTTCGTACATTCTTACGTTGCGGTAGTAGATGTCCGTGGCTTGGCCGGCATCCGCATCGTTGGCGAAGCACAGGTACGGCAGGGCACCGGTGTATCGCGTCCCGATCGGGATGGTGTAATGTTTCCAGTCCGTACCGGAATAATTTTTGTAGGTCTGTATGCCCCAAGATTGTGTTCCATGCACCTGAAAGATGCGGTCAGCCGAGATCCTCAAATCGGCATCACAGCCCACACCATTGATTTCCGCCGGTGTTCCCGTGCTCTTGAAATCAAATTCCAAGACCGTGTTTGGGGTAATGGTATATCCGTTCGCAATGGCCTTCCAGTTGTTGCCCCACAGATGCAGTGTGGCCCCGCCATCCAGGATTTCATATTGCGTGCTGTTGATATCCTGACTCGTGTCATAGCGCAGGATGGTGACGTCATTGAAATTCACTGAGCCTTCAGTCTCCTTTTCCCAGCGGATATTATTATCCACACTGTAGGTACCTGCACTGCCCTGATTGACCGCGAACAGCCCGAACATGCTGGCCAAATTCAGTCCGTTGAAATTGGTGATTGCAACGGTATGTTCTGTCCAGACGCCGGACGTGGAGGGCACGTTGATCGTGCGCTTGGTCCCCTGCGGGCCTTCGAGTTCGATCTTGATCGTATTCGAGCTTTTCAGCCAGAAGCGAAGATTGCCCGCAGCGTACGACGACATATCCATGCCGGTTTTGAAAATGCCCCAGCCCGCGCCGTACCCGCTGGAAGTGACCGTCTTGAAGCAGGTGCTGCCTTCCGGCGCATTCGGATCGATCGTCTTGGCGTCAAAGGTCCCAACGCCCCACGTGTAGACTTGGGAATCCATCGGAATGCCTTTGTCGTCATAGACTACATAGGAGTCCGGCAGGGTTTCCGAAACCGTAATGACCGTCTCGGGCTGCACCGGGAAGCCGTAACGATTGAAGCGGTAGGTATCATCCAGGCCGATACGCTCCTCATAGGGAGACACGGCATTGGTTGCGTACAGATAGGCCACCCAGAGATAGGCGTGGCTGCCGCGAAGGTCTGCTGGGATAGCTACGGAATATTCACCCCAGCCGTCCGGCGAGGTCACCATGAAATCGGCGGACGCCGCCGTGATTCCCATGATCGGCTCCACCAGCTCGATGCGTAGGGCCGCCGGGACCAGGCCGTCCAGACCTTCCCAATCCACCGGCACTTTGACCGTGGTTCCCGGCTGGAGCAAGGTCGGGAAATTCGTGGCCTCGACCATCAGGCGCGGCGCAAAATACACCTCGACATCCTGACGCGCTTCCATCCCGTTTTCCTTGAACTGGACGTACCATTCATATTCCGATCCCTGGGTTGTTCCATTGTGATCGATCTTGTCCGGATCATAATCCGGCACGCTTGCCCAGAAGGCCTGCGCCGGGTTCGTCGGCATCAATACGCCCGTAATTTCCGTCTGCACGAGCGAGTATTCTTCATCCACATGACGCACGTTGTCGATCAGGAAGTCCCCGTTGAAGCAGAAGATTCCGATATAGGTCCGGTAGTTTGGATTCAGTGCCGGCAACGGATAGTTTTCTCGCACCACATCGTTATTCACGATGTAGTCATAGCTTCCGTCATACACATGCAGTTCCACATGATGCCAGATACCGGTCGTATCGGGTGCCGCAAACAGTGCCGGGATTCCCGGCGAGCTGTAGGGGCCGCGATCCTGATACAGAATCGACAGCGCGGCATTGGCCGTCAGATACATCACATCAAATTCCAGGGTGCAGTTGTTCGCGTAGATGCCCGAACCGATGTTGTGCCGGAACTTGGAATAGCCGAAACCGACTTTGTGATGTGCCCAGAGAGCGCCTTCGGGCGTCACCGAAATGCTGTAGTTCCCGGCGGATTCCAGTCCCCAGTCCGAGCAGTCGCCGTCACTGAAGGTATCTTCAAATTCCATTGGCCCCTGGTCCTTCACGCCGAAGGTGGCCTGAACGGTTTCGCCCGTGGTGTTATAAGCCACCCAGACATCCCAAGCACGCCCCGCGAAGGTCTTGTCGGTCGCGCCCATAATCTGCGGCCAGGCTCACACGCAGCCCCTCTCCCTTCGAGGAATAGAACCCGCTGTGGGCCAACCAGGCATTCTCCGCATCCCACGGATGCGTATACATGACCCAATACAGATTGGTGCCGGTCATGATATTATTTTCAGGCAGGTCTACCATCAGAGTTGTCTCGCCTGAACCTTTCAACACCCATGCGGTGGTGGTGTAGAGCGAGGGATCGAGGTCCGGGTTGCCGTTGTCGTATTTCAGTTCCAAGGTCACTTTGAAGGCTTCGCCCTGCGCCCACTCAAAGGCTCGGCGTGCCAACTGCGCCATCGCGTTGGTCATCTGCTGCCCCTGTGACGCCACATCAAAGTTAAAGGTGAGTACCTTTTTCGGAACCTGCGGATCCTCTTGGAGCGTATTCACAATCAACGCCGGGACGCTTTGCGATGCCGTGCTGGCCGTGGCCAACGCTTCGCCGGTGGTGGTAGAAACCCACGGATGGCCAGTGCCAACCAGAGGCAGCACATTACCGCTATCATAATCCAGTGTCACATAGTGTTCTTTCGACTGAATCGCGAGCTGCGTCAGACCTTCAAAGTTCTGATAAACAGAAGGTGCCACGCCGAACAAGTCTTCAATGCGGCCCGGATCATCCGCGCCGGCTTCATCCTTCATCGCAATGCCACCATCCGTGGCAATCAGGCAGCGGAGGCCGCCGTTGATCCATGTTCGGACGTTGCTCACTTCGATGTCGCTCATCACGTAGGTTCCCGGCAGAATCAGTGTCGGAAAATAGCCGTTGAGATAGACCCAGTTTAGGTTGCGAGGCGTTCCGTGATTCGGTGTGGCGTCGCCTTCCGGCGCCCATGACGCGCCAGAATCCGTCATAATGTCCTGGAGCACGCCGCAACGATCAGGGTTGATCTGCACACTCGGATTTTAAAACCCCTGAAGTCCGACAGGTTGCCAGGATGCTCTGTGCGGTTTGAAGAGGCCGCGTGAGAGATGGGGCCTGGAGGTGGTGTTGAGTGAAAGTTGCAACAGGGAGAACCTGTTGCAGCCAGGGGATATTCCGCGAACCGATCCCGGCGTGCAGGGCATTTTCACAAAGACTAACCGCCTCGGCCGGATTGATATATCCCCCCGTTTGCAAAAACCGAACCCAGTAATCACAAAGGGGAATGGCTTCGGAAAAACGTTGGCATTGAATCAATGCGTGAGCGTGATAATGATCGAGCACGAAGGAGCGGGCGGCTGTTAAGTCGATCGACTGTGCGAGGGCGATGATTTGAAGTTGGTTCTGAGCGTTCACGGCATCCCAAAAGTGCAGGCCGAGACGGATGGTGTTCCGTCGGTGTTCAACATGAGGGTTTGGATGCGGTGTTGCGATGCGGTGGCGCAGCAGGTCCATCACGTCGGCCTGGTTTGTGTTCGTGTTGCCGATGCAGTTGGCATGGCGTCGATAGGCGACGCCGCATTGGTTGTAAAAGACGGGGTCGGTCCATTCGATGATTTTGAGCCAGAGGTCGTAGTCAACGCTGGCGGCGAGGTGGTTGTCGTAGCCGCCGGCTTTGTGCAGCAAGTCGGTTTTGATGAGGGCCATGGGGTGTGGCAGAATGTTGGTGTGCAGGAGTTTTATGAAGTCGAAACGATTGCGCATTTCGTGCTGAATGGGGCGTCCGGCAGGATCGGTGAGCTGGAGAGCACAGTAACCGCAGTGGGCGGCGGGCTGCGTGGTGACGTACTGGAAGAAGGGCGCGAAGACGTTAGGCAGCATGGTGTCGTCGGCGTCGAAGACGCACATCCAGGGGGCACGGATGTGCTCACAGGCGAGGTTGCGGGCTTCGGAAACATGGACGCGCGTTTCAAGGTGCAGCAGGGTGATGCGCGGGTCGCCAAAGGCGCAAAGCGCATTGAGCGTGTCGTCGGTGGAGGCGTCGTCAATGATGATGAGTTCAAAGGGTGGGCCGGGCTGGTCGAGGATGGATTGTACGGCTTCGCGGATAAAGGGCGCGGCGTTGTAGGCGGCCATGACAAAGGAGACGACGGGGCGCGGTCCGGTGGCTTGCTGAATCACTCGGAGCGTCGTCACGGGGCACAGCCTTCGCAAAGGAAGAGAGAGCGTATGCCATGATGAGCGTCCGTATCGCGGATATGTTGCACGTTGGTAAAGCCGCAAGTTTCGAGATACGCATGGATGTCGGCGGCATTTTTCAGTTCCATGACGCGGTACATGCCGCCGCTCTGGGCATGCGCGGTTTGGAAGAGGAGACGTTTTGTTTTGCGGCTGAGAACGTTCATGAGCGCGATGGTTTTTCCCGGGCCGAGAAGTTTGTGAATCCACATGTGAACGTTCAGCATGAGGGTGAGGTCATAGGCGGTTTCGATGGGGGCAAGGTCATCGCTGGTAAAGGCCTTGTTGATAAAGCGGATGTGATCAATTTCTTTATAGATGCGCATGGCTTCGGCAACGGCATGGACCTCCGGATCGGCTTCGTAGGCCGTGACGGAGCACCCGCGTGCAGCCAGATTAAAGGCAAAATATCCGATGGAACACCCGATTTCCAGGATGGACATGCCGGTCTGTTCGGGAATCTGTCCGTGCAGGATGACTTCCTGGAGTTCGTTGACGGCGGCGGTCTTGTGAACCCGGGCGCTGAACTCCTCGAAGGCGATGGGATGATACACCCAGCCGGGCTGCGTGCTGCTGCCGTCGTAATGCGGGCCTTGATTGATGCGGGCGATCTGGGCGTGAATGGCATCGTGGATGAGCTGCCGAATGGCCTCGTGGTCATTGGCGGCGTAGGGGTTGAGGGTGGCGGGATGGGTGGAGGGGCCGTCGGGATCGGTGTCCTTGATCATCCAGCCAAAATCGATGAGAGTGTATTTTTTACAGGTGTCATCATAGAGGATATTGCTGGGATTAAGGTCGCGGTGTTTCAGGCCGAGGCGCAGCAGTTCTTTTTCAAGGCCCTTGAGCCAGGCGACGAGACCGACAAGATCGAGCCCCTCGGGCTCCAAGACGCGCCGCCGCTCGCTGTTTGAGTCGAAGCGCCCGATGGGACGTCCGGCGTTCTGCAGAGTGATCTGCGTATCGCAGTCGGAAAGCAGGCGGACGAACCAGGGAGATTGAAAGTTCTTGAGAAAATAGGCTTCGCCACGCCGATTGTAGCCCTGATTGTAGGCATAGTAGGCGGGCTTGTAGGTTTTAATTACGCGGTCTCCGTGGAACGATATCCACCCTTCGTAGCCCTGGGTGATGGCGGGCGTATGCCGACTGGGCGAACGGCCTTCCAGCTCGGACTCATCGATGGTGAGAATATGATCAATGAGCTGCTGCGCAATATGGGTGAAAGTATATTGGCTTACAGCCCGGCGACCGCGCAGGCTCAGCTCGTGGCGGTATTCGGGGTCGTCAAAGCAGCGGGTCAGCTGGGCTCCGAGTTCTTCGGGACTGGTGCAGGTGATTAGTGCATCGCCGAAGAGCTGCTGATGCCCGTGCAGTTCGTCGGAGAGGACAACGCCGCCGGCAGCCATGACATCGAGGATGCGCGGGTTGAGAAAACCTTCCACGCGCATGTCTTCGTGGTGATCGTTGAGTACCACGGTCGAGGTGCTGTAGAGGCGCGCGAGCTGTTGATTGTCGAACGCCCATCCTTTGATGCAGTGGTCTGGGATGAGACCTTTCCAGCCTCGGCCCCAAACCTCAAGCTTGCTGATCCAAGGATCGCCGAGGGAAAGGACGGTATCGATGATGGGACGACTTTGCGGTTTGGTGCTGAGGTTCCGGGCATTGCCGATGAAGACAATGCCATGTTCGGGCGGAAGAGAGCTGGGTGTGCCGTGGATGGCGGTACCGCCGATGAGCGGAGTGGCGTCGAAGCCAATGGCTTTCAAGCGGTGAATGAAGGTGGGGGAAAGACAGAATATTTTATCAAACAGATCGAGTTTTTCGCGGGTCAGCAGGTGTGGATGGCTGTGAATCCAGAGCATGTTGTAGAGATTCGTGTTTATCTGGCCAGGCATGGCTCCGTGCAGCAGCAGGAATATCTTTGAATTCGGTTGATTGATGGGAATGCCGTGTGCGGCCAAGGCGCGTTTGAGGTGCAGGCTGAACCAGTGGTCGCCATCAGCCAGTCGCATTTGATCTGAAGGGTTGCACAAGTCAATGCGTGAAAGGACGGCGATCGGGCGCCGTTTGAGGAGGAGTTGACGTCGGGCCGTATCGTGCAGGCTTTTCAGTTCCGTGTTTTCAGGATGAAAGCGCCGCGAGGTATTCAGCATATCCACGGCATCCTGAAAACATCCGGTTTTAAGAAGAATTCCGCCCAGATTCTGCGCACAGACGGCATGGGCGGGCTGAACGCGGAGGGCGGCACACAGGTAATCGACAGCCCTTTTCTGCTCTCCTATCTGAAAAGCGACAATTCCTGCGGCGTTCAGTGTGTCAAAATCGCTTGGTCGGGCGCAGAGAATCTGCTCGATCTGCTGCAGCGCCTGGGGAGCATTGCCGCAGGAGAAGGTCGAATAGGCCTCCTCAAGCGTAGGAATCAGTTGCTGTGTTGTCACGTTTTTAGCCTTTCCGCATCGAAAACCGCGTCCATTTTGCTTCTAAAACGGCCCGTTTTGGCTCTGAAAGGCCATTTTTAAGTCGCTTTAACCAATCAAAAGCAAGTCGGATGCCAGCTTTGAGGAGGGGGGCGGAGGAGCGCTCTGAAAGGCTCGATGATTCCTTCGCTTAATTTTTAAGGGCTCAATCGACGACGACGGGTTCGAGGCCGAGGTGAAGCATGTCGCAGGTGAGGGTGTAGAGCGGGTGGGTTTCTTTCATGGGCGGTTGATCGAGGGGCGAATAGGCGAATCGGTACAGCACAAGGCCGACACGAATCAGAGCGGATGCCCAATCGTCCGATGTTGGCGTCCCGGATGGTGCCTCATTTAGGAAACCGGCGGAGGCGGGCAGAGCCCGCTTGCAGGAAAAGGTGCCAGAAGAAATGGCGGCGGGGTCCGTTATCTGATCGTTGTCTTTTGCCGGGTCGCGGGGCACGGAGGCAGGGGAGCCGAGGGGCCCGAGAATGGCGGCGGTGGGTTCGAGGTGCCGGGCGTGCAACCTGAAGTGTTCGAGGAGCAAAAACGTATCTGGGATGGAATCCTCTTCGAGAAAGAGGACCAGCGGGGGTTCGGCACCGGTGGCGGCGTGCCGCAGGGCCGCAGGTCGATCCGCCGAGGGATGAGGAAGGATGCGGAGGCGAAGAGCCTGTTCATAAGCGACCAGACCTTGGCGAACAAATTCGGGCGGGGATGTGGTGATGAGCGTAACACTAAATGGTGGGGAGGCCGCCTGGTTTACGAGGGCATCAAGCAACTTGTGCGGCACAAATGGACGGCGCATGGTCAGGATCACTTCAATCAGAGGCCGATTCATAGCTGCGCTCCTTTTGTTCCGTCGAGTATTTCGGCGAGCGCCTGTTCGGCCTGTTTCGTGGAAAAGTGGTTGGCGATATGCGTCAGAGCGTTTTCGCGCAGGCGAGTCCAGAGGGCTTTGTCTTGATGCAGGCGGACAACCTGCTCGGCGAAGGTTTCCGGGGTGTCGGCGATGAGAGCGGTTTGATCGTGTTCGAGCAACATGCCTTCGGCACCGATGGAGGTGGTGACGACTGGAAGTCCATAACCCATCGCCTGCCCAATTTTGCCTTTCATTCCTGCACCGGCTCGTAGGGGCGCAATGAATACGCGGGCGGCATTAAAGAAAGGTCCGACCTCCGGCACAAATCCCGCCACGCGCACCTGTTTCGATTGCAAGGCCTGAATCTCCGGCGTGGGGTTGCTGCCGACGATGGCGAGGCGGACATCCGGGAGGGCCCGGATGATCAGCGGGAGCACCTCGCGCACAAACCAGCGCATGGCATCACCGTTGGGCGTGTGGTCGAAGCCGCCGATGAACAGGAGGCCCTTTCGCTGGGTAAAGGGTTGGGGCAGCGGCTTGGTTTCGTGGATGTTGTGGAGGAGATGAACGGTGACGGCAGGCCATCGCTCGATAATGATTCTGCGCTCGTCTTCGGTGATGGCCAGCACGCAATCCGCGTGCGGGATCATGAGCGCTTCCATTCTGAAATCGTGATGGGCGAGAATGCGCAGAGAGGGATTCTGCTCGGCATCGGCCTGACGTAGGCGTCGAATCCAGTGGAGGTCCACGGTGTCGTAGATGAGTGGTGCTTTAGGCATGAAGGTCTTGATGGGCATGAGATAGCGCACGCCCACATGCGGTTTGGACACGATGGACGCTTGATAGAAGGCCCCGTTTTCTTTCAGGTGCGCGAGGGCCCCTTCCCTTCCGGTGATCGTGCAGATACCCTTCAATTCGAGGGCCAGTCGATACTTTTCGGGCGCACCGTTATCATCAGCCACAAAGGTGACGTGGTATCCGAGGCGGATCAGGGCGTCAAGCATTCCGGTCATGCGGACGGACCCAGAATCCTGGTCCGGGGTGGGCCAGCGGTAATCAATCACCAGGATGGCAGGAGGGCCCGGGGCAAACGCCGTATACGCCGCACGCAGCACCGGAGAGGTGCGTGTCCGGCGAAAGAGTTTCAGCAGATGGAGCCCAACGGATTTCATGTGCGCATATTCGGACAGGCTTCCTGAATTATCAAGCGTCGGCAGAGGAAATGTCGTTCTTTTTGCTTTCAGGGCACGACCTTTTCAGTTGCCAAGCAGGTTCCAATGAGGTTACGTGTGTTCTTCACATTCAGTTGTGGCCACTGAATATTTTTCAGCATGCTGTTGTATATTTACGCGGGTAGTACCCCGAAGGAAATTTAGAAACATGAGTGAGTTGGCTGTTGTCATGCCAGTCTATAATGAGGAGGGCGCGATTCAGGGAGTCCTTGAAAAATGGGCCAAAGAACTTGATCGCCTCGGGATGGATTATGAAATTCATGTCTACAACGATGGATCAAAAGACCACACATCCGCCCTATTAAAAAGCGCCGCGGCCACGCATCCGCGCGTCAGAGCGCATGATAAAAAGAACAGCGGGCATGGGCCGACCATTCTGCAGGGCTATCGCGATAACTCAATGGCCACCTGGCTCTTCCAAATTGATTCCGACGATGAAATGGGGCCGGAAGGATTTCAGGACTTATGGAGCCGGCGTAAGGACTATGATTTTCTACTGGGAACCCGTGATGGACGAAAAAGCCCGTTGCCGCGCAAACTCATTTCGCTGATATCCCGAATGACCGTTCGGCTTTTTTATGGGGCCGGGATATGGGATGTGAACAGCCCCTTTCGGTTGATGCGAAGTGAAACGTTCCGGGAGTTGTTTTTGAAAATACCGCCAACCACCTTTGCTCCGAATGTGATCATTTCAGGATACGCCTGCAAAAAGCGATTACGCATCTGCCAGGTAACTGTGCCCTGTCGCGCCCGACAGGCAGGAACGGTATCGATTAAAAAATGGAAGCTGCTCAAGGCGGCCCTGAAGAGTTTTGTGCAAACCACCTGTTTTGCCGTAAAGATCGGATAAACTCACGAGCAAAGTCCTGCTTCCGATTGCGAAGGGTGCGGGACGGGAAAGTTACAAATTCCCCAGATCGTTGTTGCAATGTGTTTTT
>CAZBEO010000057.1:0-20931 GCA_964490935.1 uncultured Verrucomicrobiota bacterium
CCACCACGATCAACCCCAGATGACGGAGCGGCGAAAACAACGCCGAACGCGCGCCGATCGCAATACGCGCCTCACCCCGATGCAGACGATGCCATTCATCGTGCCGTTCCCCATCCGAAAGATGACTGTGCAGCACCGCAATACGGTCTCCGAAACGACTTCGGAAGCGCTCCACCGTCTGCGGCGTAAGTGATATTTCAGGCACGAGGATGATGGCATCCTGCCCTTTCTCGAGTGCATGAGCCAGCGCCTGCAAATACACCTCCGTCTTGCCGCTTCCGGTCACGCCGTACAGCAACATCACCCCGGGCTTCTCCCGATCCATGGCGCGGCAGATGCCCTCATAAGCCTCCTGCTGCTCCGGCATCAGCGGCAGCGGCTCGGTGGGAAGCAACTGTTTCCCTGCATGAGGATTCCGCCCCACCACGGCCTTCTCAATCGTGACGTAGCCATCCTTTTCAAGCGCACGCAGGGTGGCCGACGTAGTGCGCGTTTGTTGAATCACCTGCGCCAGGAGCATCTCCTGTTCCACAAGCAGAATTTCCAGCACTTCGGAGCGGCGAGGGAAGGCGTTTGCCAAAGCGGCCCGCTCCGACGCCTTTTTCGCGCGCGCGGCTGGCCGCACCATCAATTGCTCGCGAAAGCTACGATCTTTATTTCGCACGGCGCCGGGAATGAGTGTTTGCAGCGTTTTTTCAAGCGGGGTGATGTAATAATCCGACATCCAGCGCGCCAAATCGAGCACCTTTTCGCCAATCAGCGGCGCACCACCAATGACCTTCTTGATCGAGCGCAGCTTCTCGAACTCCGACTTCTCCTTGAAGCCGGTCACATAGCCGTACTTGGTCTGTCGTCCAAACGGCACCTGCACCTGCGATCCGAGGCGGACCTGCTCGAGCAGCGCATCCGGAACCAGATAGTCAAACTCCCGATTTAGCGAAAGCTCTACGGCAACCTGTACAATCGTCGGCATATCCCTCTTTTCTGAAAACAAAACCCACGGCTCACTCGCCGATCATCTTCACCAATACCCGTTTCTTACGCTTACCATCCATTTCCCCATAAAAGATCTGCTCCCAGGGCCCGAGGTCCAGGGCCCCATCGGTCACCGCCACGACCACTTCCCGCCCCATGATCGTGCGCTTCAAATGCGCATCCCCATTGTCCTCAAAGCCGTTGTGATCGTATTGCGAGTAGGGCTTTTCCGGCGCGAGCTTCTCCAGCCACCGCTCGAAATCACGATGCAGGCCGCTCTCATCGTCGTTGATGAATACGCTGGCGGTGATGTGCATGGCGTTGACCAAGGCCAACCCTTCGCGAATACCACTCTCCCGCAGGCAGCCCTGCACCTCGGGGGTGATATTGATATAGGCCCGCCGCGTCGGCGTATTGAACCACAACTCTTTCCGGTAAGACTTCATTGCTTGCCTCCTTTGTATTCCTACGCATCCCTACTACGATCTTTCGTCATTATTTTGTGCAATACATTTCTAGCACAACTTGCACAATCTTCATGAGAAAAATAGTAGAGAGGTTGTTTGGCCCTGCCGGGACTGCTGAAGGGTGATCGTTTTCTATGTAGAATTGGCCCCGGGAGGGGCCGGGGAAAATAGCCCGGGGTCGGCGACCCCGGGAACACAATCAACAAAAACAACATGCACCCCGGACGGGGTGCGGGGTTTCTTGGCATCACAGTCCCAGGGTCTGCCGACCCTGGGCTACACGCCCACACCCCCTCCGGGGTGATGACCCCTATACTGTTCACTTTTCGTTGATTATACCGGCATAATGGTTGAGAATGCCACCCATTATGCATCTCTCGGGAAAACTCTTTTTGCGTATTCTCTACTGGAACCTCGTTCTGGCGGTTCTCGTGCTGGCCCTCGGATTCGTTTTACACATGAAAAAGCTACACCGCTACGACCGCATGATTGTGGAAGTCAGCCGGGAGTACCACATGGATCCGCGCCTGGCCACCGCCGTGATCTGGGCCGAAAGCCGCTTCAAGCCCATGCAGGTCGGTGCCGCCGGGGAAATAGGACTCATGCAGGTCACCGAACCCGCCGCCCAAGAATGGGCAGATGCCACCAACCGCGAAACCTTCCAACGCGACGACCTCTTCGACCCCCTGACCAATCTGCACGCGGGCTGCTGGTATCTCGGGCGGGCCATTCGCTACTGGAAGAACAAAGTGCCCGACCCCATCCCCTACGCTCTCGCCGAATACAACGCCGGACGCTCCAACGCACGACGCTGGGCCGACCCGGACGACCCCAACGCCCGACGCTTCGTCGAGCGTATCACCTATCCAACCACCAAAAAATATATCACGCTGATCCTGCAACGGTATCGTGGCGGGATCTGACATAACCGAAAACACAACGCATGACGACCCCTCCCGCCAAATCCACCCTGCTCGACCTGACCCCCGAGGAATGGCGCCTCTTCTGTGAGCGCAACGCCCTTCCGAAATTCCGCGCCAAACAAATTCTCGAATGGCTCTACGTGCATCATGCCGCATCCCCCGAAGCCATGCTCAACCTGCCTCCCGCGCTCCGCACCCTCCTGGCGGATGAATTCGATTCGGGACGCCATCCGCCCGTGCGCACGGCTGAATCCGCCGATGGCACAAAAAAATATCTCTTCCAAACACGCGATGGACAATTTGTGGAAACCGCGATGATTCCCGATGGCGACCGCAAAACGCTCTGCCTTTCCACGCAGGTTGGTTGTCGGCGGGCATGCTCCTTCTGCATGACCGGACAGCAGCGCTTCCACGGCAACCTGCCCACCTCCGACATCCTGAATCAGTATTTGAGCTGTCCCGAGCGCGACGGCATCACCAACATCGTCTATATGGGCATGGGTGAGCCGCTCGATAATTACGAAGAAGTCGCCCGCTCCCTTACCCTCTTCACCTCGCCCGACGCCCTCGCGAAAAGTCCCACTCGTCTGACCGTTTCCACCGTCGGCATCCTGCCCACGCTCAAACGATACATCGAAGAACACTCCTGCCACCTGGCCATCAGCCTGCATGCCCCAACCCATGAAGAGCGCCTGCGCCTCATGCCCGTCGAAAAACAATATCCCCTCGCCGAGGTCATCCGACTCCTGCGCGAACATCCCTTCACGGGCCAGCGCCGCCTTACCTTTGAATATGCCATGATTCAAAACAGCAACGATTCTGCGCAAGACGCACGCGACACCGCCGCCCTCCTGCGCGGCATCCCCTGCCGCGTCAACCTCATCCCCTGCAACCCCCTGCCCGACGCCCATCTGCTCCCCTCCCCGCGTCCCGTCATCGAAACCTTCCAAAACATTCTCAAACAAGCCGGCATCACCACCACCATCCGTAAATCCAAAGGACAGGACATCCTCGCCGCCTGCGGACTCCTCTCCACGAAACACCAATCAAACAGCACCAGTTGAATCTCCCATTTAGGGATTGGCTCACACACGTTTTTCCCATACTATCTCAAACAGTAGAAAAAACCCCGGCTATATGCCGCAAATCAGAGGATGGAACTATGAGTGCAGCACCTCGAAAAAACCGATGCATCCGCTTTGAAATCAGCACCGCCGTACCCCTCCCCGCTGGCGAACAGGTCTTTATCACCGGCAATACAAATCAGTTTGAATGCTGGAACCCGGCGGCCATTCCTCTCACTCGCGAGAAAGATAATGTCTGGACCGGCTCCTGCATTATACCGGCCGACCTTCCGCTCGAATACAAAATCACCCGTGGCTCCTGGGCCTCCGAGGAAGTCACCCCCGACCACAACATCCCCGGCAACAAACGCCTCGAAGCCGGAGTCTCCGGCAATACGCTCCAACACTGGATTCACCACTGGAAAGACCTGCGCATGGGTCCGCCCCCAGAAATCACCGGCAATTACGACATCCTCGAAAATGTTCCCTCCAAGGTCCTGAGCACCGCACGCAACGTACTGGTCTGGCTTCCCACCGATTACTACAAAGACTCCTCCAAAAAATATCCTGTCCTGTACATGCAGGACGGACAGCAGGTCTTCGACCCCAACACCTCCACCTGGAATCAGGCCTGGAATATAGATAACTGGTGCACCGAACTCATCGCATCCGGCAAAATCCGCGAAACCATTGTCGTGGCCCCCTACTGCACCACGCACCGCGAAACCGAATACAATCCCGATGAACAAGGCGAAAACTACATCCGCTTTCTACTCCTCGAACTCATGCCCATCATTCAGCGTGACTTCCGGATTCTCACCGGCCCAGAAAACACCTCGATCGCCGGCGCCTCCCTCGGTGCCACCATCGCCTTCTACGCTGCGTGGAAGCATCCCAACGTCTTCTCGAAAGCGGCCTGCCTTTCGCCCTCCTTCCGCTTCAACGAAAGCAAAACCTGCTTCGACTTGGTAAATGCCACTCAGAAAAAGCCGGACCTCCGCCTCTTCTTCTACGTCGGCCAGGGCGATGAACTCGAACAGGAACTCACTCACTCCACCCGCGAAATGGTGGAACTACTGCAACGGAAAAAATTCAAGCCGGGCCGGGAACTCCTTTTCACGGAAGACCCCGAAGGCAAACACGATGAAGCCACCTGGGCCAAACACTCCGGCGAATGGCTCGAATTCCTGCTCGGGCGCTGATCCGAAGCACGTTTTGCATATCCATGGCGGAAAGGCCTATTCATGGCGGCGCAACTTCAACTGCCCAACATCCGCAATGCACTCATTCGGCTCGAAGAAACCATCCTCTTCGGGATGATTGAACGTGCCCAATTTCGACAAAACGTCCCCGTCTATCAACCCGGTCTCCCAGGCGTCGAGGACCACACCGAAAGCCTCCTCGACTACATGCTCCACGAGTGCGAGCGGTCGCACGCCAAGGTCCGCCGCTATACCTCACCCGACGAACAGCCCTTCTTTCACGACCTTCCCGAGCCCATCCTTCCCGCCCTGACCTACGTGGACAATCCGCTCGCACCCAACACCATCAACCTGAATGACCGCATCCGAGAAGACTATATCCACCGCATCATTCCGCTTCTCTGCCTCCCCGGCGACGATAAGCAATACGGCTCCAGCGCCGTCAACGACGTCACCCTCATCCAGGCCCTTTCCAAGCGCATCCACTACGGAAAATTTGTTGCCGAATGCAAGTTCCAGGATACCCCCGACGCCTTTCGTACCGCCATCCAAGTCAGCGATGCCACCCGCATCATGGCCCTGATCACCAATGCCGCCGTCGAGCAGGATGTCCTGAACCGCGTGGCCAACAAAACAAAAATCTACACCGGCGAACTCGATGAACTCCCCGGCATGCACTGCATCACCCCCGAAACCGCCTGCACCATCTACCGCGACTGGATCATCCCCCTCAACAAACAAGTCCAGGTCGAGTACCTCCTTCAACGCGAAAGACACACCGAATGAAGAAACAAGCACTACTTCTGATCCAAGCGCTGACCTTTCTGCTTCCACTCACCTCCTGCATGTCCCCACCCACCGATCAGGATGTACACACCCCCCAAACCATCAAAGAATTTTTTCAGAAACCACAAGACCCCCGCCGCTTCGGACTGACCGTCTATCAATCAAAATACGGCCCCATCTTTTCCGGCTCCAAACGACTGCATGATTTTCAAACCGCTAAATCCGATTTTGAAGGTCGAAACGCCTATATTCCAGTCGTCGAGGTAAAAGGCCAAAAACTGGAAGTGGTGGATGCCCTGCTCGATACCGGCTCGCGTGATTCCTGGCTGACCCTGGATGCCGCCTACCTCTTGGCCGCTCAACCCCTCGGCCCACCACCGTATCGGCGCCTAGCTGATCACGTCGGCGAAACCGAACCCGGCATCGCCATCTACATCACCAAATTACGCATCGGTGAAATTCATGTCGAAAACATGATCGCCTACGTACGCATCCCCCAGATCACCCTCGGTCCTCTCGCCCGAAAGGCCGACGACCCAAAACCCGAAGTCGTCCTCGGCTGCGACCTGCTTCGCACCTTCTCCTTTGTCCGCTTCGACTATCCCAATCACTGCGTCTATCTCTCTGCCGACCGAAAATACGAAGGCTCGCAGGATTTTCTCCTAGAGTCCGTGCCCTATGAACGAGTGAACGGAACGCTGGCCGTAAAAGCCTTGATTGACGGCGAACCCGTGCAGGCCATTATCGATACAGGCGGCGACTATGAAATCGCTTGGAACAAACCCGACGAAACCGTCATCCGTCAGCTTTTCATCGGCGAACTCGCCCTGCTCGATGTGCACATCACCAACGCCGAAACGCTCCAACTCGGCTATCCCGAAATCCCCCGAATCGGCGCACGCCTCCTACGAAAATTCGCCGTCACCATCGACAACAAGCAACGCCGAATCGTCTTTGAACGCCCCGTCGAATCTGGCCTCTTCCATCGTGAAAAGAAAGAGTCCACTAAACCCGAACCCTCCACCTGGGTCCCGAACTAACAGGATACCGGGCTTTAGCCCGACATCCTGTTAGTCAACAACAGCGAAGACGCTGTTGTGTCGTGTGTAGCCATCTGCTCGCCGAGCGGATGGAGGTATTGCGAAACGACCAAATAAGTAGCCGCCTGCTCGCCGAGCGGGCGGGGGCGGGGGCGGGGGCGGGCATCACGCACAAAAAATCGTGGCGCTCGGAGAGCACCACGCTACCAACACGTCCATCCCCGCTCTTGGAGCATCCACCTCGCGATGTTCTTGCCTACGGAATCACACAAGCGGTCTTTATAAAAAAGTTTCCAATCATTGGAACTTTTTTGCGCCATTTTTCCAATCGTTGGAACTTTTTCAGAGCGTTTTTCCAATCATTGGAAACTTTTTTATGGGTTCCAAAAACACAACAGCGTAGCCGCTGTTGTTGCCTAGAAGGCTGTCGGGCCATAGCCCGGTGGCCTTCTAGCATTAGTGCTCGCCGCGTCCTTCGCTGCGGGCTCGGAATTGAAGCACGATCGGAGCGCCTTCGAGTCCGAAGGCTTCGCGCAGGCGCCGCATGAGATAGGCTTGATAATTGGCTGAAACCCGGGTGGGTGTGTTGACGAAGAAGCGAATCGTAACCGGCTTCACTCCGACCTGGGTCACGTAAAATATTTTCAGGCGGTGATTCTGCATCACGGGCGGCTGATACTTCTTCACGGCGTCCTGCACCACACGATTGAGCAGGCCGGTCGTCAGTTGGGTGCGCATCTGCGTGGATACGTGGTCGACCGCCTCGATGGTTCGGCGGATGTTGTAGCCGGTCTCGGCAGAGGTGAACAGCACGGGCACGAAATCCAAAAACTGAAGTTCTTCGCGCAGGGCTTTTCCGTATTCCCGCTGCGTGGTGACGCCTTCAGCCAAATCCCACTTGTTCACAAGAATCACGCAACCCTTGTTCTGCTCCAGGACCAACGAGGCAATTTTTTTGTTCTGTTTTTTTGGTCCTTCGGTGGCATCAATCATCATGATCACCACGTCGGCGGCCTCCACACTTTTTTCCGCGCGGTTAATGCTGTATTTCTCGACGGCATCTTTGGCACGGCTGAATTTGCGGATGCCGGCGGTATCGATCAGGATATACTTGCGCAACTGTTCCCCCTGCCCGGTGCAGAAGGGTATTTCAATGCTGTCGCGGGTGGTGCCGGGCACCTCGGAAACGATGACGCGTTTGTGCTGAAGGAGTCGGTTGATGTAGGAGGATTTACCCGCATTGGGGCGGCCCACCACGGCGATTTTGAGCGGCTCGATCAGGTCGGCGGGAGTCACCGGCGGAAGCGGCTTGATGGCCTCCATCACCAGGTCGTCAATACCCCGTTTATGCAGCACGGAAATGGGGAACATGGGAAAACCCAGCGAGGCGAATTCGATATGGCGGTCATCGAGTCCTTCGTGATCGGCCTTGTTCACCGCGATCACCACCGGTTTTCCGCATTGATGCAGCAGCCCCGCCACCGTTTCATCCAGGGGAACCACGCCCTGCGTGACATCCGTTACAAAGATGATGGAGGCGGCATCCTGCAGGGCAATATCGACCTGTTCACGGGTGCCCTTCTCAATGTGATCCGCCGAGCTCTTGCCATCCATCAGGCCGATTCCGCCGGTATCGATCAGCTCAAAGGGATGCCCGTCCCACTCCGTTTCACAGCAAAGGCGGTCACGTGTGACGCCGCTTTCTTCATGCACAATGGCCAGCCGCCGACCCGTGATGCGATTGAACAGCGCGGATTTCCCCACATTGGGGCGTCCTACGATGGCTATGACTCTACGATTGATTTCCTGCTTTTCCATGCCGCTCATTCCATCCTGTCTGCCGCACCCCACAGGGCGCAACGAACGCTTTGTTTTATTGTTTGGACCACGAATCCCGTAGTGAAGCCGTTCGGTTGAACACCGGATGCTCCGGGGCGTGATCTTTGACGTCGGCGCAGAAGTATCCCAGGCGCTCGAACTGAAAACGTGTTCCCGGCGCGGCATCCGCCAGGGAGGGTTCAAGATAGGCACGCACGGCCTGACAGGAGTCCGGATTCAGGTGCTCGATGAACGCGGTTCCGTCCCGTTCATCACCGGGGTTCTCTTTGGTGAAGAGGCGGTCGTACAGCCGCACCTCCGCCGCTGCGGCGTGCTGCGCCGAGACCCAGTGAATGGTTCCGCGCACCTTGCGCCCATCGGGCGCGGAGCCGCCGCGCGATTCGGGGTCCCACGTGCAGTGAATCTCCATGATCTGGCCATCGGCCTCTTTCACCACATGGGTGCAGGTCACGAGGCAGGCATAGCGTAGGCGAACCTCCTGCCCCGGGGCGAGACGATAAAACTTTTTGGGCGGCTCCTCCATGAAGTCGTTGCGCTCGATATACAACTCGCGCGAGAAGGGCACCTTTCGGGTGCCCGCCGCAGGGTCTTCGGGATTGTTGACTGCATCGAAGTATTCCACTTGTCCTTCGGAGAAATTATCAATCACCACCTTGATCGGGTCCAGCACGGCCATGGCACGCGCCGAGGTTTTGTTCAGGTGATCGCGCAGGCAGTGTTCAAGCAGCGCCACATCGGTGAGGCTGTTGAATTTCGTGATGCCCACTTCCTCGCAGAATCGGCGGATGGCCTCGGGGGTATAGCCGCGCCTCCGCAGGCCAGCGAGCGTCGGCATACGCGGATCATCCCAGCCGGACACCTGCTTCTCCTCCACCAACTGCTGCAGCTTGCGCTTGCTCATAATGGTGTAACTCAGGTTGAGCCGCGAAAATTCGGTCTGTTCCGGATGGCACGGAACCGAGACGTTATCAAGAATCCAGTCGTAGAGCGGACGATGCACCTCGAATTCGACCGTGCACAGGGAATGCGTGATTCCTTCGATGGCATCCTCCAGACCATGCGCAAAATCATACATGGGATAAATGCACCAGGCGGACCCGGTGCGATGATGCGGCGGCGCCTTCTTGATTCGGTAGATGGCCGGATCGCGTAGGTGGAGATTTGGCGAGGCCATGTCGATTTTGGCACGCAGCACGTAGGCGCCATCCTCGAATTCGCCGGCGCGCATGCGATGGAACAAGTCCAGGTTTTCCGCCACGGGCCTATTCCGCCAGGGACTGTCCTTCCCGGGGCGTGTCGGCACGCCTCGGTATTCCTTGAACTCATCGGGCGAAAGCGTGCAAACATACGCCAGCCCCTTGTGAATCAACTCTTCGGCATACTGAAACATCTGCTCGAAATAATCCGAGGCGTAGTAGAGGTGTTTTCCCCAGTCGAAGCCGAGCCACTGCACATCGGCCATAATAGAATCCACGTATTCGACGTCCTCTTTCGTGGGGTTCGTATCATCAAAACGCAGGTGGCATTGGCCATTGTTTTCGAGGGCCATTCCGAAATCCAGGCAAATAGCCTTGGCATGCCCAATGTGCAGATAGCCGTTGGGCTCCGGCGGAAAACGGGTGATCACCTTTCCGCCGAACTTGCCGGTCCGGTTGTCCTCGGCGATTTTCTCGCGGATAAAATGTTGATTCAGCGCGGGTTCATTCTCAGTCATGGCTTGCTCATTTCTGGTCGGTCAACCAATAAAGCCGGGAAAATAACCGCATTGAATGCGGGTATTCAATGTAAATCAACCGTGAGTTTGCGCACAGGGTAGCGGGTGCCGGCTTTCAGCCCCGGATATCGTCTACATGCACACACAGCTCGATGCGACGCCCTGGCAGAGGGCGGACCACCCGTTTCATTTCGAGCCCGAGCATCAGTCCGCTGAGCGTCGCGCTGGTCATGCTGCACGAGCGGGCAAGCGCATCCATGTCGAGAGGGCCCGCCCCCAGAGCCGCCACCACCCGCGCCTCCTCCGCCGTAAGCGTCACGTCCGGACGCTTCTGAGCTTCGCGGTGTGCTTGAAGCACGTTGGACGGCAGCAATTGTTCAAATTCCTCGAGAATGTCGTCCAGCGTTTCCACGAGTTTGGCCCCCTGACGAATCAGGCGGTGACATCCCTGCGATGCGGGTTCATCAATACGTCCCGGCACCGCAAAGACCTGTCGCCCCTGTTCGAGTGCCATATCCGCCGTAATCAGCGATCCACTTTTGCGCGGGGATTCCACCACCAGCACACCGAGGGATAAGCCGCTCACCACCCGGTTCCGATAAGGAAAGGTGGTTTTATCGGGCTCGCGCCCCAGCGGAAATTCAGAAAGCACTGCGCCCTGCTTCGAGATTTCTTCGGCCAGCTTGCGGTTTTCCTGAGGGTAGAGCCGGTCAAGCGCTCCGCCCAGAACAGCCAAGGTCCGCCCGCCCCCCTTCAATGCGCCCTGATGCGCGGCGGTGTCTATGCCGCGCGCGAGACCGCTGTTCACCGTATAGCCCACCTTGGCGAGTTGATAGGCGAAGCGGTCCGCCGTGCGCAAACCGTAATGCGTGCAGCGCCGCGAGCCGACCAGCGCCAACGAATGGCGGTCCTTCTTTTGCAGCGTCCCTTTCACATAGAGAGCAACCGGCGGATCATAAATCGTCCGCAGAGGTTCAGGATAGTCTTCGTCCACCCAGGAAATGATTCGTGCGCCCAGCGCCTCCGCCGCCGCGATTTCGCGATCCACCCGGATTTTCCCGCGCTGCTCGCACACGGCATCCGCCAGCTTGGCACCCACGCCCTTCGCCCCGCATAAATCCCCGTGCGATGCCTGAAACACCGCTTCCGGCGAGCCGAGATACTCCACCAACGCCCGAATGCGAACAGGCCCAAGTTGTGTGATCATGTTCAGACCGATATAAGCTTCGCGTGCATTCATCCGTCGCCACGCCTTTTCAGTTCGGGGAACAACTCAGGCTGCGCATCTTCCTGTTTTACCGGATGCTCCAGCACGGCTTCCCAGACCCGGCGCATGATCGCCTGCGACGCCTCGACCCCATGCACCACGTTGCCGATGCGGGTCGCCAGCACAAACAGCGGCTCTCTGCGCTGATTCTTTTTGTCCTTCTGCATCACCGCATACAGTTCATTCCAGTCCAACGGCGGCGCCTTCACTGGAAGACCCATGCAAATCAACAGGCGCTCAATCCGTTCCACATCCTCCGCACTCAGCTCCGCCACCTCGTGAGAAAGATGCGCGGCAAATACCATGCCGATGGAAATGGCCTCGCCGTGCAGCAGTTTGCCATAGCCACTGCAGGTCTCCAGCGCATGACCGAACGTATGCCCAAAATTAAGAACGGCTCGAACGCCGCATTCCTTCTCGTCGAAGCGAACCACCTCGGACTTGATTTCACAACAACGCGAAACGACCCGGGCCAGCGTCTCCATATCGCGTTGCTTCAGGGCTTCCGCCTGGTTCTCGAGCGTGCTGAAAAACCAGGCATCCTCGATAATGCCATACTTGATGACTTCAGCCAGGCCCGAGCGGTATTCCCGTTCCGGCAGCGTCGCCAACGTTTCCAAATCCGCAAATACCGCCGCCGGTTGGTGAAAGGCCCCTACCAAATTCTTGCCCTGCGGTAGATTGATACCGGTTTTCCCCCCGACCGAACTGTCCACCATCGCCAGCAACGAAGTGGGCACCTGCACAAACGGGATACCCCGCATGAACGTTGCAGCAGCATATCCCGTCAAATCGCCCACCACGCCGCCACCCAGCGCCACCATGAACGAACGCCGCCCCATCCCATGCGCCAGCGCCGCATCATAAACGGCATGGAGCCACTTGCGTGATTTCGATGATTCACGCGCAGGCACCTGCAACACCGCCGGAATCAACCCCGCCTCACGCAGCGCCGTTTCATGCGCGGAAGCATACCATTTGCCCACATGCCGATCCGTCACCAGCAGACACCGCCCCCCCGGCCAACGCTTGGCGCATTCCGTCTGCAACGCAGCAAGCAGATCACGCCCAATGCAAATCGGATAAGAACGCTCCCCCAACTCTACCTGCACCGTTACAGCCATATCCAACACCCTCCACAACACACGGATTGCGTGCTTGAAACACAGTAAGAGTGTGAATAATGAAAAAAAACCTTTTGAATTGCCAGTCTTTTTGTTTCCCCTTACTCTGTTTAGCTGCTTTTGGGTTCTACATTCATCTGGAATTCGGGTAGTTTGCGGGTCCATTTCCACAACTAAACACGGGAATAAACAAGGCATGACCATAAAAGAACTGCTAGCGCGAGCCATTTTGAAAAATCCGACCGGCGTGGCCGTGCGTTTCAAGCAAAACGCCCTATGGGAAGAACGAACCTACGAACAGCTCCTCCACCGAATTCGCCTCATCGCGGAAGTACTCCACCGCCTCGGGATCGCACCAGGCGATCATGTGGCCCTCTTCTTCGACAACTCCGTCGAATGGATCGAACTCTACCTCGCCATCACCGGTCTCGGTGCCTCGGCGGTGCCCATGGACCCCAAACTCCGCGAGCAGGAAGTGGCTCATATCCTTTCCAACTCGGAAACCACCTGCCTGCTCACCACGGCACGCAACTACCAACTTGTCCGCGAAATCGAAGGCAACCTGCCCGCGCTCAAGTCCGTCCTCATCCTCAACGGCAATCACATCACCCTGCCCACCGATGGCTCGATCAGATACGAGGATATGGAAAAACAGATGCAGCAAGTCGGGGAAATGCTGCCGGCCGATGTCACCGCCTACGATCTGGCCACGCCCACCGATTCCGACATCGCCTCCATCATCTACACCTCCGGAACCACCGGACGCCCCAAAGGCGCCATGCTCACCCACCTGAACTTCACGTCGGACGTCGAAAGCAGTCTCGCCTCATTCAAGGACGTGAGCTTAGAGGATAATTTTCTGCTGGTCCTTCCCCTCCACCATGCCTTTGCCTTCACCACCTGCCTGCTCGTCCCCCTGGCTGCCGCCAGTTCCATCAGCATCGTGGAAAGCCTGAAAACCATCAGCGAAAACATCCAGGAAACACGCCCGTCGGTGCTCATCGGCGTCCCCCTGCTGCTTGAAAAAATGTATGCCAAAATTCAAGCGGGCATCAGCGCCAAACGTTCGGCCCGACTAATGCTGAAGGCCGGTCTAGGCAAGGTAGTAGGCCGTAAAATTATTGAACGCATGGGCGGACGCCTGCGCGTGGTGGTCTCGGGCGGTGCCCCCTGCGACCCGGACGTGATCCGGGGCTGGGAGCGTCTCGGCGTGGTGGTCCGCGAGGGATACGGCCTGACCGAAGCGGCCCCGGTGGTCGCCCTCAATCCGCCGGAAAAAAACAAACCGGGCACGGTGGGCAAAGCCCTGCCCGGCGTGGAACTGAAAATCATGAATCCCAACGCCGAGGGGATCGGCGAAATTGCCGTCCAGGGAAAAAACATCATGGCGGGCTACTACAAGAATGACGAAGCCACGGCGGAAATCATTCGCGATGGATGGCTCCATACGGGGGACCTTGGCCAGATCGATTCCGAAGGGTACCTCACCATCAGCGGGCGAATCAAAAGCCTCATCGTTAATCGCGAAGGAAAAAATATTTATCCCGAAGAAGTGGAAGCTCAAATACTGAAAAGCCCCTTTATTTCCGAAGCCTTGATTCTCGGCTACCGCGATCAAGGAGAAAAAGTCGGAGAAAAAGTCGGCGTAATCGTGGTCCCCGATCAGGAAATCATCGCCCAGCAAAAACCCGGGCTCACCGATCAGGAGCTGGAAAAACTCATCGGCGGAGAAGTCCGCGCTCAATGCGCCCATCTGACGGAATACAAGCGGCCACGCTGCATCCAGCTCCGTTACGAAGAATTTCAGAAAACGTCCACCCAGAAAATCAAACGCTATCTCTACGCCATCAACACGTCCCACCTGTCAAGAGAGGAATCCCGATGCACAAAATTATCCTGAAAAAACAACTTTCCGCCGACGTATATATGTTGAAAGTGTACGCACCCCTCATTGCCGAGGAGCGCAGCCCCGGACAATTCATCATCCTGCAACTCGATAGTGATTTCGGTGAGCGCATCCCTCTCACCATTGCCGATGCCGATACTGAACAGGGAACCATCACCCTCATCTTCCAGGTCGTCGGAAAAACCACCATCCGCCTCGCCGCCCTGAACGAGGGCGAGGTCATCGCCAACCTCGTCGGCCCACTGGGCAAACCCACCCATATTGAAAAATTCGGCCACGTCGTCTGCGTGGGCGGCGGCATTGGCGTTGCCCCCCTGCACTCGATTGTCCAGGGCATGAAAAAAGCGGGCAACCGCATCACGGTAATTATGGGCGCACGCAACAAAGAACTCCTCATTCTCGAGGACGAAATGCGCGCACTGGCCGATGAGCTGATTCTCTGCACCGACGACGGGTCCTACGGACGCAAGGGCCTCGTCACCGCCCCTCTGAAGGAACTCTGCGAACAAACGCCGCCGCCTGACCTGGCCGTCGCCATCGGCCCGCCCATCATGATGAAGTTCTGTGCCGAAACCACGCGCCCGTATAAGGTACACACCATGGTCTCTCTCAACACCATCATGGTGGATGGTACCGGCATGTGCGGCGGATGCCGCGTCACCGTCGGCGATGAAACCAAATTCGTCTGCGTGGATGGCCCTGAATTCGATGGCCATCTCGTGGACTTCGACAACATGATGCAGCGGCTGAAATCCTACAAATCCCAGGAACAGCAAGCTCCGCACCCGTGCAAGCTGGACCAGCAGATTGAAAACAAGAATCAATAATCTTTAGGAGCGCCCAACCATGTCAGCACACCGTACACCCGAACAGATTCAGCAGGACGCTGCCTCGCGCCTGGAACAAATTCTTCAGCGCGAGGAACCCCTCAAGCCGAAAGAACGCATGGCCATTCCCGTGCAAGAAATGCCTTCGCAGGACCCACAAATTCGCCGCGCCAACATGGAGGAAGTCGCCGTCGGCTATTTCCCCGAACAGGCCAAACTCGAATCGATGCGCTGCCTGCAATGCAAAACCGCGCCCTGCATCAAAGGCTGTCCCGTTGGCATTGATATTCCTGGCTTTCTGGCCGCTGCCGCCGAGGGCAACTTTCAGAGCGCCATCGCCATCATCAAGCAAAGCAGCCTGCTTCCGCAGGTCTGCGGGCGTGTCTGTCCGCAGGAAACCCAGTGCCAGGAGCTCTGCACCGTGGGCAAATCACTGAAGGATGTAAATCAAGCCGTCAGCATCGGGCGCGTCGAGCGGTATGTGGCGGACTGGGAGCGCGAACACGGTGCTCAGCCTCCCTCGGTCAAGCCGCCCTCCGGCAGGCGCGTTGCGGTGGTGGGCAGCGGCCCGGCCAGCATCACCGTCGCGGCAGACGTACGGCGCGAAGGCCATGACGTCACCATCTTCGAGGCCTTCCACAAACCCGGCGGCGTGCTCCTCTACGGCATCCCCGAATTCCGCCTGCCCAAGGCCATTGTAAAGAAAGAAATTGAATCGCTCCAGGCCATGGGTGTCGAAATCAAAACCAATTTCGTCATCGGACGAACCCGCAAGCTGCTCGACCTAATGGCCAAGGACGGCTACGACGCCATCTTCATCGGCACCGGTGCCGGACTGCCCAAATTCATGAACATCGAAGGCGAAAATCTCGTCGGCGTATTTTCCGCCAATGAATACCTCACTCGCTCCAATCTGATGCGCGCCTATGATCGCGAACGCGCTGAGACCCCGATCTTCAAATCCAAAAAAGTCGCCGTACTCGGTGGTGGTAACGTGGCGATGGATTCTGCCCGCACCGCCGTACGCCTCGGTGCCGAAGAAGTGCACCTGGTCTACCGCCGCACCGAAGTGGAAATGCCCGCCCGCGTCGAAGAGGTCGGCCACGCCAAAGAAGAAGGCGTGATCTTCCATCTCCTGGAAAATGCCAAACGCATTCTGGGCAATGAATATGGGCTCGTCACCGGCATGGAATGCGTCCGTTATGAGCTGGGCGAACCCGATGCCTCTGGACGACGACGCCCCGTCGAAATCAAGGGCAGTGAATTTGTGATCGAAGTGGATACCGTCATCGTGGCGATCGGCAACGAATCCAATCCGCTCATTCGCCAAACCACCCCCGGACTCGACGTGAACAAGTGGGGCAACATCACCGTGAATGACGACGGGCGAACCTCCCTGCCCGGCGTGTTTGCCGGAGGCGACATCGTACTCGGCGCCGCTACCGTCATTCTCGCCATGGGCGAAGGGCGCCGCGCCGCCGCATCCATCAATAAAATGCTGGCGGGAAAGTAACCCACCGCTCTCCGAGCGACGGGGCAACTGTTAGCTTGTTTAGTAGTAGCCCGGTGCTCTCCGAGCGACGGGGGGAGGAGAGGAATACCATGCAACTGAGAACCTTTCCCATCCGCGAACGCCTGATCGAGGCCTTGACCGATGAATTGCGGCAGAACTTCACGCGACCCGCCAAGGTGGATTACGCCGTCATCCTCTCCGGCGGAAACACTCCCCTGCCCGTCTATGAACGCCTAGCCTCCGCCGCCGTTACCGCCTCGCCACACCTACACCTGACGCTTAGCGATGAACGCATGGTTCCCGCCGACGATCCGCGCTGCAATGCTCGCTATCTGAAACCAATGATCGCCTCGCTTCAGGTGCCAGCCGACCGCTTCCTGCCCGTCCACACGACTCTCCCTCTTGAAGAAGCCACACACGATTTTGATGCAAGCATCCGTTCGTGGATGCAGCGAGGCATCATTTTTGAACTCGCCGTGCTAGGTCTCGGAACCGATGGACATACCGCATCGCTTTTTTCCGCCGACGACGTACACCGCGGGAAAAGTCTCTGCGCCATTCCGGTCCGCCGTCCCGAACCACCCGACCGCGTCAGCCTCACACCCACCATTTTTTCTAACACCCGCCGCATTCTTATCCTCGCAGCAGGCGAGGAGAAAGCCCCGATGATCCATACGCTTCTGCATAACCCCTTGAGCATTCCCTGCGGGCTCGCCCTCCAAAATGCCCCCTGCGTGGAACTCTGGACCGACCAACCCGGGTAGAAGAAATTTTCACACGGAGGAAAGAACCCCCAAATCCAGTTTTCCCTGTTCATCCTGTCCAAATTCTTCTTTGTGCCTTGGTGCCTTTGTGTGAGAACCTCTCCTTCTCTTCCCGAATGCTCCTCTTTCTATGCGCTCCCTGCGTTCTTTCGCGGCGAATCTCTCCTCTGCGCTCTTCGCGCCCTCTGCGAGAGAGTCTCTTTCCCCCGCAGAGCACCAAGATAGTGCTTCCCGGAAGACTCCGGGCTTGGAAATTCTCACCGGATACCGTTAAATGCGCGGCGACTTCTCCTTATGAAAAACACTTATCCAAAAACAGCCTTCATTCTTGCTGCGGGTTTCGGCACACGCCTCCTCCCGCTCTCGCTGGTCCGCCCCAAACCCCTTATGCCGCTCTGGGGCCAACCCATGATCGAACACGTCATCCGCATGCTCTGCAACTGGCATGTCGAACGAATCATCATCAACCTTCATCATGAAGCGAAACAGATTCGGCAGGTTGTCCAATCTCTCGACCTCCCGAATGTGCAGGTTTATTTCTCGACCGAACCGGAGATTCTCGGAACAGGTGGTGCCCTAGCCCATGCACAAAGCCTGCTGGACAACGAACCGTTCTGGCTTCTGAATGCCGACGTCGCCGCCTCGCTGAATCCCGCCCCCTTGGTGAATTTTTACCATCAGGAACAACCGTTGGCCGCCCTCTGGCTGCATGACCGCGCCGGACCACGCACCGTCGAAATGCGTGACCAACGTATCACGAGCTTTCAGTCCAAACGATCCGGCGCCCGCGGCACCTTCACCTTTTGCGGGCTGCACTTGCTCTCGCCCGAAATTCTCAAATGGGTCCCCCCGCAGGGATTCAGCTCCATCATCACCGCCTATGAACAAGCCATGAAGGAAGGCCACACCATTGCCGGACTGAATCCATCGAAGGTGTTCTGGTACGACATTGGAACCCCTCAGCAATACCTCGACGCGCACCTTCAAACTGCCAGCGCACGAATGCAAAAACTCCCCGGCGGCGAACTCTGCAATCCGGACGCCGTGGCACCAGGCTCCTTTAATGCCTCCCTTGAAAACATATCCGCCATCGACCTCTCGGCGAGCATAGCGCCCGCCGCCTCGGCAATCCGCAGCGTACTCTGGGAAAACACCCGGCTGTGTCGCGGAGTCAAACTCGATCGCTGCATCGTAGCCTCGGGGGCCATCATCCATGCGCCTGGCGAATATTGCAACGCCCTCTTCACTCCCGGCGCCTCCACGCTCACCGCGACCGAAAAACGCGCCGCATCCAAACAGCTTGCCGGCCCGATCACCGTCGAAACCCTCCCCCCACGGGGTTCTAACCGCTCCTTTTGCCGACTCAGCACCCCAAAAAAGGAATCCCTTCTCCTGATCCGTTATGACGACGCAGCCCGGCCCGAAAACATGCACTATGCCGGGCATACCCGCTGGCTGGAGAAAAGGGGCCTGCCCGTTCCGCGCGTATTCCATCACAGCAAAAAGCACCGCTTCATGCTCATGGAGGATGGTGGACTCGAAGACCTGACAAACCGAATGCGGCACGCCTCCGCCGCAGAGGCAAGGCGACTGTACCGGCGAGTGCTTGATGCCGTGGCGCTGCTACACACCAAAGGCACGAGTGCCTTGGAGCACCATCCCATCCCGCTCGAAAAATCCTTTGATCGCGCCCTCTATTCCTGGGAACACGACTTGTTCTTCGACGAGTTCATATCACCCCGAAAGCGACTCACGCCCAACCAGCGCAAGGCCGTGGCTGAAGAACTGCAATCCATTGCCGACCTCCTTTGCGCACAACCCCAAGTGCTGATCCACCGCGATTTGCAGTCCAGCAATATCCTGCTCAAAGGCCGCCGCCTTTTTTTGATTGATTACCAAGGCATGCGTCTGGGTGCCGCCGCCTACGACCTGGCCTCCCTGCTGTACGATCCTTACGTGCCGCTGGAAGAGCCGCTGCGACTCGCTCTGCTGAACGACTACAATAAAAAATATCCTATCAAGCCGATCGCACCGCAACTCTTTTTCGCTGGCGGCATTCAACGCCTGATACAAGCGTTGGGTGCCTATGGCCGACTCGCAAAAAGACCCGCAACAGCCCGGTTTTCAAACTATATACCTCCGGCATTGCACCGACTGGATAGCGCTCTTTCCCATTTCCCCGAACTGACAAAAACACAACAACTTACACATATCCTTGCTTCTTGTTAAAAAAAATATCAACATGCGCCCCGAATTTGTTCATGATAGAAAACAAATCAACAATCAGCCGACAGAGAAATTCAAGCGTGGTGCGGGAAAACACAACCGAAAAGTACAAACATGAGCTGAAAGCGCTGGTTCAGGGCTTGCAGTTTAATGTGATTGTTCTCCCGGAATTTAAAAAACACTCCTACGCGCCAATCATCATTCGGCAGCACCGAACCTATTCCCCTTCCACCTCCAGTCTCCAACCCATCGGAAAATTTCTCGTCCAGCGCGGCATGGTGGAAATACTTACCCAGGAACAGACCATCAATCTCTTCAAGGAAATACACTGGTGCGGCTACCAAATCGAAAAGCTCGCCCGCAAGCGCTTCGCCAACGCTCAGGAACTCCACCAGGGCGTCACCCAGGCCCGCAAAATGGTCTCTGAAGTTGAAGCTGCTGAAGAAGAAATCTTCATCGCCAATCGGCGACTCATCGTCAGTTGTACCAAGCCCTATTTCTGGATTGGACAGGTTTGGCTGACCGACTTCCTGCAGGAAGGCTCCAAAGCCTTGACCAATGCCTCGCGAAAGTACGACTTTACCCGAGGCACGCCCTTCTTTTCCTATGCCCAAACCGCCATCCGAAACCGGCTCCGAAATTTTTTCCGCGACCATGTGCGCTCCGGCAGCATCGGCATACGCCCCACCCGTGAAATGATCGCCATTAAGGCCATCCTGGATGACTGGCAGGAGAAGCATAATGCTAAACCGGAAAATGCCATCATTGCCAAACTGACCGGTCTCACGGAAGAGCATGTGGTTAAGATACTCCCCTTCATCCGGCAGTGGGAAACGCTCCCCGCGCCACCCGTCTCGCTGGATGCCACCGTGTCCAGTGACAACACGACCAGTCTCTACCATTTCATTGAAGGAGAAGACGGCAATCAGGCCTCCAATGCCGCCCAAAACTCAGAAATCTGGACGGCCATCGAACAGCTTCCCTCACGCGCCCGCTACATCATGAAGCTGCGTTACCTCGAAGGCCGCACTCTCGAGGAAACCGGAAACAACCTGGGCCTCACACGTGCCCGTATCAAACAGATTCAGGATGAATCTCTCAAGAAGCTCCGCATTCTGCTCACACGCGGCTACCGCCACTGAGGCATCGATGCTCTGTCCACGCATTGGACGGCACGCGGCCCGCGTGCCTGCGCGTCAAAGCCAATCGCCCACCGGCCCCTCGGAACATCCCAACACAGGGGTGATTCCCCACGCCCAAGGCGTCGGAGCCCGACGCCCTCCACAAATCTGGA